>CAUSCX010000022.1:0-22858 GCA_963530385.1 uncultured Streptococcus sp. | reverse complement strand
CTGTATCTTCAATCACATCTGTCGGACTAAAGACATACCCATCATCCGTTGTATAGGCTCCTCCAGTTCCTCGATTCGGTGCCGGCGTATTGAGATTAAAGTTTGGTTTAATGGTTGAACTTGGTTTCTCAGAACTGCTTGGTTTCGGATTATCAGCATGACTTTGAATTGGCTGACCTCCAATTGGCAAATTTCGAGCCAATTTTTCTTCCAAAGCAGACATTTGCGAATAAGGAATGAAATGGAAATGATCTCCATGAGGAACTGCCACACCATTGGCAGTACGTTTTGTAATCTGTGCTGGGTCAAATACTAATCCATCAGACTCCACATGACGTTGGCTAAGTGGCAAAGCGTACAATTCTTGAAGGAGACTAGCTAAATCCTCACTTTGACTTTCAGAATCTGTTGCAGGATTTTGAAGTGTCTCAGATTGACTCGTTCTCACACTAGATCTTGTTTCAGCTCTGCTTGAACGATATTCAACCGTACTTAATTGACCACCTTTTCCAGATAAGAAGGCTTGGGCTGCAGCTAATTCACTGGCAGACAAATCACTCTTCGGAATATAGTGGAAGTGATTGCCATGTGGAACGATGTAAGCATCACCAGTGTCCTCAATGATATCAGATGCATTGAAGATATACCCATCATCCGTCGTATAACGCCCCTGTGCCCTTGCTAGAGCGACTTCATTACTAACCTTTGTTCCACCATCATGCCCATGTTCTTGCTTCTGACGATTGATTTCTTCCTTACTACGAATATTTTCTGTATGGGAAGCATCCTTAAGGTATACATAATAGCGACCATCTACCTTAATGACATAACCACCCTTAACTTCGCTGACAATATCCTCATTTCGAAGTTGATAATTTGGATCCTTCATCAAGAGTTCCTCGCTAATAATAGCATCATAAGGAACCTTGCCATTAAAGTAATGATAATGGTCCCCATGTGAAGTCACGTAACCTTGATCGGTAATTTTAACAACAATTTGTTCAGCATTGATCCCCTCTCGCCGACTAACTTCATCTGGCGTCAGATTTTCAGTCTTAGTACTAGCCTGATTCCCTTCTATATAAGCAACACGATTAGACTCTTTGCTAGTCTGTACCGCTTGGAAACGCCCCAATTCATAACTGGAAAGGCTTAATGCTAAAATAGCTACCGAACCAAGAACATATTTTTTTTTGATTTTCATCTAAACACACTTCCTATTTCATTTATTCGTTAAATAAAGAACTACACTTTTTCCTAAAGAATTTCCTTAACTGGTTAAGTGTATAATTGAAAAACGAAATCACTTTTAAAACTCCTCCTTCTATTTTCTATTTATCTAACAAGATTTGAGCGAGTGAGTTAGTTCTCTACATAATTAACCAGTTATTTAACTAGTTAAGATTTTACTTCAATCACATAAATCTGTCAAGAATTTTTTTGACTTTCAGGTAAAATCTAGATAAAAAAAGAGGAATATCCCCTAGTATGAGATAGATTCCTCTTTATAATATTTTAGTGTTGAAATGGCATAAAATCCGAATCAAAGGAAATGTTATCCTTATCTTCTGCATTGACAAAATTTAAAAATAGCTTTTGAAATTCTTCAAATTTATAGTCTGAATGACAAATCCACTCCTTACCCGTCGAGACATACCATTTTCCAAGACTTGCAAGTTGCTCCTTGGTCAAGGATGGTACATGAGAGCAATGTTCAAAGTTAATAATATAAACTTTTTCATAGATTGATTTGATAAAATCTTTGATCATAAACTTTCCTCGCTTGAAATTTATACCTAATGACTATTAGTACTATTCAATCACTTGGGTTTCAGCTAATTTCTTGTACCAATGAGCTGATTTCTTAGGATAGCGTTCTTGTGTTTCAAAGTCCACATAGAAGAGACCATAGCGTTTTTCATAACCATTTGACCATGAGAAGACGTCCATCAATGACCAGATGAAGTATCCTTTGACATTTGCACCATCTGCAATTGCATCAGACAATACTTCCAAGTGTTGTTTTACATAATCAATACGGCCATCATCGTAAACAGTGTTGTCCACAAATTCATCCTTGTATCCAAGTCCGTTTTCAGTGATGTAGATCTTCTTGTAGTTTGGATAGTCTTTCTTAACACGCATGATTTGGTCATACAAACCTTGAGGATAGATAATCCAATCCCAGTCAGTACGAGGTACATAGTCCGGAGCCACACGACGACCAACACCTTTAATTTGGTACTTAGAGCTTCCTTTTTCACCTTTACCGTTGTGAATAATCTCAGTTTCACCATCAAAGGCTTCCATCCAGTCACTCATGTAATAGTTAATTCCAAGGAAGTCGTTCAAATCTTTAGCTGCTTCAAGCGCTGCAAAGTCTTCGTCACGAAGATCCAAGCTACCACCATTAACTGAAAGAATGTGGTTTACACCTTCCATGGTTGCATCTGAATAGTGTCCGAGGTAAGTAGCATCCAAGATAAATTTGTTGTGGATGATATCTTCCAACTCAGCAGCACGAACGTCTGCAGGATTTTTAGGATCCAATGGATACTTAGTTGGAAGGGCGTGAACAACCCCGATTTCGCCTTTATAACCTTTGTCTTTATACAATTTCACAGCACGTGCATGAGAAACCATCATATTGTGGTGAGATTGGAAGACTTTGGCAAGGTCATATTGAATACCTGGTGGGAATTTACCGACCAAGTATTGACCATCACCGATTGGGCCAATTTCATTGAAGGTTGTCCAGTAGTTTACTTCTGGGAATTCTTCAAAACAGAAGGCAGCATAATCTACAAAGTGTTCGATGTTTTCACGATTCAAGAAGTCTCCGTTTGAGTGAAGTGCTTCAGGTGTATCAAAGTGGTGAAGAGTTACGAATGGTTCTACATGACGTTTATGACATTCTGCAAATAACTTATGATAGAATTCTACCCCTTTTGGATTGACTTCACCATAGCCAGTTGGGAAAATACGTGACCAAGCAATAGAAATACGGATACCGTTTACCCCATATTCCTCAGCCAACTTTAAGTCCACTGGATATTTATGGTAGAAATCACTCGCTGGTTCAGCTGTGTACCAATAGTTGTCTGCTAAGTATTTGTCCCATGCAACTGGTCCTTTACCATCTGTATGTGTTGCACCTTCTGCTTGATAAGCCGCTGTTGCTCCACCGAAAATAAAATCTTTAGGCAATGTTTTAGACATATGTTTCCCCTTATCCATTATTAAATAAAAACAAAGCAAGATGGAGAGGAGTCAGTGAGGTACCCTTCTCCATCTCACTTCGATCAACAGTATTAATTATTATTGAAATTGTTCTTGAACAAATGCAAGGGCACCTTTACCATCACGAGTTAACTTGATGTATTGAGCTCCTTCAGTCTTAGCCAATTTGATTCCAAGTTTATCTGTTTCAGCCTTCATATCTTCATAGTTTGAAGCTACTTGAGGAGCAAGGATAACAAGGTCAAATTCTGGCAACATTTCACGGTGAGCACCGTAACCACCAGCAGCAGCCTTCACAGGAACATTGTATTCTGCAGCAGCTTTGTTCAAAGCATTTGCAAGAAGACCACTTGTACCACCACCTGCACAAAGTACAAGTACGTTTGTTTCTTTAGTAATTGTGTTTTGAGCACCTTCAACGCCAGCTTTTTCAAGGATAGCATCAGCTTTTGCTGTGTTAAAGTTTGCTGCTACTTTTTCTTTCAATTCATCGTTAGATTTACCAGAACGTTCTTCTTCAAGAATTTGTTCATCATAAACTTTAAGGAATGGGTAGTAAATAACTACGTCCACTACGATAAGTAATGCAGCAAGGATGAATGATAGAAGTTGGAAGTTAGTACCAAGAACTAGACCAAGTGGAGCTGGAGTTGTCCATGGTAGGTTAGCAGTAAATGAGTTCATTCCAAGTGTATCGATAAAGAATTTGAAAATCCAAACGTTTGCAATTGGAGCAAAGATAAATGGAATGAAGAAGATTGGGTTCAATACCAATGGAGCACCAAACAAGATTGGTTCGTTAACACCAAAGAATGTTGGAACTACAGATGCACGTCCGATTGCACGGTTACGTTTTGATTTCGTCAACCACATGAACATGAATGGAACAACAAGAGTCGCACCAGTACCACCCATAGTAACGATGAACATTTGAGTACCTGAAGTAAGGATCTTGTCTGCGTGCATTCCTTGTTGAATCAAGTTCAAGTTTACTTCAGCATTTGCATAAGTAATTGCTGCGATAGCTGGTTCAACGATTGAAGGACCATGAATCCCTACGAACCAGAAGAAGGCGAAGGCACCAAAGATGATTGTAATTCCTAGGTAACCATCAGCAGCAGAGAATAGAGGAGCAAAGAACTTACCAATTGATTCTGCAACACTTGCACCAACAAAATGACGTGCTAATAAGTCTAACGCATATAATGAGCAGACTGATAAAGTGAATGGGATAACGTCTTTAAAGACTTGTGAAATATTTGGTGGAACTTCGTCAGGCATACGAATTGTCACATTGTTTTTCACACAGACTTTATAAATTGCTACTGTTACAAATGCAGCAAGGAAGGCTGAAAGCAATCCTTTTGTTCCTAAGAAACCAGTAGCAAGACCGTCTTTAGTAACAGTTTCAGTTACTACTTCTTTAATAGGGTCAGCTGCCAACATCAACAAACCAACAATAGCTGCCAATAGTGTTGACATGTAGTTGATTTGATTTGTTTTTTCCATGCTACGGTTAACAGAGTCTGTTAACGATTTAGCAGTTGTACCCGCTACCAATACTGCTAAAATCCCCATTGAATAGCTATAAGGTTTCATAAGAAAAGCAACAGTCTCATCAGACCATTTGAAGCCCCATGAGTTTGGTACAAATGCAATCAAGATAAAGATACTTGAGAAAAGGATAACTGGCATTCCAGCGATGAAACCATCACGAATAGCACGCAAATAGATGTTACGCGACAGTTTCTCAAAGAAAGGTTTCCCTTTCTCGATAAAAGCGATTAATTTATTCATTATTTAACTCCCCGTTTGTAAAGTTCGATTAAGTGATGCATTAAATCTTTTAGCAAGATTGTTGTCATCAAATGATCTTGCCCATGTATCATAGTAATACTATAAGCAATATCCTCACCCGCAGCTTCTTTAGTCAATAGACTTGTTTGAGCATGGTGGGCATCAGCAATGCAAGCATTAGCTTCTTCAACCAAAGCGTCTGCTTTATCAAAATCACCTTTTTCAGCCGCTTTAAGAGCTTCTAGTAACTTTGATCTAGCATCACCAGCGTAGGCAACGATTTCAAAACCTAGCAATGCAACTTCTTCTCTATTCATAATAGAGACCTCCTTATAAAAAATTTTTTAAAGCAATCTTTGAATATGTAAGACTATGTAGACTCGTTCACTTCGATGAAGAGCCACACCAGTCTCACTTGCAATTATCCGATAAATTTTATCGCCTATCTCATAGGCTAATGGATAAACTGTTTCAATATACCCTTCCATGTCTAGCAAGGCAGTATTATCGCTTCTCGATCGATCAAGGTATTCTAAAAAGTAATTTAGGTGAACCATAAAGCGATCAAATAAAGGAGCATTTTCCTTTGTTCTCACGATATTATGGTTTTGTAACTCGCGCTTGATATGCTCAATAATTTGCTTCGATTGATCAATTTGTAAATTAACAATTTGATTCTCTCCACCTTTTGCATTGATAAAATGTAGCGCAATTCTTTCAGTCTCGTTATCTGGAAAACTATCCAACAACCTTCTCTTAAACATACTTAGTGCATATTCTGCCATTTCAAATTCTAACGGGTAATCCGCTGAAATATCGGGAAGTTTACTGTCTTCGTAAATTCCTTTGTGAATTGCTTGATAAGCACTATAGATATGGTCCGTCAAAGTTACATATAGATATTCTTGAAAAGGGTACTGATATTTAGACATTAAAGTATTGATAACGTCATATGTTACGGTTATAAAATCAAGAGGAACATCCTGCAATAAGGTTAGAAAATTTTTCTTAGATTCTTCAGTATTTAATCTAAAAATCTTTTCAATCTTACTTTGAATAATGATATCACCCTTTTTCTTTTGAAAAGCAATACCATTTCCGGTTATCATTACTTCCTCATGATTTTCATTTTTCGCTAAAGCAACATTATTATTGATGACCTTAACAATGCGAAACATCCAAAACCATCCTTTCCATAGTGAATGTCCATATACTAAATCAGACAAAAGAAAAGAGACCACAAATGATCGTAAAATCAACCTACGGAAGTTACTTCTCTCACTTGCAGTCTCGCCTAATATTACTCAGTAACGATCCACCTTATTCAATCTATAAGAAAATTATAACACTTTTTTTATAATTTGTAAACCCTTTCTAATAGTTTTTATACATTAAATAAAAGTTTTTTTCAAGGGAAACATGACAAAAAATACAATCCCATTAAAATTTGTAAAGTTATGAATAAATAGCCTAAATTCATGACTTTATATAAAACCAAATGAAAAGATTAAATAAAGTGTAACATACACATTGATGAACATTCTATAAAGTTTTAGAATGTTCCATTAAACTCTTTCTTTCCAAGAAGTTGCTGTTGTTTGAAGAACTTTATTCAATTCATCAATATTTTGGAATCCAGTAGTACGCAACCATTCACGAGCTGCTGCTTCACCTTCTTTGATATAAGGTTCAACTGAACCCGCCCAAGTAGCACGACCACAAAGTACACCGTTGAAACGAGCACCTGAATCATGAGCAAATTGCAATGTTTCTTGGAATAATTTAGCTGATACACCAGCACTCAAGTAGATGTATGGCAAGTTAGTAGCTTCGTCTTGAGCTTTGAAGAATGCTGCTGCTTCTTCACGGCTGTAAACGACTTCTCCATCACCAAATCCTTCAACATATTTCACGTTTACTGGAACTTCAACTTTCAATACATCGATGTTGAAACGTGGATCAGAGAATACTTTCATAGCTTCGATAACTTTACGAGGTTTTACTTTCGCATATTCTACAGAACCTGCATCAGCAATCTTTTCATCGTAAGCCAAGATTTCCAAGAAGAAAGGAATATCTTCGGCAACACATTCAGAACCAACACGTTCGATGTAAGCTTGTTTTTGTTGGTTCAATTCATCTGAACTATCTACATCGTAGTAAAGCAAGAATTTAACTGCATCAGCACCTTGTTCTTTGATACGTTTTGCAGACCAAACATCCAAGCAGTCAGGCAAACGTTTTGTGCTTGAAGTATCATATCCTGTTTTTTCATAAGCAAGGAGAAGACCAGCTTCTTTATCCAAAGCTTTAGTTGCAGGAAGTCCGTATTCAGGGTCAAGAAGCATAGATGAAGCATATTTTGTCAATTCATCTGCTACAAGAACTTTCAATTCTTCCATTTGTGTAACTGTTGGTGCTTCATCTTGGTATTGAGCCATCAAACGTTTCAAAGCTCCACGTTGGTCAAAAGCAAGAGCTGAAATAATACCGTTTTTGTCAGAAAGTTTTTCTAAATACGCACGTTTTTGTGTTGATAAAACCATTTTATACCTCTTTTACTGTTAATTGATTAAATAGTGTTTGATAATTGGACATATTTACATGACCAGTCATTTTTTCTTGAGCATTTAACATACCAAGAACATTGGCTTTTTTAAGCAAGTCATGGTCAGATTCTTTATGGAACAAACCTGAAGAAATACCTGCTACAGTAGAATCTCCAGATCCAACTGGATTTACTACTTGAATCTTTGGAATATCTACTTTATAGAAAGTATCTCCATGTTTTGCAAACGCTCCATTCGCACCAAGCGATACGATAATCCATTCAATTCCTTCAAATAAAGGTTCTTGAAGAACTGCTTTTAATTCTTCCAAATTTTCAGAAACATCTCTTCCAAGCAGTTGAGATAACTCTTCATTATTTGGTTTAATGACTGTTGGCTTGTGATCTGATTCTAAGACTGCTTGAAGCGCAGCACCTGAGCAATCAAGGACTACCGGTTTACCCGCTTGATTAGCCAATTGAACGAGGTCAGCATAATAATCTACTGGAAGCCCAGCTGGTAGACTCCCTGAAATTGCAACAACATCAACAAGATTCAACAATTCTTTAAAGTGTTCAAGGAAACCTTGACCTTCTTTTTCTTGAATTTTTGGACCTTTTTCAAGAATTTCTGTTTGATTATCTCCGTGGAGAATAGCGATACAGTTTCTTGTTTCACCAGCAATTGTATAGAAATGTTTTTTTACATCTCCACCAATATTTTCTAGCAGATATTCTCCTAATTTCCCACCAACTAGACCAGTTGCAGCAACAGGATCACCGAACTCTGATAAAACACGCGTTACATTGAGGCCTTTACCGCCTGCGGTTTTCGTAACATCCACTACACGATTGACTGTATCAATTTTTAACTCATCCAAAGGATATGAAATATCAATGGATGGGTTCATTGTGACTGTTAAAATCATAGGTCACCTCTTAGTCGTGATATTCACCGCGATCCCATTTTTCAAGGAATTCTGTAAAGAAGTTTGCATCTGTTTGATGAGCATTATGAGTTTCAACATGCTCGATTTTAGCAATCAATTTCTTGTTTTCTTCAGTTGGTTTGTATTCAGCGTGGATAAACGCTTCGATAATATCACACATCAACAATTCACCAGTAATTTTACCACCGAAACCGATTACGTTAGCATTCAATTGTTCTTTTGCATAAAGAGCTGTAGTCATATCACGAACTAGGGCTGAACGAACACCTGGTACTTTATTAACAGCGTTATTGATACCGACACCAGTACCACAGATACAAACACCAAGATCAGCTTGACCGCTTGTTACTGCTTCCCCTACTTTTTTACCAAAGATTGGGTAGTGAGTACGTGTATGGTCGTAAGTACCGAAGTCGATAACTTCATAACCTTTTGATTTCAAAAATTCTGAAACCGCCATTTTTTCATCTGTTACAATATGGTCACATCCGATTGCAATTCTCATTTTTCTGTTACCTTCCTTTTTATTACCCTAATTAGCACATTTTATTCAACATATCGACACGGATTTGGTGACGACCACCATCGTATTTACCGTTAACAAATCCTTTAGCAATATTTTTAGCCAATTCATCACCAACAAGTTGTGCACCCATAGTAATCATGCGTGAGTTATTGTGTCCACGAGTCATATAAGCTGAACGTTCATCAGAAACTTCCGCAGCAACCATTCCTTTGAGCTTAGTTGCAACCATAAATGGACCAGCTCCATAAGCATCAATAACAATACCAAGATTTTGTTCTTCTTTGTTTACTTCTGCAGCAACAGCAAGAGTCACATCAACAAAGTCTTGACCTTCAGCTGTAACATCCACAACGTGGAAGTTTTCTTTTTCCAAGAAGTCTTTCACAACTTCTTTCAATCTCAAACCTGCAGCATCTGCACCGATAACAATAGACATATTGTATACTCCTTTTTTTATAATAGACCAGTAACAATTTTTGATTCATAATAAGAAAATAATCTTCACCAAATAGTTACTAGTAGTTTTGTTGACTATTTTGGGTAAGAATGAACTATGAATTCACTCTTAGATCTCCTTAGAGAAATCAAAAGAATAACTCGCTAAAACAAACACAAATTGTTCTTTCTAAACATAATATACTACGATTGTTTAAAAAAGTCAACACTTTATGTTTGTTTTTGTTTATTTTTTTATAAAATTTCGATATCAAAACCAATTTGATCAATTTGACCTGGATTTAAGATTCGAACATTTTTCTTATCTTCTAGATGATCACCTTCTTCGAGTGATGTTGATAAACCTGACCAAGGTTCCAAAGCAAGGAAGGGACTTTTATTAAGTGTTGACCAAACGATAAGGTTAGGAAACTCTTTAAAATCTAGTTTCAATCCCTTATCATGCTTGCGTGATAGTAAGGAAACTGAGTGAGACGCTAAGTCATCTAATGTCACAGCATCATAGCTAAACAAATCATAATTTAGATCTAATTCCTTTTGATTTTTTAACCAATCACTTCGATCTTGAAAATCTAACATCCCTGTTTCTGGGAATGGTTTCGGAACTGTACATGTTTCAGCTTTTTCAAATTCTAGATAGTAATCTTCATAGACTTCATCATCAAATAAAGGACAGTTAAAGCCTGGATGCCCTCCAATAAAGTAAGGCATTTTCTTATCTTTTTCCTTGTTAGTAACTTGATACTGTGTACGAATAGACTTTCCTGTAACTGTATAAGTTATTTCTAAGCGAAAATGATAGGGATAATTTTCATACATTTCTTGATCATCTTCGATAGCAAAGGTGACAGAATTCTCTGTTTGTTCTACTAATTCAAATTCTTTTTTTCGAACCAATCCATGGCGAGGAATTTTACCTTTTGCCTGACTACCATCTTCATGGTCATACAAGACAGTATCATTTCTAACAGAGCCACAGATTGGAAAAAGAACAGGCGCTTGTCCACTCCAGTAAGTTGGATCTCCTTGCCATAAATACTCAATTCCATCTTTATCTTTTATTGAAGAGAGAGCACCACCAAAAGTCTTAAATTGTACACATAACTGATCTGATTGTAATTCAATCACAAAGGTTACCTCCGTTTATCTTTATTTCTAAAAAACTAGGTTGTCGACTCCATATTTGGAAACTGACAACCTAGTTTTTACAATTTACATTTTTAGGAGCGAATTATTTTGTATTAGCTGCGTATTCTTCATTACGTTTGATCATTTGTTTTCTGTACCATGCAAAGATACCAACATAGAAGATAAGGAAGACTACAGCGCCAAGAATTGCTTTGATATCACCTGTTGTAGTGTTACCAATTGTCCAACCAAGAAGTTTTTCAATTGGTCCTTCAAGTGTTGAGTGAGTAATCAATTGAGTTTGGCTCACACCTTCTGGGAAGGCACCTACACCTTTAGCAAGTTCTGTTGCAAATGGTGCGATAAGTGTACCTGAAAGAAGGAAGAGTGGCAACAAGAGTGTTCCGAAGATAATCATACGGAGCAATTTACCACGAGTAACTACCAAGAGAGCTGGAGTTACACCCATTGCTATGATACCAGCAAGTGGCAAGATACCGTTTCCGACTTTAGAAAGAAGCACAGCTTCAATCAACATGATTGGAGCAAGTACATTTGCACAAGCCCAGATTTCAGCACGACCAGCGATGAATGGCCAGTCAAGACCGATGTTAAATTTACGTCCTTGAAGACGTTTAGTAGCAACGTTTGTAATACCTTGTGAGAGTGGTTCTACGGCTGCGATGAACCATGAACCGATAAGTGAGAAGAGTTCCAAGCTGACACCAGCAGTCAAACCAAGTGACAACCAACCTTTAATAACAAGTTCCCATTTATCAGCGCCTTCAACACCAGCAACTGGATGTGGAGTACCCATCAAACCGATAACGATACCAAGGATGAAACCGATGAAGAATTTAGATCCCCAGAAACCGATTTTCTTGTTCAATTTAGCAGCGTCAAAGTCATATTTATCAAGACCTGGGAAGAATTTTTCAAAAATCTTATCCAAAACCATGATAACTGGGTTCATCATGTAGTTCATGTGAGTTGAAGTCATTGGTGATGAACTTGGTGCGTTAAGAAGGTCATCAAATGTTGGTTTCATTAAGTCAGAGTTGATGATTTTAAGAACCCCAACAAGAACAACTGCTGCAGTCGCGATGAAGAGTGAAACTCCTTGGCTAACTCCATTGTTGTCAGCGTACCATTTGATCAAAAGACCTGTGATAGACAAGTGCCAGATATCAAAGATATCGACGTCAAGTGTATCAGTTTTCTTCATTGCAAGCATTACAATGTTGACGATCAACATCACAAGCAAGAAGTAAAGTGTCCAAGCTGAACCCCAAGTGATTGTAGCAAGTGGTGCCCAACCAACGTCGGTAATATTCAATTGAATACCAGTGTTTTCAACGAATTTTGCAAGAGACGCTGAGAAAGCACCATTTAACATACCGATGATAGCACCGATACCAGTAAGAGCGATGGCAAGTTTGATACCACCTTCAAGCGCTTTGGAGAATTTCACTCCAAAAAGTAGAGCCAATAAAGTCAAAATGATCAGCATGATGATCGGTCCACCCATTTCCAAGATAGGTTTGAACAGCTTATTGGCTAGTTCGATAATGATATCCATAATTTTCCTCCCTTTATTTTTATGGAATATTTACAAATTAATAATTAACTTAGACCATGTTCTTTGATAGCTGCTTCAATATTGTCATAAACTGGAGCGCTCATAGCTGGAATACGGAACAAGATTGGTCCTGCTTCAACGACTGGAATACCTGGTTCAAAACCTAAATCAGTAGCAGCGATTGGTGTGAAGATAT
This sequence comes from uncultured Streptococcus sp., assembly GCA_963530385.1. Lineage (GTDB taxonomy): Bacteria > Bacillota > Bacilli > Lactobacillales > Streptococcaceae > Streptococcus. The sequence goes on along the minus strand of CAUSCX010000022.1, from coordinate 10,438 downwards.
CATAACCTTTAATCAAGTCTTCATTGACATCTTTTACCATAACAGCATCACATTGAACATCGTACCCACGGTTAGAAAGTTCTTCTTCAAGAGCACTTTTAATTTGGTGGCTTGAGTTAACACCTGCACCACAAGCAGCAAGAATTTTAATCATTTGGATTTCCTCCGTTTTTATATAAAAATTATTAACAAATTAAGCAGTCGCTTCTGAGATGTATTGGAACAAAGCTTCAGGTTCCGTAATCTTAGACAGCGCTTCAAGATGACCATTGCCTGTAAAGAAGTCCATCAACTGTGCAAGTATATTTGTTTGACTTGAACTTGAATTGTTGATGATAAAGAAGAGTAATGATACTTCTACTTCCTTATCAGGTGCAATCATATTGTGGAACGTGACTGGTTTTTCCAGACGAACCACGACAACATTTTCAGTTAGATTATGAATTGTATCAGTATGAGGGATAGCTACGTTAGGCAAATCCTTCCCTAAAAACTCCATATCCAAACCAGTTGGGAACGATTTTTCACGTTCAATCAAGGCCGATCGATAGGTCTCTGTAACAACTTTCTTTTCTTCCAGTAGGGTTGCAACTTGATCGAAAAGTTGCTCTTGATTATCTGCTTCTAAGCAAAAGACTAGGTCTTTGTCAAAGAAATGATCTAATCCCATGACCTTCTCCCTTCATATTTAACTTTTATGGTACAAGTATAACACTATATGAAACCGTTGTCAATGTTTTTTTATTGTATTTTGTTTGATATTTATTTTTTTTGTTTACGAATTAAACATTTAATGATTTCAAACATATTTTTTATAAATTTCTTAATAAGTAAAACAAAAAAACAGGAAGTACTCCTGTTTTCACGATGTTAACTCTTTTTATTGGTCCAACTTTCTTCCACCATTGGAAGAAGATTTTTTAATACCTCTGGAACACCTTCCAGAGAAACATATCTAAACTTACCATCATCAGATTTAAATACCCAGATAATTAAGTATTTACCATTTTTAGCAATACAGTTTACTACATAGGCCTCATAGCCACCGATAGTTGATTTTGACCCCCATACGTTGGAAAAGTCTTGACTTTTCTGTTTAGATTCATAAATACTAGTTGAGATTTGAACAGTTTCAAGCGCAGCGTACTCACTTTCACTAATACCAAACTGCTCTGGTTTAAAGGTATTGAGAGTTACAATATTGACATCCGTCCCATCACAATACTGAATGTCATCTCCACCTTCAATTTCTTTGAAATGAACCCATGATTTAGGAATTTTCACATATCCATAATCATCAGATCCAACTATTTGAGTTTCTTCCGTCTGCTTTTGCGATGAACTAGGCTCTTGACTTGAAACTTCTTGAACACTAGAAGAGGCTTCTGTCTTTACTTCATTTGTCTTCTCTGAATTGCTACAAGCAATTAGACTAAGACTACAAAGTAAAAGTGTAGATAAAGTTATTATTTTTTTCATGATAACTCTCCTTTCACTTCTATTTTAAAGTATGAAGAGAAAAGTGTCAAAAAATTACTGTATTTTGACACTTTACAAAATCAATTGAGTGATTCAAAAGAAAGAAAAAGATTGAAGAAAATTGTCCAAAATGGACTTTTCTTCAATCTAAATCAACTGATCGATTTATTACAATCTATGCTATTCTCACATAGCGACTATTCTTCATCCATGCTCAATACGCTGAGAAAGGCTTCTTGTGGGACTTCTACTGAACCGATGGCTTTCATGCGTTTCTTACCAGCTTTTTGTTTTTCAAGGAGTTTACGTTTACGAGAAACGTCACCACCGTAACATTTAGCAAGCACATTTTTACGAAGAGCTTTAATATCTGTACGCGCGACAATCTTGTGCCCAATAGCTGCTTGGATCGGAACTTCAAATTGTTGACGAGGAATGATTTTCTTGAGCTTATCAACGATGAGTTTCCCACGTTCGTAGGCAAAGTCCTTGTGAACGATAAAGCTAAGAGCATCCACCTTATCACCATTAAGAAGGATATCCATTTTCACCAGCTTAGATGGACGATACTCTGACAATTCGTAATCAAAGCTTGCATAACCGCGTGTCGAAGATTTTAGTTTATCGAAGAAGTCAAAGACAATTTCAGCTAGTGGGATTTGATAGATAATATTAACACGATTGTCATCAATATAATCCATGGTCACAAAGTCACCACGTTTGCGCTGAGCTAATTCCATTACTGCTCCGACGAATTCTTGCGGTACCATGATTTGTGCCTTAACATAAGGTTCTTCGATAGTTGCAATCTTTGTAGGATCTGGGAACTCGGATGGGTTAGACACATCCATAGACTCACCATCAGTCTGATTAACCTTGTAGATAACTGATGGTGCAGTCATAATAAGGTCGATGTTAAACTCACGTTCCAAACGTTCCTGAATAACATCCATATGAAGAAGTCCAAGGAAACCACAACGGAAACCAAATCCAAGAGCTTGAGAAGTTTCAGGTTCAAACTGAAGACTAGCATCGTTGAGTTGCAATTTTTCAAGAGCTTCACGAAGGTCATTGTATTTATTTGACTCGATTGGATAGAGACCTGCGAAAACCATTGGATTCATCTGCTTGTATCCTGAAAGTGGTTCGGTCGCTGGATTTGTCGCCAAGGTTACTGTATCACCGACACGTGTGTCCTGAACAGTCTTGATAGAAGCCGCGATATAACCAACGTCACCTGTCGCAAGGAAGTCTCGTCCTACAGCTTTAGGTGTGAAGATTCCGACTTCAGTAACATCGAAGGTCTTACCATTGCTCATGAGCTGAATCTTATCACCAGGTTTGACTACTCCATCCATGACACGAACTTGGAGGATAACACCACGATAGGCATCATAAACTGAGTCAAAAATCAAAGCTTGCAATGGTGCTGACACGTCACCAGTTGGTGATGGAACTTTTTCTACGATTTGCTCGAGAATTTCTTCGATACCGATACCCGCCTTAGCTGAAGCCAATACTGCTTCGCTAGCATCTAGACCAATGACATCTTCGATTTCTGTTCGCACGCGCTCTGGATCTGCTGCTGGTAGGTCAATCTTATTGATAACTGGAAGGATTTCCAAATCATTATCTAAGGCAAGGTAAACGTTTGCTAGAGTTTGAGCCTCAATCCCTTGGGCAGCATCAACGACCAAAATAGCACCTTCACAGGCAGCTAGGGAACGTGAAACCTCATAGGTAAAGTCCACGTGTCCAGGTGTGTCAATCAAGTGGAAGATATAAGTCTCACCATCTTTAGCCGTATAATTAAGCTCGATAGCATTAAGCTTGATCGTAATTCCACGCTCACGCTCTAAATCCATACTATCAAGAAGTTGGGCCTGCATTTCACGACTGGAAACTGTCTCTGTCTTTTCCAAAATACGGTCTGCTAGTGTTGACTTTCCATGGTCAATATGGGCGATAATAGAGAAGTTACGAATCTTCTCCTGTCGTTTTTTCAATTCTTCTAAGTTCATGATTCTCTTCCTTTCAGGGTATCTATTAATTATAAATTGTTTTTAACATTTTGACAAGACCATACCCTGTTAGGAGTACTAATCTTCAGCAACAAAGCCGTCATTTTCAATGAAGTAATGTTCTGTCATACCTTGGTCGGTAAAGACAATACCGTGAAGGACACCACCGTAAACAGCTCCTCCATCCATTCCAATCTTACCGTCTTCTGTCATCCAAAGTTCAGATGTACCAGGTTTTTGATCCAACAAACCATAGACTGGTGTATGTCCAAAGACAATGGTTTTTCCAGTATGATTGGCTGCTTCGTGGAATGGTTTTCTGAGCCATACCTTCTTATAGTCAGTAGTATCGTGCCAATCCTCCAAAGTCAAATCAATACCGGCATGAACAAAGATATACTTTTCCGTTTCAATGACAAAAGGCATCTGACGGATAAACTCCACTAAGTCTGCTGCTTCTGTCTCAACACGCTTTGCATCTGCTACTCCATCTACTGGTGCATCCAGTGGGCGTCCCAAAATAGAATTAATAGTTGTATCCCCACCATTTCGACGATAGTGGTCATAACTTTCTTCAGGATTATCCAACCAAGTTAAAAACATATACTCGTGGTTCCCTGATAAGCAGATGGCTCCTTGGTTATCTACCAAATCCTTGACCATTTCAAGAACACGGCGACTATCTTCTCCTCTATCAATCAAATCTCCAAGAAAAAGTAATTGAGTCTTGCCATCCCATGTTTTAAGTAAATCTTCTAACATTCCAGCTTTTCCGTGGACATCACCAATTACATAATAGTCTGTCATTTATTTCTCCTTACTTTGTAATAATTCTCTTGCTTGAGTCAATGCTGCTTCTGTTACATTCTCTCCAGCCAACATCTTAGCGACTTCTTCAATCCTTTCTTCAACTGTCAACAAGCGAACTGTTGAAACGGTTGAATATTCATTGCTAATCTTTTCGATGAAGAACTGATAATCTGCAATCGCAATAACTTGCGGAAGGTGAGAAATCGCCAATACTTGTCCGTTCTGACCAATTTTGTGAATCTTTTGTGCAATGGCTTGAGCTACACGACCTGAAACTCCCGTATCCACCTCATCAAAGACGATACTGGTCTTGCCTTCCTTACGAGAAAAAGCAGACTTGATAGCCAACATCAAACGAGACAACTCTCCTCCAGAAGCTACTTTTACTAATGGTTTAAAATCTTCTCCAGGGTTGGTTGAAATGTAAAATTCAACACTCTCATTACCTTCACGACTGAATTTTCCTTGACTAAAACGAACTTGAAATTGTGCTTTCTCCATGTAAAGGTCTTGCAATTCTTGCTTGATTTCAGTTTCTAAGTCCTGCGCTATTTTATGGCGAGCTTGAGCAACTTGACCTGCCAGGTCCACAAGATTTTTTTCAAGTTTCTTGAGTTCGATTTCCATATCTTCAGAAGATAGATTATTTCCTGTTAGAAGATTGTATTCGTCTGTAATCTTGGCAAAGTATTCTAGGACATCATCTACACTGCCACCATACTTACGGGTAATGGTGTGAATCAAATCTAGTCGGCTTTCAACCTGCATCAGACGACTACCATCAAAATCTAAATCATCAATAATGGATTCCAATCGCTTGGTGATATCTTCTAAAACATAATAGGATTCAGAAAGGGAGCTTGAAATCTCACGATACTCTGGATCAAACTCTTCAAGACTTTCCATATCATTCATAGCCGAACGAACATTTGCCAGACTAGAAAATTCTTCATTATCCAACATACTGTATGCATTAGTCAAAGTATCAGCGATATGTTTATGGTTCAGTAGTCTGTCTCTTTCTTGATTGAGTGTAACATCTTCGCCAGCTTTCAAATTAGCTGCTTCAATCTCAGCCATCTGAAATTCCAACATCTCAATTCGCGCCTTATGTTCTTGCTGATTTTTTTTGATGTCAAGCACTTGCTTGCGCATATGACGATAGTTGTCAAAGCTCATCTGATAGGCTTCTTTTAATTCAAAGAAAGAAGTATCTCCAAACTCATCCAACATCTGGATGTGTCGATGAGGACGCATTAATTCTTCTTGGTCATGTTGACCATGAATATCAACTAGCTGTTGACCAATTGTCCTTAATACTGAAAGATTAACCATCTGTCCATTGACACGACTGATGCTACGGCCGTTTTGTAAAATTTCGCGACGAATAATGATTTCATCACTCAATTCTAATCCTTGTTCATCAAAAATTTCTTCTAGCGCGCGATTACTTTCAATTGAAAAAAGACCTTCAATTTCTGCTTTTGGAGCCCCATGACGAATAACTTCTGTTGTAGCTCTAGCTCCTAACATCATATTCATAGCGTCGATGATGATTGACTTACCTGCACCTGTTTCACCAGTTAAAACGGTCATCCCTTTTTCAAAATTCAGAGAAATTGATTCAATGATAGCAAAATTTTTAATCGAAATTTCAAGTAACATATAATCCTACCAATTTTTAACTTGCTCAAAAATATCCTTGGCTGTTTCTTCACTTCTCAATACCATCAAGATGGAATCATCATCAGCAATACAGCTAAAAATTTGGTCAGAAAAAACAGTCATCAACTGACTCTTGACGAAAATAGTATTTCCTGGAATGACTTGCAAATTGATCATATATCCCATTCGTTCAGCATGAACAATATTATTTTCTGCCAATTGCAAGCTTCTAACGATTGATTTTGGTAATTCATAAATGTAAGTATTGTCTTTCAACGGAATTTTTACAATACCTAATTCTTTAATATCTCGGGAGACTGTTGCTTGAGTAGCAGAGATACCCGCTTCTCTCAAGTGTTCAACGATTTCTTCCTGCGTTCCGATTTGATAATCTGTAACAAATCTTCTAATCTTCTCAAGTCTCTCTTTTTTATTCATCTTTAAATTCTCTATGTGCTTTCTCCACTATTTTTTCTATTTCAGAACTAACCTGATTGATTGCGTAATCTTCTTTTCGTAAATAGGCTAAAAACTCGATATTCCCATGACCACCTTGAATAGGAGAATAGTCCAATCCTAAGACTGAAAATCCTTCTCTAACTGCCATTTCGGTAACTGTTTCCAGTACGTGTTGATGCACCTTGGCATCTCTGATAATCCCATTCTTACCAATCTGCTCACGTCCAGCCTCAAACTGAGGCTTAACTAGAGCAACAACCTGCCCTTGATCAGCTAAAACTCGGTGCAAGGCTGGTAAAATGAGGCCTAGGGAAATAAAACTGACATCGATACTTGCAAAACTCGGTTCTTGTTCAAAGTCAGTCTTTTCAGCATAACGGAAGTTAAACTGTTCCATACTGATAACACGTGAGTCTTGTCTTAATTTCCAGGCAAGTTGATTGGTCCCGACATCAACTGCAAAAACTTGTTTAGCACCATTTTGCAACATGACATCCGTAAAACCTCCAGTTGAAGCTCCGATATCAATGGTCGTTTGTCCCTCAACTGATAGATCAAAAATATCTAGCGCCTTCTCAAGTTTCAAGCCACCACGACTGACATACTTAAGTTTCTCGCCCTTGAGTTTCAACTCTGTATCGTCAGGAATTTTTTCTCCTGGTTTATCAAATCGTTCGCCATTTATAACAGCGACTACCAAACCAGCCATAACACCTCGTTTGGCTTGTTCTCTCGTTTCAAATAAACCTTGTTTGTAAGCTAATACATCTACTCTTTCCTTAGCCATTGATTCTCAAACTTTCTACTATTTTCACAATTGGTTCCTTATCAAAGCTCACAACTCGGCTAATCTCTTCAAGTTTCGCATTAGCTTGATCCAAGGTTTGATTGCAAAACGCTATCGCCTGTTCTAATCCCAACAAAGCAGGATAGGTTGACTTTTCGGCTTGCAAATCTTTCTGGGGTGTCTTGCCGATTTCCTCAAAACTTGCTGTAACATCAAGCACATCATCTCTTACTTGGAAAGCCAGGCCAATCAACTCACCAACTGTTTCAAGCTGCTTCTGAAGATTTTCATCCAATTCAGCAATGATACCAGCCGCTTGGAAAGGAAAAGCTAAAAGTTTACCTGTCTTATTAGCATGGATAGTCTGAAGTTCTTCTAGGCTTAACTGTTGCCCCTCGCCTTCCATATCCAAAACTTGTCCAGCCACCATTCCCATACTTCCAGAAGCAAGTGATAAATTAGCAATTAAATCAACCTTTGTTTGACTCGGCAAATCAGCTTGAGCAATTAAAGCATAGGGATCCAAAAAAAGCGCATCCCCTGCTAAAATAGCTAGAGCTTCACCATACACCTTATGGTTGGTCAAACGCCCCCGACGAAAATCATCATTATCCATAGCAGGAAGATCATCATGGATCAAACTTCCTGTATGAATCATTTCTAGTGCCGCTGCAATTTGAGCATGTTCCTGAGTGATAGGCACTTGTAAGGAGTCCAAAACTTCTAAAAGTAAATATGGACGAATCCGTTTACCACCAGCATGGACGGAATAGAGAATAGATTCTCTTAAACTGGACGCAAATTGTTGGTCCCCATAAAAGTCTTCAAGAGCTGACTCGACCAAAGCTAGTTTTTCCTGCTTGTTCATACTAGTTCACTTTCTGTTCCATCTTCTTGCATCACCTTGACCAAGGTCTTTTCAGCCTTATCAAGTGTTGCCTGCAATTCTTTGGATAAGAACATTCCTTTTTGAAATGCAGAAATAGCATCTTCCAAAGCAATTTCACCATTTTCTAAGCTTTGAACAATCGTTTCAAGTTCTGCTAGATTTTCCTCAAATTTCTTTTGTTTTGACATCTCTTACCTCTAATTCTACTTGACCGTCCCGCATCAACAGTGATACTTGGTCATTTTCTTTCAAATCCTTCGCAGAAGCCACTACGACTTCTCCTTTTTTAACAATTGCATAACCTCTGGCTACAATTCGACTAGTATCTAGCATAAGGAGAGCTTCTGATAGGCGTTTTACTTCTGCTACTTTTGCATCATAGGTCACAGCCATCTGGCTACGCAGCAGTTTCTTTAATTGCTGGATACGATCCTGATAACGCTGAATCTTGATGGTTGGTGATAATTGTTCCAAACGGTGGACTAGTTCTTGCACCTTTTGTTGATTTCGAACCAATTCAGCATTCAGTCCTTGTTTCAGTCGTAGCTGTAACTGATCCAAGCGTTGTAGATAACCGTCATATAAACGCTCTGGTTGTCTGAAGATGACCGATTGACTGAGGATTCTCAAAGCTTCTTGTTTCTTTGACAAGGTATGCTTAACCGCTGTAGTCATGCGTTTTTCTTGATTCTGAAGATAGGTCAAAAGATCTAACTTAGTTACTGGTGTAGCGAGTTCAGCAGCAGCTGTCGGCGTTGCCGCTCTCTTATCAGCTACAAAATCAGCCAAGGTGACATCTGTTTCATGACCTACACTCGAAATAATCGGTAAACGAGATTCAAAAATTGCTCGAACTACAATTTCTTCGTTAAAGGCCCAAAGATCTTCAATGGAACCTCCCCCACGGCCAATAATCAGAACATCTAAATCCTCACGTTCATTGGCTCTCAAGATGTTACGAGCAATCTCCTCTGCAGCACCCTCACCTTGAACTTTAGTAGGATATAAGACAATTTCCACACCAGGGAAGCGTCTGCTTACAGTTGTAATGATATCCTGGATAACAGCTCCACTACGGCTGGTTACCACACCTATTTTTTTTGAAAATTGTGGTAAAGATTGTTTAAATCGCTCTTGAAACAAACCTTCTTCTGCAAGTTTCTTCTTAAGTTGTTCAAATTGGATAGCTAAGGCACCGACACCATCTGGTTCAGCTTTTTCAATAATAATCGAATAGCTTCCACTTGGCTCATAGACTTGAACACGACCAACTACATTGATCTTCATACCTTCTTCCAAGTCAAATCCCAAACGTTGGTAGACACTCGACCACATTGTCGCCTGAATAACCGCTCGGTCATCTTTAAGAGAAAAATACTGATGGGTTGGACGCTTACGGAAGTTAGAGACTTGGCCAGTTAAATAAACCCGTTCCAAGTAGGGGTCTTTATCGAATTTCATTTTTAAATACTTAGTCAAAGTTGTAACCGATAAATACTTTTCCATCTCTACCTCCTTCTTTTCTCTAGTTTTTCCTGGGTATTATTATACCAAAAATATGCTTAAAAATCTTGAATTTCCACCTAGAATAGTGAAAATACAGGGAATTTATGTGTGAAATAATTTCTTAATATTTTTTCACCCTGAACATAAAAAAAGCCCTTCGGATAAAATCCGAGGGGCTTAAATCTTGTTAAATCAAGAGCCGAACCTTTGAGTTTCAAGGTTCGGGATAAAATAGTTCAGTGAACTATTTTATTTTTTCAAGTTGTAGAATGATTCCAATCCACGGTATTCAGCAACTTCACCAAGTTGATCTTCGATACGAAGCAATTGGTTGTATTTAGCGATACGGTCTGTACGTGAAAGTGAACCAGTCTTGATTTGTCCTGCGTTTGTTGCAACTGCGATGTCAGCGATTGTTGAATCTTCAGTTTCACCTGAACGGTGTGATACAACGGCAGTGTAACCAGCTTCTTTAGCCATTTCGATAGCATCGAATGTTTCAGTAAGAGTACCGATTTGGTTAACTTTGATAAGGATTGAGTTAGCACATCCTTCTTTGATACCACGTGAAAGGTAGTCAGTGTTTGTTACGAAGAAGTCGTCACCAACCAATTGAACTTTGCCTCCAAGACGTTCAGTAAGAGCTTTCCAACCTTCCCAGTCGTTTTCATCCATACCATCTTCGATAGTGATGATTGGGTATTTGTCAACTAATCCTTCAAGGTAAGCGATTTGTTCTTCAGCAGTACGAACAGCAGCGCCTTCACCTTCGAATTTAGTGTAGTCGTATACTTTACGTTCTTTATCGTAGAATTCTGATGA
>CAUSCX010000021.1:0-24558 GCA_963530385.1 uncultured Streptococcus sp. | reverse complement strand
ACTGCGTCTTGCTCGACAATCCAAAGACAATTGAGAGGCTAGGACTTTTGTCCCACCGCCTTTCACCAACTAGAATCCTTTTTGTATGACAAATAGGATTTTTTTCTTGCTATTAAAATCTTCTCCAGATTAGCACTCTACTATTTATAGTGCTAGTATCCAATCTTTTTACTTGAATTGCCCAATAATCATGATATAATTAAATTATATACTTGTTTGACTATTTTTGACCTTTTAGATTTAGTCAAGACTAAGAAAGAAATGAGGTGGCGGTATGCTCTGTCAAAACTGTAAAATCAATGACTCAACAATTCATCTTTATACCAATCTCAATGGACAACAAAAGCAAATCGATCTTTGTCAAAATTGCTACAAAATTATCAAAACAGATCCTAACAATAGCTTATTCAAGGGCATTACAGATTTAAACAACCGTGATTTTGATCCCTTTGGAGACTTCTTTAACGATCTCAACAACTTTAGACCTTCTTCTAATAACAACAATATCCCCCCAACTCAGTCAGGGGGTGGATACGGTGGAAATGGTGGCTATGGTGCCCAAAATCGTGGTCCTGCTCAAACACCACCACCAATCCAGGAAAAAGGACTCTTGGATGAATATGGTATCAATGTCACTGAGATTGCTCGTCGTGGAAATATTGACCCTGTAATTGGCCGTGACGAAGAGATTATCCGTGTCATTGAAATCCTCAACCGCAGAACAAAAAACAACCCTGTCCTCATCGGTGAGCCCGGTGTTGGTAAGACAGCTGTTGTCGAAGGTTTAGCTCAGAAAATTGTTGACGGTGATGTTCCCCATAAGCTTCAAGGCAAAGAAGTCATCCGCTTAGATGTCGTTAGCCTTGTTCAAGGTACAGGTATCCGAGGTCAGTTTGAAGAGCGCATGCAAAAACTCATGGAAGAAATTCGTGATCGCGAGGATGTTATCCTCTTTATCGACGAAATTCATGAAATTGTCGGTGCTGGTTCAGCAGGAGAAGGGAATATGGATGCAGGAAATATCCTAAAACCAGCTCTTGCTCGTGGCGAACTCCAGTTAGTAGGTGCTACTACTCTCAATGAATACCGTATCATTGAAAAAGACGCTGCCCTTGAGCGCCGTATGCAGCCTGTTAAGGTAGATGAACCAACTGTTGAAGAAACCATTATTATTCTTAAGGGTATTCAAAAGAAATACGAAGATTATCACCACGTTCATTATACTGATGGGGCTATCGAAGCGGCCGCTACTCTTTCTAATCGCTACATTCAAGACCGTTTCTTGCCAGACAAGGCTATTGACCTTCTAGATGAAGCTGGTTCAAAAATGAACTTAACCTTGAATTTTGTAGATCCTAAGGTCATCGACCAACGCTTAATCGAAGCAGAAAATCTCAAGGCACAAGCAACCCGCGATGAAGATTTTGAAAAAGCAGCCTACTTCCGTGACCAGATTGCCAAATATAAGGAAATGCAAAAGACCAAGGTAACGGATCAGGATACCCCAATCATCAGTGAAAAGACAATCGAACACATCATCGAGCAAAAGACCAATATTCCAGTTGGTGATCTGAAAGAAAAAGAACAGTCTCAACTTATCAATCTAGCAGATGACCTCAAGGCTCATGTTATTGGCCAAGACGATGCTGTAGATAAGATTGCTAAGGCTATCCGTCGTAACCGTGTTGGTTTAGGTACTCCAAACCGTCCAATTGGTAGTTTCCTCTTTGTTGGTCCTACAGGTGTCGGTAAGACAGAACTTTCTAAACAACTGGCCATCGAACTCTTTGGTTCTGCTGATAGCATGATTCGCTTTGATATGAGTGAATACATGGAAAAACACAGCGTGGCTAAACTTGTTGGTGCCCCTCCAGGATACGTAGGCTATGATGAAGCTGGACAATTGACTGAAAAAGTTCGTCGTAACCCCTACTCACTGATCCTCCTAGACGAGGTTGAAAAAGCCCATCCAGATGTTATGCATATGTTCCTCCAAGTCTTGGATGATGGTCGTTTAACCGATGGTCAAGGTCGCACCGTTAGCTTCAAAGATGCCATCATTATCATGACCTCAAATGCAGGTACAGGTAAGGCAGAGGCTAGTGTTGGATTTGGTGCAGCTAGAGAAGGCCGTACTAACTCTGTCCTTGGGGAATTAGGCAACTTCTTTAGCCCCGAATTTATGAACCGTTTTGATGGCATTATCGAATTCAAGGCTCTCAGCAAGGAAAATCTCCTACAAATCGTTGACCTTATGTTGGATGATGTCAATAAACGACTCTCAAGTAATAACATCCATTTAGATGTGACAGATAAGGTTAAGGAAAAACTTGTAGACCTTGGTTACGATCCAAAAATGGGAGCTCGTCCACTCCGTCGTACCATCCAAGACTACATCGAAGATGCCATTACGGACTACTACCTTGAAAATCCAAGCGAGAAAAACCTCAAGGCTGTCATGACTAGCAATGGTAAAATCATGATTAAATCAAAAAATAAATTGGAAACAGTTGACTCAAATGACTAATTCCACATACTAAAAGAATGTTCTTACTTGACAGTAAGAGCATTCTTTAATATGATAGAAAGAAAGCGCACACATAAAGGAGAAATTTATGACAAATCCAACCTTTGGAGAAAAAAAAGAGGATGTAACCTACAAAACTAGATATGGTGTTTATGCAGTCATCCCTGACTCAGCACATGAAAAGATTATCCTCGTTCAAGCTCCAAATGGTGCATGGTTCTTGCCTGGTGGCGAGATTGAAGCAGGCGAAGATCATTTTGAAGCTCTCAAACGAGAACTAATTGAAGAATTAGGTTTTACAGCTGAGATTGGCACTTATTATGGACAAGCAGATGAGTATTTCTATTCCAGCCATCGTGATACTTACTACTACAATCCAGCCTATCTCTACGAAGCTACTTCTTATCAAGAAATCCAAAAACCTTTGGAGGACTTCAATCATCTAGCTTGGTTCCCAATCGATGAAGCCATTGCTAACTTAAAGCGTGGCAGTCATAAATGGGCAATTGAAGCTTGGAAAAAACAGCATCAAGTTTAAATTAACTTTTCCAATTTTTCCAAAAAGTGCTATAATAGACATAGAAACACAGGAGGAAAGCCTATGAAGCTCATCAACACTACTAATTCTCACTCAAACCTTGTTAAAAGCCAACTGGAGAGTACCGACGCTACACTCGTAGAAGTCTACTCTGCAGGCAACACTGATGTTATCTTTACTCAGGCACCGCTTCATTATGAAATCCTCATTTCCAATAAACATCGTGCTATCCGCGAACTAGAAATGGAAAAAATCCAAGAATTTTTCTTGAATCGCAAGATTGACAAGCAAAATATCGATGAAGCTAATATCAAGACCCTCTACTCTGAAAAATTGATTGAAATCTCAATCCCAACAAAATAAAACTTGGCAGTATTTGGACTACACTCTAAAAATTCTAACTTTTTAGAGTGTTCTTTGTCTGTCTAATCCGATATTCTAGGATCAGATTCAGTGTTACAGAAAGAGTTTTCTAACAATCCTTCAACTGACTAAATTGGGTAATATTTTTGTAAAAACTCGGTACTTGATCATCAAAATAATTCATTCTACTATTATAATTTTACAACATAAAAAGGAGCTTCTAAATGGAAAAAATAATATACAGAAAGGCAAGGCTAGACGAATACCAAAAAATTGGAAAAGTTGTAGCCGACAGCTTCTTTGACTATCCATTTTTAACTCTAATCATAGATGATCTCAAGAAACCTGAAAACTATCCTGCTTTTTTAGAACTATTGGAAAGTCTCCTGACTCGCCTCTATATCAAAGGAGAGACCTGTTTAGTCGCTGAACGAGACGGGGAAATTCTGGCTGTCGCCTTATTACAACAAAATGATTTTTCTATCCTATCTTACTTGCTAAATGGTGTCATAAAACTGTTTCGCTACATTAGCCCTCGAAATTTTTTGAAGTATCTTGATTTAGTAGACCGTTCCGAAGAACATTTGAAAAAATCTAATAGCTTTGACTGGTATTTGATGCTCCTTGCAGTCAATCCATCTGTTAAAGGGCAAGGAGTGGGCAGTGCTTTTCTTAGAGATGCAGTCGAGCCTTATGTCAAATCCAAGGTTTGCAAGCGCTTAGGACTCATTACCAGTACAGAAAAAAATGTTCCATTCTATAAAAAGAATGATTATGTATTGCTAGATTTTATGGAGTTAGAGTACGGGACTAAGTCCATTGGGAACTGGGCTTTTTTGAAGAATATCGCTCAATAAATCATAACTAAAAAGGAGTTGAAATCAACTCCTTTTTACTTTATTTAACTGCTTCTTTCAAGGCATCAACCTTATCCAAGCGTTCCCATGGAAGATCGATATCTGTACGTCCCATGTGTCCATAAGCCGCTGTTTGACGGTAGATTGGACGTTTGAGATCAAGCATTTGGATGATTCCTGCTGGGCGAAGGTCAAAGATTTGACGCGCTGCTGCTTCTAATTTGCTTTCAGCTACTGTTCCTGTACCGAAAGTATCGATACGAACAGATACAGGTTGAGCTACACCAATGGCATAAGCCAATTGAACTTCTGCTTTCTTAGCGAGACCTGCAGCAACGATGTTTTTTGCAATGTAGCGAGCTGCATAAGAAGCTGAACGGTCAACCTTAGTCGCATCCTTACCAGAGAAGGCACCACCACCATGACGTGAGTATCCACCATAAGTATCCACGATGATCTTACGACCTGTCAAACCTGAGTCTCCTTGAGGCCCTCCAATAACGAAGCGACCAGTTGGATTGATGAAAAATTTAGTCTCATCATCAAGATAAGAAGCTGGAATGACTTCTTTGATAACCTTGTTAATCACATCTTCATGAATTTGTTCATTGCTCACTTCTGGATCGTGTTGAGTTGAAATAACGACTGTATCCACGCGCACTGGCTGGTCATTTTCATCGTACTCAACAGTAACTTGAGATTTAGCATCTGGACGAAGATAGCTAATTTCACCAGACTTACGAAGCTCTGCTAAACGACGAACCAACTTGTGACTGAGTGAGATTGGAAGCGGCATAAGTTCTTCAGTTTCATTAACCGCAAAACCAAACATGAGACCTTGGTCTCCAGCTCCAATCAAATCAAGTGGATCTTGATCAGCATTTCCACGAACTTCCAAGGCTTCATTAACACCTTGGGCGATATCAGGAGATTGTTCTACCAATGATGGGTGAACTCCTACGGTCTCAGCAGAAAATCCATATTCTGTATTAGTATAGCCAATCTCTGCAATCGTATCACGTACCACACGGTTAATATCTACATAGGCATTGGTCGAAATTTCACCAAAAACATGAACTGAACCAGTATAAACAGCTGTTTCAGCAGCAACGTGGGCTTCTGGATCTTGCTCTAAAATAGCATCCAAAATAGCATCTGAAATTTGGTCTGCAATCTTATCCGGATGCCCCTCAGATACAGATTCAGACGTGAATAATTTACGTTCTGACATAAAAATGTCCCCCCTTAAAAAATATTCGTTATAGAGTTACAAAGTACTGGTAGAGAATCGTTAAACGATGTTCACTACCACCTTATCGGGACCATATAACCTAACTATTATAACACGAATCTTTAAAAAATACTCGTATGATTACTATTTTTCTTCATAGGAAACTGTTTTCTAATCTTAACCAAATAAAAACTCTTAAAGTGGATAGGATTTCCAACTTCAAGAGATTTCTTAAAAACTAATTATTTTCTAGATAAAACTCAAAACGTTCTCCGACGTATTGGCTCTTTACATACTCAAAAGCTGTACCGTCATCAAAGTAAGACACCTGAGTCAGTCCTAATATAGCATGCCCCTTTTCTACTTCCAGATAATGAGCAATTTTTTCCTTGGCTAGACGAGCATATATAGTTTGGTGAGATTTACCAATCCGATAACCATGTTTCTGTAAGGTTTGAAAGAAGTGCTTGGTTACTTCTTCTTTCTTAAAATTTTTGATAAATTTCTCAGGGATAGAAGCTACCTCGTAGACTACAGGAACTTGATCTGCATAACGAACACGTTCCATCCGAATAATATTTTCAGTGGCCTTTATCCCTAATTTTTCAACTTCTTGTTCATTAGGAATAGTCCGACGATAGGAAATCAGTTGACTCGATGGTGTTTTACCCTGAGCTTTTACAATCTCCGTAAAACTAGTTGTTCCACGCATTTTTTCCTGAACACGAGTACTAGAAACAAAGGTCCCACTACCGACACGACGCTCCAAAACCCCCTCCTCGACCAAAAGGGAGATGGCTTGACGCAGAGTCATACGACTAACTTCAAATTCCTCAGCTAAATCTCGCTCACTTGGAAGTCTTTCCCCAATTTTCCAACTTCCCTCATCAATGTCTTTCTTGATTTGGTCGTGGATTTTCATATAAGCTGGTAACATGCTTGCTCACTTCTTTTCTTTATTTTTTCCATTGTACCCTATCTTATGGGGAAAAGTCAAACTACACTTGTTTGGTTGGTAATTCTGGGGCATTTATGATAGAATATTCAAGAAGATATTTCTTTTAAGAAAGGAAAAAGATGACCAACATTTCAACTGATTTGCAAGATGTCGAAAAGATCATCGTACTGGACTATGGTAGCCAGTATAACCAACTTATCTCACGTCGTATCCGTGAGATTGGTGTCTTTTCAGAACTAAAAAGTCACAAGATTTCGGCTAACGAAGTCCGCGCTATCAATCCTATCGGGATTGTACTTTCAGGTGGTCCAAACTCTGTTTACGAAGAAGGATCGTTTGATATTGATCCAGAGATTTTTGAACTTGGTATTCCAATTTTGGGAATCTGCTATGGTATGCAGCTATTGACTCACAAGCTTGGTGGTAAGGTTGTTCCTGCAGGCGATGCTGGTAACCGTGAATACGGTCAATCAACATTGACTCACACAGAATCATCTCTTTTTGCGGGTACTCCAGATGAGCAACTTGTCTTGATGAGCCATGGGGATGCTGTAACGGAAATTCCTGCTGACTTTGTTCGTACTGGAACTTCTGCAGACTGTCCTTATGCATCTATTGAAAACCCTGATAAGAAAATTTACGGTATCCAATTCCACCCAGAGGTTCGTCACTCAGTTCATGGCTATGATATCCTCCGTAACTTTGCCTTGAACATCTGTGGTGCCAAAGGCGACTGGACAATGGATAACTTCATCGAGATGCAAATCAAACAAATCCGTGAGAAAGTTGGAGACAAACGTGTTCTCCTCGGACTTTCTGGTGGTGTTGACTCTTCTGTTGTTGGGGTTCTTCTCCAAAAAGCCATCGGGGATCAATTGATCTGTATCTTTGTAGACCACGGTCTTCTCCGTAAAGGTGAAGCTGACCAAGTTATGGATATGCTTGGTGGTAAGTTTGGTTTGAACATTGTCAAAGCAGATGCTGCCAAACGTTTCCTTGATAAATTGGCTGGTGTATCTGATCCTGAACAAAAACGTAAGATTATCGGTAACGAGTTTGTTTATGTCTTTGATGACGAAGCAAGCAAACTAACAGATGTGAAATTCCTTGCTCAAGGAACTCTTTATACGGACGTGATTGAGTCTGGTACTGATACTGCTCAAACTATCAAGTCTCACCACAACGTGGGTGGACTTCCTGAAGATATGCAGTTTGAACTCATCGAGCCTTTAAATACTCTTTACAAGGATGAAGTTCGTGCCCTCGGTACTGAACTTGGCATGCCAGACCACATCGTATGGCGCCAACCATTCCCAGGTCCAGGACTTGCTATCCGTGTTATGGGGGAAATCACTGAAGAGAAACTTGAAACAGTTCGCGAATCAGACGCTATCCTTCGTGAAGAAATTGCCAAAGCAGGTCTTGACCGCGATATCTGGCAATATTTCACTGTTAACACTGGCGTTCGTTCAGTAGGTGTTATGGGAGATGGACGTACTTACGACTATACCATTGCTATCCGTGCCATTACTTCTATCGACGGAATGACAGCTGACTTCGCTAAAATTCCATGGGAAGTACTCCAAAAAATCTCTGTTCGTATCGTAAACGAAGTTGACCACGTCAACCGCATCGTCTACGATATCACAAGTAAACCACCTGCAACCGTTGAGTGGGAGTAAAGTTTCCTATAAAATAATAAATAATACTGCTGGAGCATGGACTACAGTGGTATTATTTTTTATAATTTCAATAATAGGAAAATTTCTCGACTCTCAACTCCTCTTTTTTAATCCTTGAAACCATGCTATAATATAGTAAGTATAGCTCCAATAACCTAATGATAAAGATTTCTTACATCATCCGTAAGTGTTATTCTACTCTGATTCATATTATAATGAAAGTAACAAAAGATGGAGGTGTTTCACATGGAAACAATTTTACGAGTAGAATCATTAAAAAAGCATTATGGAAAAGAACCGAATATCACCAAAGCCTTGAACGGTATATCTTTTCAAGTTGTCAAAGGTGAGTTCTTAGGGATTATGGGGAGCAGTGGTTCTGGGAAAACAACCCTTCTTAACTGTCTCGCTACTATCATCAAACCAACTGACGGCTCCATTCAAATGCAAGAAAAAGATTTAGGTCAGTTAAAAGGTAGTCAGTTAGCTGATTATCGTGGCAAGGAAATTGGTTACCTCTTTCAAAATTTTGAGCTTTTGGACAATCTGACAGCCAAAGAAAATATTTTACTCCCCTTGTCTTTGCACAAGGTCGATGCCAACGAAAGCAAGGTTCGGTTAGAATTGCTTTCCCAATATCTAGATATTTCTGAACTTCTGGATAAGTTCCCATCTCAATTATCAGGTGGTCAACGGCAAAGGGTAGCTGCTGCGCGTGCCTTGATTTTAGACCCTAAGATTGTATTTGCAGATGAGCCCACAGGAGCTTTGGATTCAAAAAATGCGACCATTTTGATGCAAAAATTATCTGAAATGAATCAAGTGGAAGAAACCACCATTCTCATGGTGACCCATGATTCAGTCGCTGCCAGCTTTTGCAACCGCATCTTGTTTATCCAAGACGGAAAACTATTCCATGAAATTCGACGCGATTATCCAAGAGAAAATCAAGAAGATTTCTACCACAGAATACTAAAGGTCATGTCTGCACTGGCTGGAGGTGATGGCAATGTTTTCTAAATTAGTCTCAAGAAATAGCAAGAGGGATCGAAAGAATAATGGCTTGTATTTCAGTTCCATGGTTCTTTCTATTATCTCCTTTTACATCATCCTTTCTTTGTCCCATCAAGATGTGATGATCTTTCTCAAACGAATAGAGAGTGACGCTGTAAATAAACTCTTTAGCATGATTCCCATTCTTTATGTAGCAACCCTCTTTATTCTCTTTTTTCTAGTCTACTTCGCAAGCAGTATGCAGATGGAAAGGAGAAAACATGAATTTGGTGTCTATCTAACGATAGGGATGCGAAGAAGCAAACTGTTCTTGCTGCTCCTACTCGAGGATTTGAGAAACAGTATCCTTGCTCTTGGAATAGGTCTTCCAATTTCAATCTTGATTTCAGAACTGATTAGCCTAATAACCTCTAAAATTGTTGGGCTAGGGATTATTGAACATCAATTTTCTCTATCTACTACAGCTCTATTCTATACAATCATTGGTTTCCTAGCCGTAAAATTAGCTGTCTTTATTCTTTTAAGCGCAAAAACAGCCAATAAGGAAATCGGATATCTGCTATCCTATTCTCCTTCTAGCATGAAGAAACTACTCCCCAAGGGTGTGTACCTTCTTGCTTCTGTCCTCGGAATTTTGCTTCTAGAAACAGCCTATTACTTGGGGATGAGTGGACGAGCTTGGGAAAATGTCAGAACAATGAGCATCACTGTTCTCTTGGGGACTCTAGGAACTATACTACTCTTCTTTGGTATGCGTTTGTTTATAGACTTTTTGGTCAAGCTTGGAAGCAATCGAAAACTCCACACCTATAATTTTAGACAGATTCAGGAATTAGTTATCCAGCGCTCAACTATACTGGCTATCTGCTCCCTCTTAATCTTCTCTGCCTTGTGCCTCTTTGGAGCAGGTGTTGCCATTGCAAGTGACATTTCAGGCAATCATACCCACGTTTTGGATTATACATTTAGAGATAGCAAGCAGGAAACAGATGAAAATCTTGATATGAATATAGTTAAAAAAGAGCTTGAAGCTGCTGGACTGGCATCACAGTTTTCAAAGATTCTACAAATCAAAGTGGGCAAACCGAAGGAACTCGAGTCCGTGTCCTTTGAACAGTTCATCAAGGTATTGAAAGAGCAAAAAGAAAGTAAAAATAAGGAAGTCTTAGTCCATAATTTCCAGAAGTATATAAGTTGCCACCTTTTGCCACTCTCTGAATACAATGAGCTTAGAAAGGCTGCCAGTCTCCCTCCTCTAGAATTAACAAACAAGGAAGCCTACTTGTATATGGGAAAAGATTTTCTCCCGGATGAGAATCTAGTTAACTCTGTTCTGAAAACAAATCCTCAAATCAAAGTCATGGGAAATGATGTAAAATTGATTGGAGAGGTTCAGTATTTACCGATTGTAACGGATCGTGAAATAACTATTTCTGTAGCCCTCATAGTCCCAGATGAGACCTTTATGAGCTATACAGATGGTCGGTATTCAAATTATGTTAGTGGTATCTTGGCTCCTGAGCTGGTCAAGGAAAAAGGCCTGATGAAAGCTATCTCAGATACCAATAAAAAGCTGAATCAAAGCCCTCTTGGCTATGAAAGTTATATACAAAATATGGGAAGACAATTATTTTACATTATCTCTGCCAGCTATATCACCATCTATCTGGCTATCATCTTCCTTGTTGTCGCAAATACAATTATCGGCGTTCAGTTTTTGATGGGACAAAGACAATCCTACAGACGATACCAGACCTTAATCCATCTTGGAGCAAACTACGAAACTCTTTGTAAATCTTCAGAAAAGCAAATCAATTGGTATTTTGGTCTGCCAATAGCTCTTGCACTTATCAGTAGTAGCTTCGGAGTGAGCTCCCTCCTCACAGGAATAGTACCAGCCAGTGCAAGAATGGCCATGGGACAGAAATTTATCACAGCCATGCTGATAATACTACTGTTAGCTGGATTTGAAGTCATCTATATAAGAATTGTAAAGAAAAATAGCAACAAGTACTTGTTGTCATTAATGGAACCCAAAAGAGATGAATAAGGTAGAATAAAATAGGAAAAGGAGGAGCCGATATGAAGCATATTCTGGTTATTGAAGATGAAGCCTTGATTCGAGATGAAATTGTCATTTTGTTAGAGAAAGCGGGTTATCAAGTTGATAAGTTGACTGACTTCAAAGATACAAGCCAGCAAGTATTGCAATACGATACGGATTTAATCATACTGGATTTGAATTTACCAGGAGAAACAGGTTTTCAAATTTGTAAAAATCTCAAGTCCAAACGCTCTGTGCCCATATTGGTTCTCACCTCCCGTGAACAACTAAAAGATGAGATTTACGCCCTAAAATTAGGGGCTGACGAGTACTTAACAAAACCTTTCAAGAAAGAAAGATTCTTGGCTCGTATAGAAAACATCTTGAAACGCTATGAAGGTAGACAAAATTTGCTTGAAAAAGATAATTTCCTGCTGGATAGAAATACCTATACTCTTTATATCAACGGACATTCGATTTTACTCCCTCAAAATCAAGGGAAATTGTTAGAAACCTTATTAGTGGCAACTGATTCTGTCGTCACAAAAGAAGAACTAAGCATGAAACTGTGGAATACAACTGAGTTCATCGATGAAAATGCCCTACAAGTAAACATTGCAAGGCTGAAAAAGGTGATGAAACAGGCTAGCATTGCCCTTAAAGTCAAGTCCGTCAGAGGTATTGGTTACAAGCTAGAAGAGGTAAGTCCAGATGAAACATAATCTAAAATATCTAGCTAATTATCTGCCTTGGTTACTTGTTCTCTTAGCATTTGATCTATTTACAGCTGTCCTGCTTTGGCTTTCAGATGTGAGAATGTTTCAAGCTCTCATCCTTCTCTATATTTTAACCACCATCCTGCTTTTTTTCATCCTATCATTCTTACTTATAAGAACAGAAAGAAAAAAAGCCGCTGCCTATAAATCCTTCATAGCCAATCCTAAGATCGATACTGAGCTTGAATTATTGAATTTATCAAGTGCCTCAGAGAAAGAAAGCATTGAAAAAATAGCAGATACACTTTATCAAAAGCAGGCTCAAATAGGAAAACTCAACTCATTACTAGCCGAGTACGAGGACTATGTTGAAAAATGGGCGCATGAGATTAAACTTCCTTTATCGCTTCTTTCCCTCCTTTTAGACAATCAAAGTGACCAACTACCTGAGGATACTGCTTTTAAATTGGACTATGTGAAAAATCAAATCCAAGGAAATGTATCACAGATCCTATTCTACTACAGGGTGAAAAGTGAGAAAAATGATTTTCTATTTGAAGACCTTGACCTAGAAGAGTGTATCCAAGATCTTTTAGAGAACTTTGATCCCTTGCTCAAAGAAAAGAATTTTACGATTAAGTTAGAGAACATACAAGGAATCTGCTACACTGATCAACGCAGTTTTGTATTTATCCTGTCTCAAATACTAGCCAACGCCCTTAAATATAGCTCTGACAAACCAGAACTCAAGATTTCTATGTCAAGTGACAAGGGGCGCAAAACCCTGATTATTAGGGATAATGGGTGTGGAGTTAAAGCTTGCGACCTCCCTCATATCTTTGAAAAAGGATTTACAGGTGATTCAGGAGAGACAAGGAAAAAATCAACAGGCATGGGTCTCTATCTTGTCAAACAATTAGCAGATGCTTTAAAAATCGACATCGTAGTAAAATCCGAATGGATGCATGGATTTGAAATCTCTCTTTCTATTTCGTAATTTTTCGATTAAGAAAATTGCCTAGTCATAGAAAGCACATATTTTATACCAAAAAGGAAAGCTGTACTGACCCCCAAAAGTTGGACAAATAATTATTGCAAGGATTTAGTTCTGTATTGCACAGGACTGAGTCCTTTTAGTTTGACTTTAATTCGTTTGTTGTTGTAATAATCAATATAGTCCACAATAGCTTGTTCCAATTGCTTGAGTGACGTAAATGTCTTCTCATAACCATAAAACATTTTGGATTTCAAAATGCCAAAGAAGGACTCCATCATGCCGTTGTCTGGGCTGTTGCCCTTGCGTGACATGGATGGCTGAATTCCCTTACTTTCTAGAAACCTATGATAAGAATCATGTTGGTATTGCCAGCCTTGATCACTATGGAGAATCGTATTCTCGTAGTGTTTCTCTGTGAAGGCCTGTTCCAACATCGTTTTTACTTGTTCTAAATTAGGAGAACAAGAAAGATTAAAAGCAATAATTTCGCTGTTAAAGCCATCTAAAACAGGCGATAAATACAATTTCTGCGTGCTATTTGGAATGGCAAACTCTGTCACATCCGTATAACACTTTTCCATTGGTCTCGATGCTTCAAACTGGCGTTGAATGAGATTCTCTGCTTTCTTGCCAATCTCTCCTTGGTAGGAAGAATATTTTCGTTTACGGCGAATTCGAGCACTTAAACCAAGGATTTTCATCAGACGTTGGACCTTCTTATGATTGACCACGAAACCACGATTTCTTAGTTCAAGAGTAAATCTCCGATAGCCATAATTTCCTTTATGATCACAATAAATTGACTGAATTTCAGCTTTAAGTTCTTGATCCTTATCAACCTCATCCAGCTGCTTCAACTGATAATAGTAAGTTGAGCGAGGTAAACGAGCCGCTTCAAGAAGTAGATCTAGTCGAAATCCTACTGAAACCATTTCTCTAATTGTCTCTGCCTTTCTCGCTGTAGGCTTCGTCCCTTTCCTCTAACTCTTTTAACTTTTTTAGGTAGGCCACCCCACCTCAGTCCGTAAGCGTTCATTCTCCTCTTGAAGTTGCTCTAATTCTGTCATTTCTTCCCAAGTTTTCTTCCGTTCACGTCACATTTTAGCTGGTCTCCCTCTTGTTTTCTCAACAATAATATACCCGTTTTTCCTGTATTAGCCAGCCAATTTGTCAACAGCGAACGGTCAGGTAAAGCATAATCTAACGCTACACTTCTTTGTGAACAACCTTCCAGTAAGACTTTATCTATCATTTCTTGTTTTAGTTCTGGAGAATAATAACGATTCATCCCTTTCTTGACGATATCTATGCCATAACGGTCAATTAATTTCATCATGTACTTTAGACCAGAAACATCCACACCAAATCTTTTCGAAAGCTGTTTGAAGCTTTGTCCTTGCTTTCTTAGTTCATGAATCCAAACTTTATCTTCATAATTCAATTTCATAATAAAACACCTCAAAAGTTAGATTTTTTCTGTCTAACTTTTGGGGTGCAGTTTAAATTTATGATGGGGTTTTAATATTTCATGATGATTCTTAGTAGAAAAACTTTCGATAAATTCTAGCAATCGTTAAAAAGATAGCGTAGACTATACCTAAGATGGTTAAAACTATTTTTCCAGTAGTCACTTCTGAATCAATGAAAAATATATGAAAGAGAGGAGCAAGACCGGTACACACATATATCAAATAAGCAATAACATTTATTTCGCCAATCCCAGCAATAAAATCTTTCATTTACCTTCCCCTACAATCAACTTTTAATTTAAGTATATGATAAACTTCAGAAAATTAAAAGAATGTTCTGATTAAACTTTAAGTTTTCCAATATCATACACTTATGAATTCAGGCAATTCTGATTTAAATCTATAAAAAACAGTAAAACCGACTTGGTTCTACTGTCTTATTCTTAAAATGTTTGGCGTTTGGCTTTTCGCTCTGCACGTCCGCGAGCACGACCTTCTGCTCGCTTGGTTTTACGGCGTTTTTCATCGACAGCCCACTGGATTTTTTTCTTATAACCTGGTTTGACTTTTTTCTTTTTCTTTTTAACCAAGCCAATCATTTCGATGTCCAGTTTTTCCTGTTTCTTCTCACGATTAGCACGGCGGTCACGGTCATAAGTATCTTGGAACTCTCCGTCTTTAACCATCTTAGGAGTAAACTTGATTCCTAGTTTTTCCAACTCACGAATATCTGAGTCATCACTAGGCTGGTAAAGTGTAATGGCTGTTCCTGGTAAACCATTACGTCCAGTTCGTCCGACACGGTGAACAAAGAAAGACAAGTCTTGTGGAATGGCATCATTGATAACGTGGCTGACACCCTCAATATCAATCCCACGCGCAGCCAGGTCAGTTGCTACGATGTACTCAAAATCAAGATTTTTGACCTGATTCATGATCCGTTTGCGTTCACGAGGAGCAATATCCCCATGAATCTTAGCAACATTCAAGCCTTGGGCTGTTAGGTAGGTATGCAATTCATCCGCACGAGTTTTTGTATTGACAAAAATCATGGCTAGATATGGTTGCATAACTTGAGTTAACTCATAAATCTGGGCATTCTTATCACGACCTTTAGTCGAAATCAACCAGTTATCAATGGTATCTGAGATAACTGTTTTGGTCTTGATTTTCTCCATGACAGGATTTGACAAGTATTTTTTCAAGAATGGTTGCAGTTTTTGTGGGATAGTTGCTGAAAAGACCATAAACTGCAAGTCTTTTGGAAGACTTCCTGCAATCTTATCAACTGTTTCCAAGAATCCCATATCCAAGGTCATATCGGCTTCATCGACTACAAAGGTCTTCGCCTTGTGGATAGCCAAATCGCCTGATTTTACCAAGTCATAGATGCGACCTGGTGTTCCGATAACAATATGGGGCTGGTTGCTGGCAAGTTTGTCAATTTGGCGAGCCTTGTTTGTTCCACCAACATAGTTGGCAACTCGAATCTCTACTTCTGAGTGTCCCGCAATCTGGCGAGCCGCCTGATAAATCTGTGTTGCTAACTCACGACTTGGAGCTGTGATAACGGCCTGTACGCTATCGCTCTCTTCATCCAACTGTTGGAAAATTGGAAGCAAGAAGGTATGAGTTTTCCCTGAACCAGTTTTTGATTCACCAACCAAGTCACGACCTACCAGGACAATAGGAATCAACTTATCTTGCACCTCTGTTGGAATGGTAAATTTCAACTCCTCCAAGGCTTCCTCTATATATTTTTTAAACTTAAATTTCGTAAATGACATAATATCCTCGATTCTATCTATCTATTTATTATACCACATTTTGATGCATTACAGTTAAACTTTCGATTTAGACAAACCTACGGAAATTTCAAAATATACACGAATAAAGACAAGAAAATACTCTCTGTCCATCCTAAACAAAGAGTATTAGATTTTTACGTAAGATTCCACTCTTCTCTCAGCCAATCACAAAAATGATGATAGCGTTGCTCAAGAGCTTCATGATGCCCATAAGCATCAAAAGTAGAATAAGTTGAGGGAACTGCTTCTGAAATCAGATCATGAATGTTTCTAGCAAAAATAGGAGCCTTAGACAAACGGTTGGAATGATTAGCACCTTCTGTCTGACCATTTTGTAGATAAATAAGGCTTTGGCTCTGTATCAAGTCATGTTCCCTGCAAAAATCTGTAAAGTCTGGATACCAGAAGGAACCACAGATAGAGAAAATACAGGTCAAAGGAAGATAGCTACTATAGAGACTATAAACAGCAGCAAGCCCCCCCAGTGAATAGCCACCATAGGCAATTCGACTTTCATCAATCAAGTAGTCCTTTTGCAGAGTTGTTAGAATCCCTTGAAAGAGATTCTGATGGTATGCATCTACCTTCCCACCAAAATCTGGGGTCCCTTCTTTCAAAGCACTAGCTTGCCAGGGTGTAAAGTCATCCAGACGATTTTCTGGAATCAAGCCCACCAAAATCACAGATTGGGATAGGTCTGATAAATAATCCAGTTCCCCATCGTTTAAGAGCACAACTGGGTAGGCTTGTTTAGAGTCATAGGTTGAAGGAAGGCTGACCCTAACCTGAATCCCTTCCCAGTTAAACTCCTTATTTCTTGATAAAGTCATTGATTTTTCCAAGGGAATCAATCACTGCAGGACCGTAATCCATCAACTCATCGTAAGAGATAGTCATGATTTTTTGGTTCTTGATTGCTGGAACATTTTCTAAAACAGCATTTGCCTTCATCAAATCCACTGCTTTTTCATCCAACTTTTGATTGCGGTCGCTGGTTACATAGATAATCAACTCTGGATCCATTGATACTAGATTTTCCAGGGTCAAGCCAGATGTTCCTGTTGCGACATTGGTATAACCAAGTTGGTTAAGCAAACTTTCTTGAAGGGCTGACTTGTAAGCACCAAAGGTTTCATCATTGTAGGCCACCATAATCAGAGCTTTTTTCTTTTCACCCTGTGTTTCAGGGTTAGCTTTTTTAACCGCATCGATTTTAGCTTGCAATTGCTCTGCATATTGATTCGCCTTGTCTTGGACATTGAAAATGGTACCAAGATTCTTCACATCTTCTACGATATTTCCCAAATCCTGTTGAATATTTGAAAGTGAAGCTTTTTGCGTATAAACAGGGATTTTATTTTCATTCCAAGCACTGATAGTTCCCATTGACTTTTCAGAGAACATCATGTTCCGTCCCATCAAGGCATCTGGTTCATAAGAAAGAACAGTTTCTTGTGAGACTGATTTTTTATCACCAATATGAGGGATGGCTTCAATTGCTTCCTTGTATTTACCAGTTACCGCATTATCAGGATTGAGCATGCCAGCAATTTTATCCTTCAAACCGAGTTCAAGTAGGATTTCAGTTGTTGAGAGGTTGTTGGTGATGACCTTTTCAGGTGCCTTTTCAAATACTTGTTCGACTTCGTTTCCTTTAGCATCATAAGTTTTGATAGTTACAGGATAGCTGGTTTCTGTACTAGCCTTTTGACTTGTCTCTGTGCTTGATTGTGTGGTAGCTTTTTCTGTTGCACTATTTCCACAAGCTGCTAAAGTTAAGGTAGCTACTGTTAGGAGTAATATACTAAGTGATTTTTTCATGTTTTGTTTTCCTTTTCATTTTTTATAAATAGTGAATCATGGCTTGCTGATCTTCTGTCCAAGTTACCTTACTTTGGACGTCATAGATAGCCTGCAATGACTCGGGTGTGATGGTCTCTTTTGGAGTCCCTTGGTAAACAATCTCTCCTTCTTTCATTAGGTAGAGATAGTCTGAATAGCGACATGCCAGCTGAATATCATGCAAGACAGCTAGTACATTGATATTGAGATGTTTGACAATAGTTAACAAGTCCAGCTGATACTTGATATCCAAGTGATTAGTCGGCTCGTCTAAGAGCAAGAGTGAAGGTTCTTGTGCCAAGGCACGTGCCAACAAAACCCGCTGCTTCTCTCCTCCTGACAAAGAAGAGTAGAGTCGATTTCTCTTTTCGAGCATATCTACCTTGACCAGAGCATCCTTAACCAGAGTAAAATCACTGTCTTTTTCCTTTTGTAAGAAAGAGAGATGGGGTGTTCTGCCCAGCATGACAATTTCCTCAACCGTACAATCAAATTGTAACTGATTAAACTGCGTGACAACTGCCATCTGCTTTGCCGTTTCCTTGACGCTCAATTGTTCCAGTGGCTTTCCATCTAGAGAAATCAAGCCCTGATCAGGCTTTTCCTGTCGATAGAGGAGTTTCAGCAAGCTAGTCTTCCCACTGCCATTTGGTCCTAAAATGGTATGAAATTGGTTGCCCTCAAGTTTAAGTGAGACTCCTTTGAGAATTTTTTTCTCTCCGATTCCAAAGTGAATATCCTGGCACATTAAGTCCATATCAGACTCTCACCTCCCTGCCTCTACTTCCAACCATGTAGATAAAGAAAGGTGCACCTACTAAGGCTGTGAAGATACCAATCGGAAGTTCAGCATTCTGAATCAAGACACGAGCAAGAACATCTGCCCAAACGACAAAGAAGGCACCTAGTAAAGTAGCTATCGGAAATAGCCTTCTGTAATTTGTCCCAACCAAACTTCGGGCTAGATGAGGTGTGATAAGGCCAACAAAACCAATAATCCCACAGGTCGATACCAAGATTGCTGTCATTATAGCCACAATCGTCACATAGAGATACCAGTAAAAACGCAAGGGAATTCCCAAGGTCAAAGCCGCCTCATCTCCCATCATCATAGCATTAAAAACACGATATTGGGTAGAGAAAAATAAGAAAGCTATTCCCACTACTACTGTTGGCAAAGTTAAGTGAGCCCAGGAGGTCCCTGCTAAGGAACCCATGGTCCAAAACTTGATAGTCATAACGCTATCAGCATTGGCACCAATAGAGATAATAAAGTTTGAAAAAGCCAAAAATAGTGCATTCACGACCGTTCCTGATAAAATCAGGCTGGAAGTTGTCATCCTGCCTTGCATGGAAGCAATCAGAAGGACTGCAACTGTTGCCACAAGCGCTCCTAGGAAAGAACCTAGACCAATCAAAACTTTAAATCCAAGAATAATACTCAAAGTTGCGCCAAAAGTTGCCCCGGCGGAAATCCCTAATACATAGGGCTCTGCGATTGGATTATTGACTGTTGACTGCATGACACTGCCACACATGGAAAGGCCTGCACCCACAATCAATCCAAGAAAAACCCGTGGCAATCTCATATTCCAAACAATAGCAAGTGTAGACTTCGAAAGTTCTCCTATATCCAGAGGGGCCCCCATCTTACTCAAAATAATCCGATAAGTATCACTCAAGCTAATTTGAACTGAACCCATAGAAACAGCCAAAAATAGAGAAACTCCCAAAGCTCCCAGCAACAGAGATAGGAGAAAAACATACCGCAGGTTTTGATGGCTTCCAGAAGATTTGGAAATCATAAAACTCTCCCTTAATAAAATTAAAAATTTAGACAATTTTCATAAATAGTATACCACATTTCTAAATCAGGAACAAGGTTAGAAAAATGCACACAAAAAAAGCCCTCTGAAGTCAGAGAGCTGATTTGATCTTGGTCTAAAATCCTAGTAAACTAAAAAATCTACACGATCAGAAAAGTCTCTATCGTGCCATTTTCATACATGATGTATAGTCCAAGTAGAATGAATACTAAGGGCACAATGATTCGCTCATATTTTTCAATTGTCTCGGATATTAACGGCATAGAGGATAGCACACGACTAAGCTCGCAAAAGATAATTATGCCGATTGCAAACACAAGCAACGCCACGAGTGTCTGTGACCAATCTAACGAAGCAAAATAAGGTATATAGATACCTAAATTATCTCCGCCAGACGCAATTGTCAGCAATGTAACTGTCCAAAACAGTTGATTTGCCTTGCTTTGTTCTAATCTTTCAATAATTTCTTCCTCTTCTTCCTCACCTTCTCCAACAATTGCAAAGCGAATCCCTAAATAGATAGGGATTAAACCAAGCAATCCAACCATCCATTCTTCAGGTACGAAATTAACGACATAGGCAGCAACTAAACTCGCCCCTACAAGTAAGCCTGTGCCTAGATATTGCCCCGCATAAATATGCCATTTTTGTTTATTCTGTGATAGCTGTGCAAATAAAATAATTAAAATAATTAAATAATCGATACTGGTGGAAATACAAACACCAATAGCAGATATGATTGTCTGTGCCATAAAAACCTCCTGTATTAGTCAGTAATAAATCAGCAGATTTTAGGAGAGCACAGACACATTAATTTAGCTATCGCTAATGGGTAATGCCGAACGTAGGAATGCATTTTACTCCTCCTCAAAACGTAGTTACAAAGTAATTTCTAACTGGAATTCGGTGACTACTTCCATGTAAAGTATAACCCACTATACTTTACTTCGTAAAGTGTGGGCTCTCCGAGGGTCTTGCAGACTACTACTATTTGAGCTCGGGCTAAAATCCTAGTGAAAAAGATGAAACTCCTTGTGTTCATCGAACACTGTGTCCTTTCCCTATTTTCATACGGATTTTTAAGGCCCTTAGCATCATGATTCTTGCTGGATAAAACGTTTATAGACTAGGCGGCAAGCCGAAGATTATACTTGAGTATATCGAGGTAAGGTAACAAAAATAAAAAAGCTACCCAATTTAGAGTAGCTTCATTATCAAGACATGCTCAATTGAACACGGCCTAAGCACTTGGCAAAAAAGATAAAATCTCCTAGAAGCTGAAGTTTCTTCGTCAATTTTCCTATTTTTGCTTTGTGCTTTTGACGGCCTTTGTATCTTGAATTAACGACGAAGTCCTAGAGAGTTGATCAACTCACGGTAACGGTTAACGTCGTTTTTACGCAAGTATGCAAGCAAGTTACGACGGCGACCGATTTTTTTCATCAATCCACGGTAAGTAGCGTGGTCTTTTTTGTGTTGTTTGATGTGTTCGTTAAGGTGGTTGATTTCCCAAGTAAGGACAGCAACTTGAACCTCTACTGAACCTGTATCACCTTCGTGACGTGCATATTGTGCAATGATTTCATTTTTTTTCTCTTTTGAGATTGCCATGATTTTCTCCTTTTTATTTGGCTTCATCCGAGTGACAGGTTGGCATGCCTGTAACCAAGAAGAAGTTATTTGTCTTTACGACAATCCCTATTCTACCAAGAACTAGCTTCTTTGTCAACTGATTTACTATCCATACCGCAAATGTGCTATAATAGTTATAGGAAGGATATCTAAGTAGACATTTTGAAAAGAGAGGTGATTACCATGCGCAAATTCTCGCAATATCTCCCCTACTATCTGGTCATATTTTTCTTTTATTGGCCATTTTATGAGTTGTTCTTGCGAATCATTTCTGACCCTCTTTTGCTCAAGGGTCTCTATATAAGCAATATTTTCGTCTATACACCTCTAGTAATATTTATAGTATCGCTACTCTATAGCTACCGTTTCCGTTCCTCTCTTTGGTGGTTACTGGGGAACGGACTGCTCTATTGTTTTACCATCATTACTTTCGGAGAATTTATCCTTCTCTACTTCCTAGCCTATGAAATCTTTGCCCTCGCGGGTATGGCTGTCGGTGCCGCTATTAAGAATCTAGTACAAAAACTGAAAAACAAAAAACTTTCACAAAAACCTTGAAAAATCTCACAATCATGCTATAATAATGCATAGAGACAAGTCACTTAGAACCTTTCTACCAGAGAGTGCGTGGTTGCTGAGAACGCATAGGAAGCCTAAACTGATACTACTCTACTAACTTTTATGAAAACATAAAACGGTGGCCACGTTAGAGCCAATCAGAGGTGTCCCTCTTTTTTGAGGAACATAAATGAAGGTGGAACCACGTTGCGACGTCCTTTTTAGGATGTCGCTTTTTTCTATTCATCATTTTCTTGAATACACCTCTTTCCAAATATTACTTACGAAATTAATTTAAGGAGAAAATCATGATTCAAATTACTTTCCCTGATGGCGCTGTTCGTGAATTCGAATCTGGCGTTACAACTTTTGAAATTGCCCAATCTATCAGCAATTCTCTAGCTAAAAAAGCTCTTGCTGGTAAATTCAACGGTAAATTGATTGACACAACTCGTTCCATCACTGAAGATGGAAGCATCGAAATCGTGACACCTAATCACGAAGATGCCCTTTCCATCTTGCGTCACTCAGCTGCTCACTTGTTTGCCCAAGCAGCTCGTCGCCTTTTCCCAGATATTCACTTGGGTGTTGGCCCAGCTATTGAAGACGGATTCTACTACGATACGGACAATCAAGCGGGTCAAATCACAAATGAAGACCTTCCTCGTATCGAAGAAGAAATGAAGAAAATCGTGAAGGAAAACTTCCCATCTATCCGTGAAGAAGTGACTAAGGATGAAGCTCGCGAAATCTTCAAAAACGATCCTTACAAATTGGAATTGATCGAAGAACACTCTGAAGATGCAGGTGGCTTGACCATCTACCGTCAAGGTGAGTACGTAGACCTCTGCCGTGGCCCACACGTCCCATCGACAGGTCGTATCCAAATCTTCCATCTTCTTAACGTTGCAGGTGCATACTGGCGCGGAAATAGCGACAATGCCATGATGCAACGGATTTACGGTACAGCTTGGTTTGATAAGAAAGATTTGAAGAACTACCTTCAAATGCGTGAAGAAGCCAAAGAACGTGACCACCGTAAACTTGGGAAAGAACTTGATTTGTTCATGATTTCTCAAGAAGTTGGTCAAGGTCTTCCATTCTGGTTGCCAAATGGTGCAACAATTCGTCGTATCCTCGAACGCTATATCGTGGACAAGGAAGTCGCTGCAGGCTACCAACACGTATACACACCACCAATTGCTTCTGTTGAATTGTATAAGACCTCAGGTCACTGGGATCACTACCGTGAAGATATGTTCCCAACTATGGATATGGGAGACGGGGAAGAATTTGTCCTTCGTCCAATGAATTGTCCTCACCACATCGAAGTCTACAAACACCATGTGCATTCTTATCGTGAATTGCCAATCCGTATCGCTGAAATCGGTATGATGCACCGTTACGAAAAATCAGGTGCCCTTACAGGTCTTCAACGTGTGCGTGAAATGTCACTGAACGACGGACATACCTTCGTTGCTCCAGAACAAATTGAAGATGAATTCAAGAAAATTCTTCAATTGATCATCGATGTCTATGAAGATTTCAACTTAACGGATTACCGCTTCCGTTTGTCTTATCGTGACCCTGCAGATAAGCACAAATACTTTGACAACGATGAAATGTGGGAAAATGCCCAACGCATGTTGAAAGCAGCTATGGATGACATGGAACTTGACTACTTTGAAGCTGAAGGGGAAGCAGCCTTCTACGGACCAAAATTGGATATCCAGGTTAAGACTGCCCTTGGAAAAGAAGAAACCCTTTCTACAATCCAGCTTGACTTCTTGCTTCCAGAACGCTTCGACCTCAAATACATCGGAGCTGATGGTGAAGAACATCGTCCAGTTATGATTCACCGTGGAGTTATCTCAACTATGGAACGCTTCACAGCTATCCTCATTGAAAACTACAAGGGAGCCTTTCCAACATGGCTTGCTCCTCACCAAGTAACTGTGATTCCTGTTTCAAACGAAAAACACGTGGACTACGCTTGGGAAGTAGCTAAGAAACTTCGTGACCTTGGTGTTCGTGCCGATGTCGATGAACGTAATGAAAAAATGCAGTTCAAGATTCGTGCTTCTCAAACGCAAAAGATTCCTTACCAATTGATCGTTGGGGACAAGGAAATGGACGAGAATGCTGTAAATGTTCGTCGTTATGGTCAAAAAGAAACAGAAACCATGCCAGTAGATGCATTTGTAAAATTGATTCTTGCAGATATTGCCAACAAATCACGAGTTGAAAAATACGATTACGATATGATATAATTCTCGAATTTTACTGACCAATAATTGAGCAATCCCTATTCGAATTTTATCATAAGAGATAAAACCTGTTACAAAAACCCAGTTACCTAAAAAAGCAACAACTGAAAACGTTGTTGCTTCTTTATTTAGTCTGAGTTAGTAGTGATTGGTCATACCACCACAAATGGCAGTCTCATCAACGATCCTTTCTATCCACTAACTTTTGGTTATAAGATATCCTCCCAAG
>CAUSCX010000020.1:0-25053 GCA_963530385.1 uncultured Streptococcus sp. | reverse complement strand
AAGCAGAAGCCAGAGAGAAGCATGGCTGGGTCACTGTCAACGGTGCAGGTAGTGTAATTACGAATAAAGAATAAAATAAAAAAGCCAAGGCACTCTCTGCCTCAGCTATAATCTCAATAATATTATTATATCACAAAGGAGATAGAGAGTGAACAAGGCTAAAGAGCTATTGAAAGAATTAC
Source organism: uncultured Streptococcus sp. (assembly GCA_963530385.1). GTDB lineage: Bacteria > Bacillota > Bacilli > Lactobacillales > Streptococcaceae > Streptococcus. The sequence goes on along the minus strand of CAUSCX010000020.1, from coordinate 24,871 downwards.
AAGACCTTGACATGGACATCCAAAGCCGTATAGATGAAATCAATGAGCTTGAGGCAGGTTTGCTCTCAAGTCCTAAGTGGTCAGGTATCAAAGTCCAAGGTGGACAGACTAGAAAAGTTGATGATATCTATACTCAGTTGGTAGTGATGAAAGAGGCTATAGAGCAGGATACTAAAGAGGTTATTAACAGAAAACTTGAATTAGGTAGAGTGATCAATAAGTTAACAAATCCGAAGCATCGGACAATTTTGAGAATGACATATATTACTAAAACGTATATTGAGGATATTTGTGATAAGTTATCAATCAGCAAGAGCTCGTATTACAGCATGCGTAAGGTTGCTATTGAAGAGCTGGAGGTAATTTTGGAATAATTTGGAATTTCTTGAGTTATCTTGAGAATATCTTGAGAATATGTGTTAATCAAAATAATCCTGATGTGCACTGTAACGATAATCTGTTAGAATGGTAGTATCAAGAATTGAAAAGAGAGGTCTCAGAATTTGGTAGATGGTTACCTGAAATCAGGGTGTCGTAAAGGCATTGAGGGTTCGAGTCCTGTCGTTCCAATCGCGATTTTAATTCGCAGCGAGAGGTCTTAAAAAGGTCACACATCGTGTGGCTTTTTATTTTGTCGAAAGGTGGTGATGGAAAATAAACGAGAGACAGAAACACTTCGCTGATGAGTACATCATCAGTAGAAACGCAACACAATCCGCTATTAAGGTAGGGTACTCAGAGAAAACGGCATATAGCATAGGACAAAGATTGTTGAAAAATGTTGAGATTTCTGAATACATTAAAAAACGTACAGAAGAACTTTTTGACGAACGTTCAATGTCAATCGCAGAAGCCTTGGCAATCTCTGCTAGTATCGCTAGAGGGGAAACTCAACAAGGGTATTCGAAGAAAACTGTAAAGACTGATGAATGTGTGGAGGTGTTGGAAACGACTTATGAGTTTACTCCGACAATTGAAGAAAGACAACGCTCTATAGACCATATATTCAGAGTAAATGGCGCGTATTTAGAGAGAAAAGAAATCGAAATGTCTTCGGCTGTTCAATTCGTTGATGATATAGGAGCTAGCGATGAAGCGTAGAATGAGTGAGTTTATCCCAAAAGCTTTTTATCCTATGTGGCGTGCAGCATTTGACCCTAAAATCTTGCATGTGGTTGAAAAGGGAGGGCGTGGTTCTGGCAAGTCTAGCGACCTCGGGCACACGATCATTCAACTGATTATGCGCTATCCAGTTAATGCTGTGTGTATTCGTAAGACAGATAACACGCTAGAACAATCGGTTTACGAGCAATTGAAATGGGCGATTAGTGAGCAAGGGGTTAGCCATTTATTTAAGATTAATAAATCCCCTTTGAAGATAACCTATATTCCAAGAGGGAATTATATTATCTTCCGTGGTGCGCAAGATCCAGAGCGTATCAAATCCTTGAAAGACAGTCGCTTTCCATTTGCGATTGGCTGGATTGAGGAGTTAGCTGAGTTTAAAACTGAAGATGAAGTAAAGACAATCACCAACTCCCTTCTTCGTGGAGAATTGGATGATGGTCTTTTTTATAAGTTTTTTTACTCTTACAACCCACCAAAAAGAAAACAGTCCTGGGTGAATAAGAAATACGAGAGCGTCATACAGCCTCCTAACACCCACGTACACCATTCAACTTACTTGGATAACCCATATATATCCCAAGCCTTTATAGAAGAAGCAGAGGCCACGAGAGAACGTTCAGAGAAGCGTTACCGTTGGGAGTATTTGGGCGAAGCTATCGGTTCGGGTGTAGCACCATTTGAAAATCTGGTATTCCGCAAGATTACAGACGAGGAGATAGCAAGGTTTGATAATATTCGACAAGGTAACGACTTTGGATATGCTAATGACCCTCTGGCTTTTGTAAGATGGCATTACGACAAGAAGAAACGAGTTATCTATGCTATCGATGAGATTTATGGTGTGAAGATTAGCAACCGTGAGTTGGCTGACAGAATCCGTGAGAAAGGCTATCAATCTCAGATGATAACCTGTGATAGCGCAGAACCTAAGTCGATTGATGAGTTAAAACTGCAGTTGAATATTCCGCTTGTTCAAGGGGCTAAGAAAGGTCCTGATAGTCGCGAATATGGAGAACGCTGGTTGGATGATTTGGATGCGATTGTGATAGATCCAGAACGCACACCAAATATTGCAAGAGAGTTCGAAAGCGCCGACTATGCAGTTGACCGTGATGGAAATCCCAAACCTAAACTAGAAGAAGTAAACGACCACACAATCGACGCTACAAGATATGCGTTTGAAGACGATATGAGACAACCAGGAATATCGTTCTGGTAGGAGAAGGAGAAATGTTGAGTAATTGGTTTAAATGGTTAATTAGACGGTTGTTGATTAAGGATACAACCCAAAACGAAATACTAGAGATTGAGATAAGAGAACATCAGTATTCTGAGAAAGTAAGCACGATGAAACAGGCTTACGAATATTACCGAAACCAAACGGATATTCGAAAGAAAAAAGTAGATGTAGATTGGCGGACGAACTCAAGGATTGAATTGGGTTTGTTTAAGAAGTTGGTAGACCAGAAGGTCGGGTATTTATTTTCTAAACAACCGACAATCTCTCTTGAGGGAGAAAAATCACAAGACTTTTTAGACAGCGTGTTTGACGAGGACCTTTTATCTACAATTAAGTCACTCGGTAAGGAAGCGGTAATGAAAGGGATAGCCTACGGCTTGCCTTATTACGATGAGAACGGCCGTCTACGCTTGTTTAAAATCCCAAGTGAACAGATTATCCCTTTCTGGAAAGACGAGCGTCATTTAGAACTGTCTGCCTTTGTACGTGTCTACAAACAAGCAGTCTACGAAAGCGGAGTGAAGAAGACCAAAACTTTTGTAGAATACTACGATGAACAAGGAATTACAGATTATATCTGGACAGGTTCACACCTCGAACTCAATCCGCTATCCAAGGAGACCAAGGGGAATTTTTATTATGTCAACGCAGACGGCACACGGACCCCTTATACTTGGGAGAAAGTTCCTCTGATTCCATTTCGTTACAATGAGTATGAGGACGGTCTTTTAGTTCAAACCAAGTCTCTGATTGATAATATTCAACTTCAAATGTCTACTAACGCTGATATGTTGGCAGATATGCCGAAGTTGATTTATGTTTTGAAAAATTATCAAGGCGTAGACTTGGGCGAGTTTATGAATAATCTGAATAAGTTCCGCTCTATCAAGGTGTCTAGCGATGGTGGTGTAGATACCCTGCAAGCAGACAATGATACTAGCGGAGTTGAAGCAGATATTGAACGCTCTCGTAAGTTCTTATATGAGGCTGCACGAGCCATTGATACCCAAGATGATAATCTAGGCAATGCAAGTGGTCAGGCTCTTAAATGGCGCTATACAGACCTTGATTTGGACTGTAATGAGCTGGAAAATGAGTTCCAAAAAGGTATCAAGCAATTCCTTTGGTTTGTAGAACAGTATGCATCTAACAAAGGAGTAGCGTTTGACTCATCTAAATTTACTTATGTCTTTAATCGTGACATCATTTCAAACGAGTCTGAAGCCATTCAAGATTGTGTGAACTCAATCGGTATCTTAGACGACTTAAGTGTTCGTGAACAACATCCATGGTATCAACCAGAGGTTGAAGAACGATTGAAAGAACAACAAGAACAAGGACAAGATCCATACTCTCAGACTAATTTCAAAAAGGTAGATGAAGATCATGACGACCGAGAACAAGAAAAAGATAGATGAGTATTGGACTGAGCGTGCTTTACAACAGGAACAAAACGCTCAGATAGTTGCTGATAGGTATATGGCCCAGATTGGTCAATCCTTAGCAGACTATAAACACCAGCTTGTTTCTGAGATAGAGAAGTTCTATGCCAGATATGCAGTTGATAATAGAATGACTCATGCAGAGGCCAAACAATATCTGACGGATAAAGAGCGTAGAGAGTTTAAGCACGTAACTCTTGAAAGATTCCGTGAGATGGCCTTGAATCCTGACACACCGACACCACTGTTGGACGCCTTGAGTTATCGCCATCGTATTAGTCGCAAGGAGGCTTTGCTTGCCGAAATCGAGCGTCTGACGGCTGAGCTATACGGAAAGCCAGAAGGCATACATGACAAGGTCACAGAGGCTCTGAGCGACGTCTACATCAAAGGTAAAATCCATCAAGCTAAGAATTTGGCTCATTTCGGAATCATAGAGAAGCCAATATTGGGTGTCGATGCAGTTAAGCATAAGATGGGGAGTAACTGGAGTGGTAGAACCTTTTCTGAAAATGTTTGGGTTCATAAAGAAGTTGCTTATAAGGCAATCAGTGATGTCCTGAATAAAGGCTTAACAGGTGGCTGGTCTATTGATAGAATGGCTAGAGCTCTTTCTGAGCGTACAGGAGTCGCCTATCATCGAGCAGATACGCTTGTCAGGACCGAGACGACCTTTTATAATAATCTTGCGACGCTGGATACTATCAAGGAGTTGGGCGGTGACCACTACGAAATCGTAGCGGTATTAGACAGTCGTACAAGTGAGATTTGCCAGTCAGAAAATCATAAGGTTTATCCTGTCAAAGAATACGAACCAGGGCGAACCGCACCGCCTTTTCATGTCCGTTGCCGTTCTACTATCAGGCCTGCAGTCAAGTCTGATAAGAAAGACAAGACTGATAAGGCTAATAGGACAGAAGAAGCAGAACAGATTAGTCCGTATCTCGACATATTACTAAATAACGCCCCTGTAAAAATGGCAAAAGAGAAGCGTTCTCTGGACGAAATCTTCGCAGGTTGGGAGCGTGAAGGGGAAGCGATTAAAGAAAAACTGTTTGCGAAAGATGTGGAAAAGGAGAATGTCGAGAAATCGAAGGGAAATATAAAAAAATTTGACTTTTACCCATTAACGGAGGATAATATAGGTGACAAAGAAAGAATATTAAACATATCTAAAAGATTGAAGGCAGTTTCGGAAGAGTACGAAAAAGAAACTGGTAAAAATATTTTAGAATTATTCGCAAATAAAAAATTGACAGATCCTTCCAAACCGTATGATGATGAGAAGTCTAAATTTATAAGATTTTTATATAAACGAGTTGGCTATGATAGGAAACCGAATATTCTTAATGACAAGGATATTGTTGGATTAGAGACCGTATACCGTGGCGTAAGTGATAGTGAATCTGGAGAAATAAAATCCAAAACCTTTGAAGATAATTTCAAAAATGGGAAATTAGACCTAAGCGGTAGAGTAAAATCTGCCCATGGTCGCGGTTTGTATTTCGGAAGTCGTTTTGTTGCTGAGAGATATGCTAATAAAGGAACAAATCCACTATTGATCAAAGCTTTTTACGACCCTTCCGATTTTAAATTTTTAACTGACGAACTTTATAAAAAAGAAAAGCATACTTGGTTGAAAAAATTAGACGATGATAATGAATTATATGAATATTACTATTTTTTGATGAGTCAAATAGGAATAAATGACTCTAATGCAGATGTTTTTGCTGTTCTGCATGGTTACGATGGTTTTAAAGCAATGCATAATGATGGGTTGTATACAGTTGTTTATAACCGCAGTAAGTTAGGGGTGCTTAAAGATGATTAAAATTTCAATTAGTTTGTTGCTGGATGCGATTGAAGATAACATTAACGACGAAGAACTTCAATCTATCGATTTTGAGAGTCATATTAGGAAAATTACAAAAGAATTTCAGGGAGAAAATGGTGAATTCTTAGTAAAAGAAGAAGCCTTTGAAACATTACCTTTGGATAGATATAAAAAGGATAAAATCATTGAGCAAATAAAACAGAATAGTCAAAATGTTTTTAAAGATGATTTTGACACGTTGTTACAATTATATTATTAAGCACCTAGAAAAATCTAAGTGCTTTTCTTATTTTTTGAAGGGAGTAAAGACATGTTCATCTGGGATTGGGTATCAATTTTATTTGATTGGATTATATTTTTTGCATTAATTTCGTTCGTAATAATTAAATTATTTGAAGTCATTTTAACTCTAAAAGTCGTAATTGAATGCAGAAAGAAACTGAAACAATTGAAAAATAAATAATCTAACCGCATCGAAATCGAGGCGGTTTTCTTATGCTCTAACCGTATGGAATCCCGTACGGTTAAATTTATATGTTGGAGGTATTATCTTGAGGAAGTATACAAAAATAGCACTAACAATTGCTGTAACCGTCATTACAACAAAGCTAGTGCTACACATAGAAGAACAGCGAAAAATCAGAGACTTACATAATCGAATTGCTAAATTAGTTCAAATCGACTAGTGTCTTTCGCCCCGGGCAAGGCGTTAAAAGGCTTTTTTACTTTACCAAGATGTCGTGGTCGTTGCCACGTTAAACAAACGTACAGGAGGAAAAGAAATGAATCGTAAATTTTTGGAACAGTTAGGATTGACTGAAGAACAAGTTGAAGCAGTTATGACCGAACACGGGAAATCAACACAGGACCTACAAGCAAAGGTGTCTGCTGCAGAAGACAATGCCAAGGGCTTGCAAGACCAGTTGAAAGAGCGTGATAAGGACATGAAACAGCTCAAGAAAGACGCTGAGGGCAATGCTGACTTACAACAAAAATACTCAGACTTGGACAGCAAGTACAAGACACAACAGAAGGAACATGAGCAACAACTCAAGACAATGCAACTAGATCATGCTATTGAAATGCACTTGAGCGGTAAGGTTCATGACGCTGGAATAGTGTCTGGTCTACTAGATAAGTCTAAATTGGGATTAGGTGACAACGGAGCGGTAACTGGATTAGATGAACAGTTGACGGCTTTGAAAGAATCTAAAGGCTTTTTATTTGCTCCAGAAAAGGCTGTAGAACCACATATCGCTGGTGCTAAACCACAAGGGGCAACACAAGAAGAAACAGTTGCTAACGATCTGACAACGCAGATGATTAATGCGTTTACGTCAGATCTATAATCAAAAAATAGAAAAGAGGAACAGATATGCCAGCAACATTAAACTATGCACAGGCTTACCAACAAGGTTTGCAAAAACGTTATAGTGAAAACGGACTGTTATTCACTCAGAAACTTTGGAACTCTCCATCCAACACACTTTTGAAGTTCACAGGAGCTAAAGAAGTAAAAGTGCCACGTCTTTTGATTAAGGAAGGACGTAAAGACCGTACACGTCGCACAATTACGAATATTGACGCTAACTATGAAAATCAATGGGAAACATACACATTGACCAATGAACGTTACTGGTCAACACTAGTGGATCCGTCAGATGTTGATGAAACTAACTACGTTACGTCAATTGCTAACATTACTAAAACATTCAACGATACTGAAAAAGTCCCAGAAATGGATAAATTCATGATATCTAAATTGTTCTCTCGTAAGAAAGAACTTGATACAGAAAGCAAACAAATTAAGTCATTGAATTTGACTGAGGAAAACTTCCTTGCAACCTTTGATGAACTGATGGAACAAATGGATGAAGCTGGAGTACCAGCAGAAGGTCGTGTTATTTTCTGTACACCAGCTGTTAAACGTATGATCAAGAACATCAAGCAATTTGGTCGTACAGTTAATATACATGGGCAAGGTACAGTGATTGATCGTTCTATTGGTCGTTTGGACGATGTGACGATTGAGCCATCTATTCCATCTGACCGTATGAAGACCTTGTACAACTTCACAAATGGCGCTAAAGTTGACCCAACTGCTAAACAAATCCACTTCTTCTTGATTCATATTCCATGTATGGCAGCGCCACAAAAATATGAATTTGTAGGACTTGACGCACCAAGTGCTTCTTCAAGCGGTAACTACTTGTACTACGAACAATCTTACGATGATGTATTGCTGTTCAAGACTAAGCACGAAGGTCTAGCATTTGTCGTCGCACCTTAAAGAAGGAGGATAGAAAATGTTAACAGTAAAAAAAGATAATCGTGTATTGAATATCGACGAACTAGAAAAAGTAACCTTCCTGGAAGATGGTTACGATGTTGTAGAAGTTAATGACGGTGAGTACGCTGTAGTTGAATCTGCTACAGGCGGACGCACTTATACCATTCAAGATTACAGAGCAGTAGTTGCTGAACGTGACCAAGCTCTAGCTGAACGTGATAATGCTCTAGCAGAGCTTGACAAATTAGCTAAGAAATCCGCTAAGGACGATAAGTAGGAAGAGAGGTTCTGCTGATGGAGAAGATGACATTTGAAGAAATCCAAAAGCATAACAAAGATGCTAGACAAGCCTTGATTGACTTGTACGAACAACGTTATACAGGCTGTCCAGAAGAGTTAGTGCTCGATGAAGTCATGCAGAACATTCTTAACTACTGTAATCGTGAGGATTTTCCTTTAGAGTTGCGATTTGTGGCCATTCAGATGGTTTATGTTGTTTGCAATCCTGACCAAGCTGTCCAAGGTAAAAATATTTCCGTCGGAGATACTCGTGTCGAATTGGCTAAGTCAGACCTTGCTAGACGGGCCGAAAGTGTCTTATTAGACTTTACCAGTCAACTACAGCGGTTCAGAAAGTTGAGGTGGTAGGATGAATATCAATGATGTCCTATCTCGGGCAACATCAAGTATTGAATGGACCTATGATAAAAAGATGGATGTGTTTGCTGCTGTCGAGGGTACGAAACCAAACGGAGCTGATTTTGTAGAATTCAAAGAAATCCACAAGAAGGTTCCTTGTCGTGTATCTGTTCGTAACTTAGTGAATACTGAACAGAACGAAGCGCATCAGCTCAAGGCAGAACACAAGATTTTCTGTTCGCCTAAATTCGCTATAAAAGCTGGTAGCAAATTAGTAGTAGATGGTGTGCAATACCTGACCAGTGAAGATCCAATGGTTTATGTCACACATCAAGAAATTGTGGTGAGACGACATGAGTGGTTATGATGATAGTGATGTTCAAGAGTTCTTGAAGCGACTTGAACGAGCTCAGGCAATCATTGATTCTGAGTTTATGCAGGCTGCTAAAGATATCGGTCTAGCCTTTTTGAAAGAGGTTAAGGAACGAACACCAAAGGGCCAAACAGGTAAGCTAAATCAATCCTGGAAGATGGAAGTGACCAAGAACGGGAACGTGTACGAGGTTATCGCATTCAACCCTATGGAATATGCTTCTTTTGTCGAAAGCGGACACCGCCAACAAGTAGGGCGTTATGTCCCTGCCATTGGCAAGCGCTTGGTCAATCCTTGGGTAGAAGGGCGCTTCATGATGAGGCTGACAGAGGAACAAATTAAACAGAAAATCCCACAAATCACGCAACAAATCGAAGAGAGGCTAAAGGAGGAATTAGGTGGATTATAGTATTAGACCACTCGTCATTAAGCAACTCAAAGATGTGTTTGGGTGCAAGGTGTATGATGAACAAATCCAGCAAGGATTGAAAACGCCTTGTTTTATTGTAGATGTGAAACCTGTGACTCGGAAGCGGTTGGCAAACCAAAACGATAAGCAGGTTTTTATTGTCTTGCTGCATTACTACACCGAAAAAACAACAGACTTGTATCAAAAGTTTGAAGAGATTGAGACGGTGTTTAATTCGCCTTCCTTTCGTTATTTAGGGGATAAGTACCCTATCAATGATTTGAAGGTAGAATACAATGCAAATGACTTGATATGCACATTTACAATCACTCGATACGTTCGATGGGTTGAAGAAGAACCAAGAATGCAAATATTAGAAAGGATAGGTGAAACTTCTCATGGAAATAAATGAAGAAGTAGGTTATGTAACCGAACCGATGGTACCAACCACTGAAGATAAATTTGGCAAAGAGGCGTTACTCAAGTATTTTGAAGAGGATGCAACTTTGTTAAATATTTTGCTGGAAGATGACCAGTCATACTCACTAGCAGAAGTAAGACGTATTTTAGAAGACTGGAGAAAGGGTGTGGCTAACTAATGGCACAATGGACAGTACAGAATAAACGAGTTCCAAAGGCTTACATCAATTTCGTATCAAGAGATGATGTGATTATTCCTTTGGAAGACAATACGATTGCAGCAGTCATGATTGCTGGATCTTGGGGAGAACCTGGTGCTTTCACACTTGTTGATGGTACAAGCAACTTCCGTCGACTATTTGGTAAACCGATTGATGAACTCCTTCCGATTCGTGAAGCTTTGAAAGGAACTGGTAAGGTCCTTGTTTACAACGGTGTGAACAACACTGGGTTACAGGCAACGAAAACAGAAAATGATATGGTCGTTACAGCTAAATACAAAGGATTGGCTGGTAACCATATTCATGTTATCTTCAAGAAACAAGTTGAGACTGGCTTTGAAGTGACGACAGTTTTCTTTGGTAAAGAAGTTGATAAACAAATCATCACAGCCTTGCCGTTTAAGAACGACTACGTGAATGTAACAGGTACTCTAACAACAGAAGATAAAACAATCTTGCTTGAAGGTGGTACCGATGGTGCTACAACCAATTCAGAAGTTGAAGATTTCCTTAATGCACTCGATACTCAAGACTTCCGTGTCTTGGCTCTGGGTACTGACGAAAGCGCAACGAAAGCACTTGTTACAGCTCACATCAAGAAATGGCGTGACGCTGGTCGTTCAGTTATTGCAGTCTTGAATGATTACACGGACGCTGACGATGAAGGTGTTGTATCAGTTGGTAACGGGGTTACATTAAGCGATGGCACGAAACTAAGCGCTAAAGACTGTGTATACTTCGTAGCTGGTAAGTACGCAGGAGCTGGCTTGCAATCTAATACATTCAAGTCTTACCCAGGCGCTATCGACTGTGAGCGTAAGAATGAAGCGGAGGCTGAAAAGCTCATTAATAAAGGTCAGCTTATCTTTGCTTATCGAAATGAAAAAGTGATTATCCTGTCAGATGTGAACTCATTTACTAGCTATACGGCAGAACACAGTCGTATCTTTGGTAAGAACAAACTTGTCCGCACTATGGATAATATCAATACCAATGTCAAGTATATCTTTGAAAACTACTTCATCGGTAAAGTGCCAAACAACGTGAATGGTCGTGAGTTGTTTAAGCAACGAATCATTACAATGGTTCTTGACCCACTTGCTCAGAAGCAAGCCCTAGAGTATAAAGCGAAAGATATTGAAATCTCACAAGGTATCACAAAAGAATCAGTCGTGGTAAACTTGCCAGTTGTCTTGACTGACGCTATGGAAATCTTGTATATGACGGTTATCTGTGATTAAGAAAGGAGAAACTAGCTAATGGCTATTATGAGTCAATTAGATGCTTTGTCTGCTAAAGAAGGAACAGTCTTCTTTACAATCAATGACAAGCAGTATGAACTAGCAGAGCTTATCTCTCTAGAAGCAAAAATTGAATACACAAAAGCTGACGTGACCCCTCTCAACTCTCGTATGAAGGGTGGTAAGATTGTGGGTGCAGAAGGGACAGGTTCATTGAAGATGTACTACCACCGCCCAGAATTAAAGGCGATGGCTTTAAATTATGTCAAGCAAGGTATTTTGCCTCGTATTGATATCAAGTGTACCAATGAAGACCGTTCATCTCGTGCAGGTCGCTATACCATCGTTTTGAAAGGTGTTCTATTCAAAGAATCGCTTATCTTTAAACTAGATGGATCAGCAGATGAAGTCATTGACGAAGAAACAGACTTCACATTCCAAGATTTTGATATCTTATCAGAATTCCAAGAAATTACATATTAACACAAGGAGGAAATAACAGTGAGTGGATTACAAGCATTTTTGAAACAAAATAAAAAAGGGGAGCAGACTAAGGATGTCTTGCTTCCTTCTTTTGAGGAACCAGTTAAAATTCGAGTCTTGAGCGCTCGTGAAGCGGACTTAATCAATGACCGTTGCTTTGTCAATAAGCCTGGTCGTAATGGACGCCAAGAGCGTGTTTTTGACGGTGTTAAGTATAACCGTGAAATCTGTATTGCGTCTATCGTGGTTCCTGACCTTAACGATAAAGAATTGCAAGATTCTTATGGAACAATGGGAGCGTCTGAATTGTTCGGTACCATGTTTAACTGGGGCGAAAGCGCCTTGATTTTGGAAGCTGTAACCGAACTCAGCGGTATCAACCAAACTTTCCAAGACAAGGTTGACGAGGCAAAAAACTAATAAAAGAGGACGCGGAGGCAAAACTTGCCTACTTCGCCCTCGTAAACTATTACATTCGCCCTAGTGAATTTGTGAATATGGATGTAGAAGAAAAAGCCTTTTTCGCTGCAGTCATGCACGAAGAGGGGCTACAACGTAAAAAAGCAATGAAGAAGTGAGGTGATTCTATTGGCAAATATACAAACAACCATGTCTTTGACCGATAGAGTCACAGGCACTTTAAATAAAATCTATGCGACTATGGAGCGTGTCAAAAATGCAGGCCCTGGCATAGACAAAGTCATGAAGGCTCAAGAATCCGCTATGAAAAAAGCTGGCGATTCTGGGCAATATTTTGTAAATAAAGCTGGGCGACTCATTGATATTAACGGTAGATTTGTAAATAGTGCAACTCTAGCAGCTGCAGGACTAAAAAAAGAAGAACTGGCTCTACGAGATTTAGGGAATGCTTCGAATAACGCTTCTAACAAATTAAGTAAGTTAGGATCTTTGAAAGGTCTATTGAAAACTGCTTTAGCTAGTATTGCAGCCGTTAAAACAGCCAAACAAGCTATAAATATGTCAGACGAGTATGCTAATATGCACGCTCGTTTAGATATGATCCGTGACGGTATGCAGACGACAGAGGAACTGCAAAAGTCTATCTATACATCAGCACAGCGCACAGGTTCAGCCTATACAACCATGGCAAACGGTGTGGCTAAGATGCGTCTTCACGCTGGCAATGTTTTTCAAAACAATGGCGAAACAATTGCCTTTTTGGAAACTATGAACAAATCCTTTGTAGTCGGTGGTGCAAGCATTGAAGAACAAAAAAATGCCATGCTTCAGCTTACTCAGGCTATGGCTAGTGGTAAGTTGCAGGGTGATGAGCTACGTTCTCTAGCTGAAACTTCACCAGCCTTAATCCAAGCCATCGCAAACAAGCTAGGCGTCAGCCGTGGTGAGGTTAAAAAACTTGGAGCAGACGGGAAGATTACGGCTGACATTGTCAAAACTGCCATGCTGGAAGCAAGCGATACAATTGACAAGCAGTTTCGCAATATGCCTCTAACCTGGGGCAGGGCATGGCAGAACTTCCTGAACTTTGTGACCAAGGCGCTTGAGCCGATATCGATTAAGATTAATCAGATAGTGAACTCGTCCGCCTTCCAACAATTTGCCCAGATTGTGGCCACGGTGCTTCAATATGTCGTTCAAGCGGTTATCTTTGCCATGGATATGATTGGGGCCGTTTTGAATATGTTAGCGCCGATTGCTCAATTTGTCATCGATAACTGGTCTGTGATTCAACCGATTTTCATTGCTGTAGCAATTGCTATTGCTACTTATGTGGTTGCCATGAATGCAGCGGAAATCGCCACTAAATTATTTAGTATCGCTACCAACCTGGCTAAAACAGCAATGGCTGGTTTTAATGCAGTTATAGCAATGAACCCAATCATGTTGATTGTCATGGCAGTCATCATTCTGATTGGTCTATTCTATGCTTTGGTCGCTTGGTTTAATAACCTTACTGGTGCAGCCGTATCAGCCACAGGAATCATCATAGGGGCTATATTTTACCTAGGAATGACTATTTGGAATATACTTCTTAGTATTGCGAATGCAGCTATCTGGGTGATTAATATGATGCTACAGGGTGTTTTTTGGTATGTGAATACCGCAATAGCATTCTGGATATTCCTCTATCAGGCTATCTTAACTATTTTGATAGGTATTTTAGACTTTATCGACTGGTTTGTTACTGGTGCAGTTAACTTATGGAACGAGATGTCTTTCCAAGTTCAAAGCGCTTGGTATGATATCGCTCAAGGCGGCCGTGATATGGCTGTAGCCATTGCAGGATTTGTTGATAGTATGGTCAATGGTGTTATTGGTTCTGTCGAAGGGATGATTAACTCTGTTCTTAGCGGATTTAATAGCATGATTGGTTTCTTGAACGGCCTTGGGTTGAATATCAGTGCAGTTGGTTCGGTTTCGCTTGGTAGAACTAATTTTGCAGGAGATGTAGCTGGTGCGATTGATAGCATGCAGAAACCAGTTAAAAAAACCTTTGAAGGTCTGCACTTGGCAGATGGTCTCAAACAACACAAAGCTAGTTTAGAAACTCCGCACCTTGATACTCCACAACTAGGTTATCTTGAACTTGGAGACCGAATGGGAGCCTTTAACAAAGGTTATGAAATCGGTCAAGGAATTGATAAGGCTGTTGGTGGTTTCTTCAAAGGTGTTGGAGATAGTAATGGCGCAGGAAACAATTTCTTGGGTGACCGAGGCACTACACCTTACGAACTCAGCCCAGCAAGTTCAGTACCTGGACAAGGAGACGGAGGAAAAGATGGCGGTCACAATCCAACTGGTGGTAAATTAGATAAAGTCGGAAAGATTGAAGATGAAATCAAACTGGACGATGAATACATCAAGTTGATTAAAGACGTTGCGACCATGAAGTGGCAACAGAACTTTATTACCTTGAAACCAGAGATTGTCACCAACATTGACTCCATTAACAACGCTGGCCAGTATGCCAACGTATTGGATGATTTGAATGCAACGATTGTAGACGCTTTGAATAATGGCGCTGACGGACTCATGGCTTACTAGGAAGGAGGTAGCAGATGTTTATATTTATTGAAGGCATTAAATTGCCAGTGAATCCAGAAGAAATCAAACTGGAGGACAAACAAGGAATTGAGACGGTTGCTATCATCGATACTGGTAACGTTCCGCTTGTCGGAAATCCAGAGCTTCAATCGATTGAGTTTGAATCCTTTATTCCTAGTGGAAGATACGATGGGAACTACCAACGAAATAGCCGTGTTTCTCCAGAATCCTTTGTATCATCTATTCGTAAATTTAAGACAGAAGGCACTCCCGTTCAACTAATGATTGGGGGTGCTTTTGGTTCTGCTATTAACGGGAAATTTCTAGTGGAACAATTCGATGTCTCTACCAAGACGGGATATGAAAATGACCTGATTTATAAGATTAAGTTCTTACAATATCGGTCTCATAAACCACGAAAGGTTACTATCAAAGACAAGCAAGCGCTTGAGGCTACTAAAAAGAAACCTCAAGCAAAAGCTACGGAAGAACGTAGTGCCACAACAGAGAAACCTGCTCAAAAAAGCCATACTGTTGTTAGTGGGGATACTCTTTGGGGAATTGCTCAGACATTTTACGGAGATGGCAGCCGATATACTGAAATCTACGAAGCTAACAAAGACAAAATCGAAGACCCTCATTGGATTTACCCTGGACAGGAGTTTGTGATACCATGATGCAATTATTCTATCAGAACAATAAAACTGGAGATATATGGGATTTAGCAACTGTGTCTGAGAAGGTCGACTTCAAGACAACTAGAAAAGGGTCGGCTTGGAGCGTGGAGATTACCTTGTACAACTCTACAAAAGTAGCTTTTGAATACGGTTCTCCACTTGCTTTCAAGCTAGATGATAGAGAGGTATTCTTTGGTTATTTGACGAAAATCAAGTACGAAAAAGATACCAAAACAACCTTGACTTTCCATGATCAGATAAAGTATTTACTACGCAATATCAACTTTGTGGCCAAGGATAAAAACGTCAATCAAATAGTTTCGGCAATCGCAGGAGATTTTGATTTGAAGATTGGGGAACTAAAAGCTCCAGCTGTGACCTTATCCCCTCAACTCAAGGAGGACAAGAAGGCTCTGGATATTATCCAAGAGGCCATGGATGAGACCTTGGTGCAAAGTGGAGAATTGCTGGTTTTGTATGACAAGTTCGGAGAGTTGACGCTAACGACTCCAAAAAACTTACCAATCCAGTACATTATCGGTAATGAATCCTTTATGTCTAGTTTTGAGTTTGAAGGTTCGATTGAGGATAGCGCCAATATTGTCCGCTTAATCCAAGAGAACAAAGAGACCAAAAAGAGAGAGGTCTACATCTATCAAGACAGCTACAATATCGGCGCTTGGGGAAAACTTCAGTACATGAAAAAAGTGGACGAGAAAGCGACTGAAGGCCAAATAAAGCAATGGGGCGAAATGCTCTTGAAGATGAAAAACCGTCCCAAAGAAACGTTCAGTCTGAAAGCTGATATTGGAAGTATTGACTTTTTAGCAGGCCATGCAGTCTATGTGGATGTTAAGGATATTGAGAAGAAGGGGTGGTATGTCATTGAAGAGGCGACTCATTCCTTCAGTGCAGAAAAGCACACAATGGAAATTAAATTATTTATGGCAGGAGGCGAATAGATGGAAGTGATAGAAAATCTAAAAAAACTCATCAGCAATTTCATAGAAAATCGTCAGTTTGCCAAGATAACAACTGGTGTTGTTTTATCGGTTTCTCCTCTCAAAATCCAATTGACCAATGAGTTGATTTTGGATGATTCTATGCTAGCTGTTACATGGACCGATGAAGCATTGGATCCTGAATACGTTGGGCAAACCCTTCATCTCATCAGACAAGATGGTGGAGGGTTTTATTATGTCTTGTACAAGAAGATTTTCCATTACAAGCGCAAAGTGAAAGGAGGTTCTGATGAATGAGTACTCCTAAAACAAATTTTTTAAACATTGCTAAAAATGTTGTCGAAGCTAAGAAACAGCCTAGCTTAACACTAGATGAAACTAATATCTTGCTAGAAACAGATGGCATTCATGCTCTGAAGCAATCAATCAGACGCATGCTGACAACTGAACGGTTCATCTATACGATTTACGACCATCGGTACGGTGTAGAGTTAGATGCTTTATTTGGTGGGGATATGGACTATGCACAAATGGATATCGCACGGCGCATAAAAGAAGCCTTATATGAAGACGACAGGATTCATGAGGCTCATTCTTTTTCTACCAAGGTAAAGAAAGATGAGTTTTATGTGCAGTTCATGGTTGACAGTGATTTTGGAACATTTGAAATGGATTTGGAGGTGAAACGATGATAAAGGTAAAAACATATCCAGAAATTTTAGAGGATATGCTGGCCTTGTTCGATGATAAGTATGACAAAAGACAAGGGTCTGTCTTGTACAATCTAGTTGCGCCTGCAGCTCGAGAAGTTGCTATTCAGTATACGGTCTTAAAATCGTATGAGGAAGTCAACTTTTTAGATACGAGTACAGGAATCTTCCTAACTCGTTTATGTAGGCAGTTTGGAGTTGAACGCTTGCCAGCTACGGCATCGGTTCGATTGGTTCAATTCAAACAGGAAATCCCACTCGGAACTCGTTTCAGTGTGGTTAATAGTGAGTATAATTTCCGTGTCTTAGAGCGTCGCTCTGGATTTGAGTATAGTGTAGTAGCTGAACAAGTCGGAAATGCTCCCAACTATGTAAGAGGGCAACTCATCAATATTGATGTGTTGAGCGACTTTAAAGGGGCAGAAATTGGCTCTGTCATCGTCGTGGGAGAAGACGAAGAGACAGATAAACAACTCCGTAAACGGACTATTGAGTATCTGAAAACACCGACCTTAAACGGAAACATTGCCCAATACAAGAAATGGGCCAGTGAGTTCGTTGGTGTTGGTTCGGCCTTGGTAGAGCCACTTTGGAAGGGCGAAAATACAGTACGTGTGTCTATTACGGATGCTGACGGTAACGAAGCTAGTTCGGAACTTGTAAATAAGTTCAAGAATTACTTAGACCCTGAACCAAGTGGCCACGGATTAGGTGTGGCTCCGATTGGTGCTTATGTGACTGTTCAGTCTGTAAGCGGATATAATGTTCGTATTACTGCAACTATCAAGATTGATGAAGATGTAGATATCGAAACAATAAAGGACGAGGCGAGAACTCAACTTATCAAATACTTACGTGAAGAAGCATTTGAAGAGAAAGAAGTTCGGAACTATAAAGTTGCCACAATCATTGACAGAATCAATGGGGTTCGAGATGTAGACCGTATTTTGTTGAATGACAGGGAGCAGAGTATAGAATTATCAAACACAATGCTTCCTAAGCTAACGGAGGTAACTATTAATGTCACAAGTTAGATATCGTATGTTATCGGCTTTGCCAGAGGTCTTAGATCCAACAATCAATGATTTGTTTGAAACTGAGATTCCAGAGCTGGAATTGATTACAGACTTAACCTTTGATACTAGACGATTGATGTTGTTGCCAGAAGCAACGGAAGACTGGATTACACGTTGGGAAAAAGCTCTTCAGGTAAAACCGAAAACAACCGACTTGGAAGAACGAAGGCGGTATCTAATCACTTTAATTTCTTCCAAGATTAAAATCAACTCAGTGAGTTTACAAAAAATTACAAAGAGTTTTACGAATGTCAATAATTTAGTAACAGTCAAGGATTCAGCGGTACATATCCGATTTTTAGGAGAACTACCGACTGGATATTTGAACCGTTTTTTAAAGTATGTCCGTGAATTGATTCCTGCTCATTTAGGAATCCAATTCTCGGTTGAAGCGCCAATGATAAATACAATTTATGTCGGTGCACACACGCTTTTAGACGTTCGTACAGTTCGATTTAATTAAAGAAAGGAGCGATTAGATGGGATATTTTATCCAGCCGATACTGACCGATAAAGCAAGTAGCGAAACGGCTCTAGCAATTCAAAATAGAGAACCACTGGTCTTTACTCGCATAGCTTTGGGTAGCGGACGGCATCGGACGGACATTGGCAAGAAAAACAATGTCGTACAAGTAGTTCATTCTTTGCAAGTAGCACAGTCTTTATCGACTGATGTAGCTGATACGATTCGTCTTACAGCACGGTTTGATAATTCACAGATTGACCGTGAAATAATTGTAAATGAAATCGGTGTGTTTGCAAAACGTGGAAATCACGAAGAGTTCATGTATATGTATACTTGGGCAGAGCAGGGAGATGTAATTCCTCCTAAAACATCTGCTTATGTATATCGAGATTATGACTTCAATACAACTATCAGCAAGAATAGTCAGATTACCATTCAATACAATGCGACTAATTTAGTTTATGCGACTGTCCCTGAATTGAAGGCGACAGAAAGAAAGTTGCAAACCAATATCGATAACCATATTGGAGACACTGCTCGTCACGTTTCTGATCAAGAACGGACACGCTGGAATGGGAAAGCCGATGCAACCCATCGTCATAAGGTTTCAGACATCGACGGTCTTGAAGCGATTATCGGCAACCAAACAACAAATAAAGCGAATCAAGCAGACCTTACTGCTCACATTCAAAATCAAAACAACCCACACAATGTCACTAAGCAGCAAGTGGGTCTAGGGAATGTTACGAATGTTGAGCAAGCAAGTAAGCAAGATTTTAACAATCACACTACTAATCGTAACAACCCTCATAGCGTCACAAAGGCGCAGGTTGGATTGGGAAACGTGACAAATGTGGAACAGGCTAGTAAGCAGGAGTTTAATGCTCACGCTACTAATCGAAATAATCCGCATAGTGTGACGAAATCCCAAGTTGGTCTGGGTAACGTAGACAACATTAGACAAGCAAGTTATGAGTCAGTAGAGGCTTTAAAGCGTGAGTTTCAGGAGCACGAAGATAGACTAAATGCTATTGAGTACATGTTCTTGCAGAATGATTTCACTGCTCCGATTCGTACGGAAGACGGTACAGAACATACTTTACTTGCTGATGAAAACGGTCATGTAATTGTTGCAGATTGGAAATATAGAATGGAGGTACAATATGGCAGTAATTAGTATACAGACACGAAAAGTAACTGACTTGCCACAAATATATCAGGTCAACAACTGGGATAACATCATGATTCATGATGGCCATGGGTTGAAAAAAGTGTCTGTGCAGACTTTTAAAAACGGAGTGAGTCCAACTCCCACAACCGCAACAGCTGGTTCAAACGGAGTTGTCAGACCTGATAACTCAACTCTTACAGTCGATAGCTCGGGTGTTCTTCGAGTCAATAGGTCAGCTCTTGGGATTCCAAGTACACCGTCCGAAGTAGTTGCACACAAGCTGATTAACCAAAACGGGAATCAGCAAATGAAGTATTGGTATGGGTCTAAAGCACAATATAATGCAATTAGTACAAAAGACCCGAACACAATCTATGATGTTTATGAGTAGGTGCTGCTATGGCTACAAGAGAAGGAATTTATGTTGGAGGACATGAAATTGTAGAGCGCTATGTTGGCTCAAGATTGGTTTGGGAGAAGTTCGTTTTGGTTGCAAAGGGAACATATGATTTCCGTTCTGTTAGTGAACCAGAAGGTAACTTTTTGTTTGTAACCAACAAAAGTAGTGTATTTAGCTCTAACCACGTATTTTCGATTAGTGAGATAGACGGAAGTACCATGGTAAAAAAAGGAGACGTTTCATTTACTAACATAGTTGTTAAGAAATACGTGACATCATATGGATATGAAAATGGTAGCTTCACAATTACATTTAATTCTGCTGGAGATAAGAATAGATTTATAAATCTTTCCGGTGAAACAAAATTTTATAAAAAAAAGAGGTAATTAAACATGGAATTTGTATTAGTAAATAAATTTTTTAGAGTTGGCAAGACGGAAGTCTCTATTCAATGTGACAAGCCGTTTACTTTTTTCACTCGTGAGCTAGAGGGTGACCGCTTGGGTGACACGGATGAAACGCTCATTGAAGCGATCAAAGAGATTCTACGAACTGAATTAGATCCTACAAGTGCAATTGTACAAGCGCAAGCTAAGTTGCAAGAAACGCAGGCCAAACTAGAGCAAGCAGAACAGAAATTGGAACAGACAGAAGCTAAACAGACTGCAACAGACTAAGAAGTTAAGCATAACAAAGCTGAAACAGACCGCTATGGGAAAATCACCCATGCGATCGTTTTAAATGCCGTAGCAGGCAAGACAATCGCTTATGGAACTATCTACAAGGAATTGGTAGAGTTGATTCCACTGGCTGAGGTCGGGAAACGTTACTTGGCACATGACTTGATTACCATTGAAGACCCAGCACACGTTGAATTGGACGGAGAAGGCAAGCGTATCTTGGTTCAGTTGAATAAGGAATTCACTTATAACGGTGAACCTGTCAGCGACTTTGTCCGAAACGGTCGTCTTGAAATGGACGGAACAGGCGCAGCATGGAAGTACGAGCCTCAAGAACAAAATGCCCCTACAACTGCCGCACCAGCAGCTGCGGTTTCTACGACGGCTACCGTGACTCCAACAGTAACAGAGCCTTCTGCTACAACAGTTGCGCCTAACCAATAATGGAGGTGACTATGGACGTCTTACAACATGTTGAGCATTTCTTTATGAACGTGCTACCAGTGGCTACGCCAATCATCGTAGCTTGGTTTAGCTATAAGTTACCGAAGAAATCAAAAGAACAGACAGACCAAATCATTTCAGAGTTGAATGATGTCAAGAAACAAATCAAAGATGTCCAGATTACTGCTGACGAGAACAATGCCAAAATTGACGAAGTACAGGCAAAGCTAAAACTACACGACGATGCGCACCTTGTCACGATGAGGATGCGCCTTGATCGTGATATTCGCAGGGCTATCCGTCGTGGATTTACTACCAAGGATGAATTCTATGTAGTGGAGAACATGCACAATAGCTACAAGGCTCTTGGTGGCAATGGCTACATAGACCACTTGTACAACAATTTTGAAGCGTTGCAGATTAGAGACGATATCTTAGTTGAAGATGAGAAAGGGGCGCAGAATGGTCTGTAATCTCAATACGACCAATCTCGCACAAGTTGATGGCGGTTACCTCATCAAACAAGGTGATGTAGCTTCTACCTTTGGTTTCGTCCTCTTAGACGAAGATTATCGAGCCGTCCCCTCTCTTGAGGGGGAGGTGGCGGTCGTTAGTCTTACCATGGGCAAGTACCAATGGAAGAAGAAGGTAACTGTTACGAACTCAAGCGTGAATTTTAATCTGGACGCTATCTTGCCAATTGGGAAATACCGCTTAGAGATTAGCGCTGGTGGATATATTTTCCCAAGTGACAAAGAAACCCACATCAAGATAGTGGCTTCAGATAAAGAATTGGTCACAGAAGAAGTCCACGCTCTAAAAGAGCTGGATATAGCAGAAGAAGTTAAGAAGCAACTTGCAGAAAGACCTGCAAGCGATACTGGAGCATGTCAGGAAATTCCAGACCTGCTTTTTTATTACAATTTAGGAAAGGTGTGAAAATATGGATACAACGAAATTAACGGCATTTGCTCAAGCGGTTGGGGTTGACATCAAGGAATTGAAACAACTGCTTAATGGCAAGATTGACAATGCGACAGTAACACAACTGATTGAACAAGCTAAAACAGCAGTGAAAGCTGAGATTTTAGGTGATGGGGTACCTGAAAACCTCAATACACTCAAAGAAATAGCTGAGAAGATTGCTGCAATGAGTGGAGATACCGAAGGCGCAGTTGTGCAGAAACTTGCTGACCTTGGCCGCCGTATCGACGAATTTGCAAACCTTGACCTGGTCGCAACCTATAACGCTGCGAAAGCGTGATTGTATGGCTCATCAATATTCTAATAATTTTGACGAATTAGCTTATGTCGTCGGTAAGGATATCAAGGCGCTGAACCAAAAGCCTGAACCAAGGCTGACCTTGACAGGAAATACCCTCGGTATCGCTGGGGGTAATAATGTCACTCTGCCGATACCAGACAATGTAGGGCATGAAATCCGTGGCGCAGGCTCGCCAGAAGGACGTATAGTTGCTGAAATCGGCACGACCTATGTAGATGTCAATGTGACGAACGGCGCTCTGAAATGGATTAAAGAGAGTGGGAACGGGAACACAGGTTGGCGTGTTTTGATTGGCGATACTGGTTGGAAAACGTTGAACATCACTTCAAAATTAGGGAACTCATTCGTAAAAATAAGACGGGTTAATAACCTAGTGACTTATCAATTTGGAGGACTTCAATGGGGCTGGTTTGGTATTGTGAGACGAGGTGGTCAAGGTTATTCTTATCAGGGGTCTGACGGCGAAAGAAATTGTTTCATATTACATTTTAATGCAATACCAACAGGGTTTAGGACCTCATCGTCATTGATTGGGAATATATACAATGACAATGGAATTATTTACGGAACTTGGTATTTGGGAGGATATGAAGACCAAAATCATTTAAGATTTCAGTTCTTAAACCCTGTACCTACTGACCGTGATATTGGCGACATCCGTGTAAGTTCCATCTCATACCTAACAGACGAACCTTGGCCAACAACATTGCCATAATAGAAAGGAAAAATATATGATTAATTGGAAATTAAGGATAAAAAATAAATTCTTTTGGCTGACTGCAATTCCAGCATTCTTGCTTGTTTTGCAAGCTGGTGCAGCAGTCTTTGGATATCATCTGGATTTGGGTGATATCGGCAACAAGCTGATTTTGCTTGTTAATGCGGTATTCGTGTTCTTGACTGCTATCGGTCTGGTCAACGACCCGACGACAAGCGGAATCACAGACAGCACACGAGCGCTAGAATACAAGAAACCAAGTGAGGAGTAGATATGTCTAAAAAACAAGAAATGATTCAATTCTTCATCGATAAGGCCAACGCTGGCGATGGAGTTGATAATGATGGAGCCTATGGCTTTCAGTGCGCTGACGTGCCTTGTTATGGGTTGCGTAATTGGTACGGCGTGACATTATGGGGCAATGCCTACGACTTGCTTGAGTCAGCACGTTCACAAGGCTTGAAAGTCATGTATGACGCTGACTATCCAAAGGCTGGTTGGTTCTTCGTGAAAAGCTATATAGCTGGCGACGGTGTCAACTACGGGCATACAGGGCTTGTCTATGAAGATTCAGACGGTTCTACCATCAAGACGATTGAGCAGAATATCGATGGCAACTGGGACTACCTTGAAGTAGGTGGCCCTTGTCGCTACAACGAGCGTTCTGTAAGTGAAATCGTTGGGTATATCGTGCCGCCTGAAGAAGTTGAAACTGGCTGGCAACAAAACCAATATGGTTGGTGGTGGGTTCGTGAAGACGGCTCATACCCAACAGACAAGTGGGAGAAAATCAACGACGCTTGGTACTATTTCGACGATAAAGGCTTCATGAAACGTAGTACATGGTTGAACTACAAGGACGCCTGGTACTGGTTTACAGATTCAGGATCTATGGCAACTGGATGGGCTCGTATCAATAATGCTTGGTATTACTTTGATGAAGACGGTAAGATGGTCACTGGTTGGATTAAACATAAGCTGACTTGGTACTACCTTGACCGTAAAAACGGCAATATGGTATCTAACGCTTTTATCCAGTCAGCAGATGGAAAAGGCTGGTACTGCCTCAAACCAGACGGAACATTGGCAGATAAGCCAGAGTTCACAGTTGAGCCAGAAGGTTTGATTACAACTAAATAAATAGAAAGGAAACTTTCTAAATTGTTCTTTCTACCGCAGGCTCAGGCTTGCGGTTTTTTTGTTTGTCTAAAAAAGGTTGGATTTAAAATCCAAGCTATGGAAATCGAATAAACGCATTTTAAATTCGTAAAATCATCTGCTTTGAGGGGGTAGTGGTTTTGTCAAAAATAAAAACAGTGAAATTACTCACTGGTCCTTTTGTAAACTATTAGAATGAAATTACAATCTTCTCAACTATACGGGCAAATATGAGTATGAAAATGAATACGATGATGAATACGATTTTAAAAAACGATAGCAATTAATGGAAATGATTTTACAGAAAAATAAGCCAAAAACACAACTATTGATAAGCAATGATAAACGTTTGTAAACACATTTCAATTGTGCTATAA
>CAUSCX010000019.1:0-26704 GCA_963530385.1 uncultured Streptococcus sp. | reverse complement strand
TAGCAGGTCTAACAGGATTAGGTTTAGTAGCTAAACGTCGTAAACGTGATGATGAGGAATAAATCTTCTAACGATTTTATTAGTTGATTATTCCAATCAAAAAGAGTCTGAGACAAATTAGTTATCAGACACAAAAAGCTAGAGGTTCCCAATTGTGGAACTCTAGCTTTTTAATTTTTAGTTGTTTTCTTATAGTAGCTTAGTTTATAAAATATATAGTCAATTGAAACAAGAACAAGACAAAAGAGCCCCAAAAAAAGTATTACACTTAGCAATACCTTTTTGAGGTGCTTTTTAATATGTGCCCATGTTTTCTCAATAGGATTGTACTCAGGTGAGTAGGGAGGGAGTGGTAAAAGTTTATTCCCAAATTCTTCACATAAGAGCTCTAGCTTACCCATTCTATGGAATTTTGCATTATCCATAATAATAACTGATGGTTTATTTAATGTTGGTAAGAGAAACTTCTGAAACCAAGCTTCAAAAAATTCGCTTGTCATCGTCTCTTCGTAAGTCATTGGAGCGATTAACTCACCATTTGTTAGCCCTGCAACCAAAGAAATCCTCTGATATCTTCTACCAGATACTTTACCTTTTATTAGCCGGCCTTTTAAAGAGCGACCATATTCTCGATAAAAATAAGTATCGAATCCAGTTTCATCAATATAAACAGGTACTAGGTACTTTAAACTATTAAAATTTTTAAGAAATAAGGCTACTTTTTCTGAGTCTTGTTCATAGTAGGTGTGATTCTTTTTTTTCGAGTGTACCCCATAGCTTTAAGAGCATAGTGAATAGTAGTTGGATGACAGCCAAATTCAGCAGCTATTTCAGTCAAATAAGCGTCTGGATTGTCCGTAAGATAGTTTTTGAGTCTATCTCTATCAACTTTTCTTGGTTTTGTTCCTTTTACTTGATGGTTTAGATCCCCTGTTTTCTCTTTTAGTTTTAACCAGCCATAAATAGTATTACGTGAAATTTGGAAAATGTGTGATGCTTCTGTTATACTACCTGTTCGCTCACAATAAGTGAGAACTTTTTTACGAAAATCTATTGAATATGCCATAAGAAGATTATACCACATTATGTACTGTTTTAGGTTCAGTTGACTATAACATGTATTTTATAAACTAAGCTACTATATCAAACACAAACAGAAAAGGCGCTAGGACCTAGGAAACTGTTCTAACGCCAAAACTAAAAAAATTTCAATTACAGTATAGCACAGGAAGTGATTTTTTGCGCTTTTTTACTGTATTTCTTCGAACCTAAAAAACTAGCCATGGAATTAGTAGTAGCTACTAGATTCTATGACTAGTTGTAGAGTTTAAGGTTTAGACTTGATAATTTTAGTTTGTTTAGACAGAGATAGGAGTGTTTGGTCACTTAATTTAGAATCAGTGATAATAGTGTCGATATCTGAAATATTGTAAAATGTAAAGAAATCAAACTTATCAAATTTGCTATGGTCAGCTAGGAGATATTTTTTATTGGCGTTTTCCAGTGCTAATTTCTGAGCTTCACCTTCGTCTTCACTAAAGGTAGCGATAGCCTGATCCTTGATACCATTACAACTAACGAAGGCTTTTGAAAATTGCAAACTAGAGATATCTTGAAGGGTTAGAGTACCTACAAAGGCTCCAGTAATTGAACGATAATTACCACCGATTAAAATTAGGTCAGTTAGCTTACGCTCGTTTAGAATGAGAAATACAGGCAAACTATTGGTAACAACACGAATGTTATCAATAGCAAGCTCACGCGCAAAGAATTCTAATGTGGTACCTGGACCAATGAAAATAGTTTCTCTTTCTTCAACCAAGTGACCGGCAAAGCGAGCAATTTCTTGTTTTTCTGCTGTTTGTAGTCCTTGTTTTTCAACATTAGAACGCTCATTATTTAATAAGGAACCTGTTCGAAGTTTTTCAGCACCGCCATGAACTCGAACCAGCAAATCCTTATCTGCTAACTCTTGTAAATATCGTCTAGCTGTCATATCGGAAATATCAAGACGATTCATAATCTCTTTAACAGTGATAGTCCCTTTTGTATTAACAATTTCTAAAATAGTATCTAATTTTTCTCGCTTCAGCATTGAACCACCCCCAAAATCTAATATTATTTTATCATATTTTAAACAGCTAAGCAACTTAAAGAAAACAAAAATAAACATAAAAAAACATCTGAGTTTTTAAACAAAGTCAGATGTTTTTGTAAAAACTTGTATTAATCTAGACCATAGTTATAGTCGTCATCTTGCATAGCTTCAACTTCACCAAGTAGATAACCATTACCAACTTGAGAGAAGAAGTCGTGGTTTGATGTACCAGTTGAAATCCCATTCATAACGATTGGGTTGACATCATCAGCTGAGTCAGGGAAGAGAGGGTCTTGACCCAAATTCATAAGGGCTTTATTTGCATTGTAGCGAAGGAAGGTTTTAACCTCTTCAGTCCATCCGACTTCGTCATAGAGGCTCTCTGTGTAGCCTTCTTCATTCTCATAAAGAGTATAGAGAATGTCGTACATCCATTCTTTGAGTTTTTCTTGTTCTTCTTCTGGTAATTCGTTGAAACCAAGTTGGAATTTGTAGCCGATGTAGGTTCCATGAACTGATTCATCACGAATAATCAATTTGATAATTTCTGCTACGTTGGCCAACTTGTTGTTTCCAAGATAGTAGAGTGGTGTAAAGAAACCAGAGTAGAAAAGGAAGGTTTCAAGGAAGACGCTGGCTATTTTCTTTTCTAGTGGAGTTCCATTTAGGTAGATTTCATTGATAATTTCAGCTTTTTTCTGAAGGTATGGATTGGTGTTGGTCCATTCGAAAATCTCTTCGATTTCTGACTTGGTATTCAAGGTAGAAAAGATAGAAGAGTAAGACTTAGCATGAACAGATTCCATAAATTGGATGTTATTGAAAACAGCTTCCTCATGTGGTGTACGGATGTCTGCACGAAGAGCTTGAACCCCAGTTTCAGATTGCATAGTATCGAGAAGTGTTAAACCACCAAAGACTTTTCCAACTAAGTCTTTTTCTACACTTGATAGCTTTCTCCAGTCATCCAAGTCATTTGACAAGGGAATACGTGTATCAAGCCAAAATTGTTCCGTCAGTTTTTCCCAAGTTGATTTATCGATGACATCCTCGATGGCATTCCAGTTAATGGCTTTGTAGTAAGTTTTCATTTGAAATCTCTTTCTGTGTTTAGTATTGCGAACTCACAATTGTCTCTATTTTATCATAATCCTAGAGTAGTTTCGCACAAAAAGTCGGAAGCCCGACTTTTTTGTTTTTCCATAGTATAGATGCTTATTCCAATTTAGTTTAGCAGGGTGAATGAATACTAATCTGAGAAGATGTAGTTTCCTCAAGCAAAGATTAAATCACACAGCTTTCACATTGGTTGGCACCGACTTCTCCACCATCATCTGTAAAGGTACGGACGTAGTAGATAGACTTGATACCTTTGTTATAGGCATAGTTACGAAGGATAGACAAGTCACGTGTCGTTTGTTTGTTTTCTTTCTTCCATTCATAAAGACCTGTTGGGATATCACTACGCATGAAGAGTGTGAGTGAAAGTCCTTGGTCAACGTGCTCGGTTGCAGCAGCATAAACATCAATAACCTTACGCATATCCATGTCGTAAGCAGAAGTGTAGTAAGGAATAGTTTCTGTTGACAATCCTGCAGCAGGGTAGTAGATCTTACCGATTTTCTTTTCTTGACGTTCTTCGATACGTTGCGTAATTGGATGGATAGAAGCAGAAACATCGTTGATGTAGCTGATCGAACCATTTGGCGCTACAGCAAGGCGATTTTGGTGGTAAAGTCCATCTGCTTTAACTTTATCGCGAAGTTCAGCCCAGTCAACAGCAGTAGGGATAAAGATATCTTTGAAGAGTTCTTTAACACGGTCTGATTTTGGAAGGAATTCGCCAGTTATATACTTGTCAAAGTAGCTTCCGTTAGCATAGTCTGATTTTTCAAAGTTATGGAAGGTAATACCACGTTCACGAGCAATGTTATTAGATTCTACCAAAGTCCAGTAGTTCATAAGCATAAAGTAGATGCTTGTAAACTCAACAGACTCAGGGGATCCATACTCAATCAGTTGTTGGGCAAGGTAACTGTGAAGTCCCATGGCACCAAGACCAAAAGTATGAGCTTGGCTATTTCCATGATCAATCGTAGGTACAGCTACGATGTGTGAACTATCTGTAACGAAAGTGAGAGCACGAACCATGGCGCGGATAGAACGCCCAAAGTCAGGTGAAGTCATCATGTTTACTACGTTTGTTGAACCAAGGTTACATGAGACATCAGTCCCCATTTTTAGGAATTCTTGTGCATCGTTGATAAGACTTGGTTCTTGCACTTGGAGAATCTCAGAACACAAGTTACTCATGATAATCTTACCATCAACTGGATTTGCACGGTTAGCAGTATCAATGTTGACTACATAAGGATAACCAGATTCTTGTTGCAATTTAGAGATTTCAGTTTCCAAATCACGCGCCTTGATTTTTGTCTTACGGATGTTTGGATTTGCAACTAGTTCATCGTATTTTTCAGTGATATCAATATAGTTGAAAGGTACACCATACTCTTTTTCAACAGAGTATGGACTGAAGAGGTACATTTCCTCATTTTTGCGAGCCAATTCGTAGAATTTATCTGGTACCACAACACCAAGTGAGAGAGTCTTGACACGAACTTTTTCATCAGCATTTTCCTTCTTAGTTGAAAGGAAGGCGATGATGTCTGGGTGGAAGACGTTAAGGTATACAACCCCAGCACCTTGGCGTTGACCAAGTTGGTTAGAGTAAGAGAAGCTATCTTCGAAAAGCTTCATAACTGGTACGACACCAGAAGCAGCACCCTCATATCCTTTAATAGGAGCTCCAGCTTCACGAAGGTTGCTGAGGGAAATTCCCACGCCACCACCAATACGTGAAAGTTGAAGAGCAGAGTTGATAGAACGTCCGATAGAGTTCATATCATCTGTTACCTGGATCAAGAAACAAGATACCAACTCACCACGACGCGCACGACCTGCATTCAAGAAAGAAGGAGTAGCAGGTTGATAACGTTGGTGGATGATTTCGTTGGCAATATCGATAGCAATCGCCTCGTCACCATCTGCGAAATAAAGGGCGTTAAAGAAGACGCGGTCTTCCATGCTTTCAAGATAGTACTCCCCATCATTAGTTTTCAAAGCATACTGATTATAGAATTTATAGGCAGCCATGAAAGATTTAAATTGGAAGTTTTGATCTTTAATAAATTGAGATAGTTCTTCCAAAAATTCTGGACGGTATTTCTTGATAAATGCTGTTTCAATATAGTTATGTTCAATAAGGAAATTAATTTTATCCGTAATTGAATGAAAAACCATTGTATTAGGTTCAACATTTTCTTTAAAGAAGGCTTCAAGAGCTTCCTTGTCTTTGTGAAGCATGATTTGTCCATTCACAGGACGGTTAATTTCGTTGTTAAGACGGAAGTAAGTCACATCTTCAAGTTGTTTTAATCCCATAAAAAATCCTTTATCTAATTACAAAAGAAAGGCTTCTAAGGTAGACATAGAAGCTTTTGTCTTGATTCTTAAGCAAGTTGTTTGAGTTTACCTGGTTGGAAACCAGAGAAAACTTCTGTCGGTGTCTGAATAACAGGGGCAGCACTAAAGCCAAGCTCTTTTACTTGATCAATGTATTCAGGTTGTTCATCAAGATTGATTTCTTTATATTCAACATTATTACTGTCTAAAAAACGTTTCGTCATTTTACATTGGACACAGTTGTTTTTAGAATATACGGTTACCATTTCTGTAACTCCTCTTTAAAAATTTATTACTTTCTTAGTATATCAGAAAAAAAAACTTTGTCAACTTTCTAAAACTAAATCTTGTGTAATTGTTTTACTGATTTTACCCACAAACACAATATATAGTGTAGTTTTTGAAAACAACTAGCGAAAAAGCATTGGTTCTATGATTAGAGATTCTAGCAAAACTACATACTGTGTTTTGCTAAACTTTATAGAAGATTTTCAGCAAGTTATCTGAAAGGAAATTGAAGAAAGTCCATAAAATACTTGAAAAATATCAATGAAGGTGATATAATACTAAATTGTAAGGGTTATCAGATATGTAACTCAACAAGAAAACTATTAAAGGAGAGTCAAACTATGGCTTCTAAAGATTTCCACGTAGTGGCAGAAACAGGTATTCACGCACGTCCAGCAACATTGTTGGTACAAACTGCTAGCAAATTTGCTTCAGATATCACTCTTGAGTACAAAGGTAAATCAGTTAACCTTAAATCAATCATGGGTGTTATGAGTCTTGGTGTTGGCCAAGGTGCTGACGTAACTATCTCAGCTGAAGGTGCAGATGCAGATGACGCTATCGCTGCAATCTCAGAAACAATGGAAAAAGAAGGATTGGCATAAGGAAAATGACAGAAATGCTTAAAGGAATCGCAGCATCTGACGGTGTTGCAGTTGCAAAAGCATATCTACTCGTTCAACCGGATTTGTCATTCGAGACTGTTACAGTCGAAGATACAAATGCAGAAGAGGCTCGTTTGGATGTTGCTCTTGAAGCTTCTCAAAACGAGCTTTCTCTTATCCGCGAGAAGGCTGTAGGTACGCTTGGTGAAGAGGCGGCACAAGTATTTGACGCCCACTTGATGGTTCTTGCTGACCCTGAATTGATAGGTCAAATCAAAGAAACTATCCGTGCTAAGAAAGTGAATGCAGAAGCAGGTCTGAAAGAAGTTACAGACATGTTCATCACTATCTTTGAAGGCATGGAAGATAACCCATACATGCAAGAACGTGCAGCAGATATCCGCGACGTAACAAAACGTGTATTGGCTAACCTCCTTGGTAAAAAATTGCCAAACCCAGCTTCAATCAATGAAGAAGTTATCGTGATTGCTCACGACTTGACTCCATCTGATACAGCTCAATTGGACAAAAACTTTGTAAAAGCTTTTGTAACAAACATTGGTGGTCGTACAAGTCACTCAGCTATCATGGCTCGCACACTTGAAATCGCTGCAGTTTTGGGTACAAACAACATCACTGAAATCGTTAAAGATGGTGACCTGCTTGCCGTTAACGGTATTACAGGTGAGGTCATTATCAACCCTACTGAAGAACAAGCAGTAGAGTTTAAAGCAGCTGGTGAAGTTTACGCTCAACAAAAAGCTGAGTGGGCACTCTTGAAAGATGCTCAAACAGTTACTGCTGACGGTAAACACTTTGAATTGGCAGCAAACATTGGTACTCCAAAAGACGTTGAAGGTGTTAATGACAATGGTGCAGAAGCTGTCGGTCTTTACCGTACAGAGTTCTTGTACATGGATTCTCAAGACTTCCCAACTGAAGACGAGCAGTACGAAGCATATAAGGCTGTTCTTGAAGGAATGAACGGTAAACCAGTTGTCGTTCGTACAATGGATATCGGTGGTGACAAGGAACTTCCTTACTTCGATATGCCACATGAAATGAACCCATTCCTTGGATTCCGTGCTCTTCGTATCTCTATCTCTGAAACTGGAGACGCAATGTTCCGCACTCAAATCCGTGCACTTCTTCGTGCTTCTGTACATGGTCAATTGCGTATCATGTTCCCGATGGTTGCGCTTTTGAAAGAATTCCGTGCAGCTAAAGCAGTCTTCGATGAAGAAAAAGCTAACCTTCTTGCTGAAGGTGTTGCAGTTGCGGATGACATCCAAGTTGGTATCATGATCGAAATTCCTGCAGCAGCTATGCTTGCAGACCAATTTGCAAAAGAAGTTGACTTCTTCTCAATTGGTACAAACGACTTGATCCAATACACAATGGCGGCAGACCGTATGAACGAACAAGTTTCATACCTTTACCAACCATACAACCCATCAATCCTTCGTTTGATCAACAACGTTATCAAAGCAGCTCACGCTGAAGGTAAATGGGCTGGTATGTGTGGTGAAATGGCTGGTGATCAAACAGCTGTTCCACTTCTTGTCGGAATGGGCTTGGATGAGTTCTCTATGTCAGCAACATCTGTACTTCGTACACGTAGCTTGATGAAGAAACTCGACACTGCTAAAATGCAAGAATACGCTAACCGTGCTCTTACTGAATGTTCAACAATGGAAGAAGTGCTTGAACTTTCTAAAGAATACGTTAACTTCGATTAAACAATTACAAATCCTTGTAGCTTCTAGCTATGAGGATTTTTTCTTCTATTTTGTAGAAAACTCCATCTGTAAAATTTATCAAAAATATGGTAAAATAGACAAGGGAAAAAACAAGGAGGCTACAATGCAAAATAGACCAATCATTATCGGAGTAACAGGTGGATCTGGAGGAGGAAAGACAAGCGTATCTAAAGCAATCTTGTCGCATTTTCCAAACGAGAAAATAGCTATGATTGAGCATGATTCCTACTATAAAGATCAATCTCATCTAACCTTTGAAGAGCGTATTAAGACCAACTATGACCATCCTTTTGCTTTTGATACTGATTTGATGATTGAGCAAATCAAAGAGTTGTTGGCAGGTCGTCCAGTTGATATTCCTACCTATGATTATGCTGCCCATACCAGAAGTTCTAAAACTTATCGTCAAGAACCTCAGGATGTCTTTATCGTAGAAGGAATCTTGGTTTTGGAGGACAAACGACTTCGTGATTTGATGGATATCAAGATTTTCGTAGATACAGATGATGATGTTCGTATCATTCGCCGTATTAAACGTGATATGGAAGAACGTGGTCGTAGCCTGGATAGCGTTATTGACCAGTATCTTGGTGTGGTAAAACCCATGTATCATCAATTTATTGAGCCAACAAAGCGTTATGCAGATATCGTTATTCCAGAAGGAGTAACCAACACAGTAGCTATTGATTTGCTGACAACAAAGATTGAAAAGATTTTAGAAGAAGCACGTCTAGCCCAATAATAAGTAGATAAAAGGCTATGGGAAAGTAATTATTTTTCCAAGATTGAAGCCTTTTCCCATATCAGTAAGTCTTTACAATCATGCTTTTAGATAGTCTCGTCAAAGGGACTTTTAGAAGTCTGTAATCTTAATTAAATACAAAGTCAGTTACTTAGGGCAAATAAAAATCGAGGCCGGGATTTTCCCGACCTCTTATTTTTTGATTTTTTCAAGTCTCGGAACAATAACTAGGGTCAGTATTGCTGAGATTATGAGTTCTGCGATAGAATTTGTTGAGATAACAGTAGCTAATAGTTTTTGGATATTTCCGTCAAAAACATTTCCAAAGAGGAAGAAGATTCCGCCTAGTACAAATACAGTATTTGTGAGGGAACCGAGTGCTCCAGCGAAGATAAGCCCCGCCTTGTTTTTGAGGAGTTTATAGACAAAGTATGGAGTTAAACCAATAAGGATGCGTGGTACAATCGCAATAACTAGGGAGTAGATGTTACCGTTTGGTACAAATGGAGAGAAAAGGTAGCTGGTTGGGAGAATTGTGATTGTATTGACTGTCAAGCTAATCATCCCCATCAAGAAACCTAAGATGGCTCCAATCCGTGGCCCGTATATGATACTAGCAATGATGACTGGAATATGGACAATGGTCGGTTTAATTGGAAATGGCAAGACATTAAAGACAATAGAACTCAGCAAATGAATGACAATCATGCTGGCAAAAAAGATAGCAATAGGAGCAATATTAGAGCGTTTGTTCATGAAGTTTTTCCTTTATCTGTTGTAAAATAGTATCAAGATCAGCAAGAGCACCACGTCCTACATCGCCACAGGCCAGTAGGGACTCTTTTGGAGCAATAATTGTATAACCATAAGTTTCTAAAGTTTTTAAGTTTGTTTGAGTTGCTGGATGGTCATACATTTTGGTATTCATAGCAGGTGCTACTAGTTTTGGAACATAGTGTGGCAGGGCAAGAGCAGTAGCAGTCACCATATTGTCGGCAAAACCGTACGCGACTTTCGCAATCGTATTAGCGGTTGCAGGGGCAAGGATAAACAAATCTGTTTCTTTGCCAAGCTCGATATGATTGACTTTGTCAAGATAAGGTTCTTCCATAAGATCGAGATGAACTGTATTTTGTGATAAGACTTGAAGGGTTAAAGGTTGGATAAAGGCAGTCGCAGCCTGGGTCATAAGTACAGTAACAGAATGTCCTTGTTTCTTCAAGTCACTTACCAAATCAGCAGCCTTGTAAGAGGCGATAGAGCCTGTCACAGCGAGTGTAATACGAGCCATAATTTTCCTTTCTAACAGTCAAATCCTTGAATTTTTTCCACTAACAAATCAGCAATTTCTTGTTTGTGGGTAGCAATCTGATAATCATTCTTTTCAACTAGGTAAGCCAGGTGCTGATTTGCATTAATCTGAGTGAGGTCATTAGCGACAATCAAGTCAGCTTGATTCTTTTCAAGACTTTCTCTAGCGATTTGAATCAGATGCTCCTTGCTAACATCGACAAGCAGTTTAAAGCCGATGAGATGAATACTTGGGTTCCATTCTTTAACAAGAGAGATGATCTTTGGGTTTTTCTTGAGAAATAGGACTTGCACCTCATCCTTAGAGGAGATCTTTGTTTCCGTATTTTTCTTATGCAAAAACTCACTTAAATCTTGGCTTGCTTGGACTTGGTCAAGACCAGTCATGTAAACAGGACTATAGTCAGAGACTGCCATGGAATGAATCAAAACTTGATAATCAGGAACAATCCGTTTCATCTCTAGAAGTAAATCGGAAGTGTTTTTGATTTCAATGATGGATAAATTTGAGTGTGGTGCTGGTTTCAATGCTTGTTGTGTAGTAATCAGACAAACCTGATGCCCAGCCTTCAGTAAAGTCTCAGTTATAACTTTACCAAGTCTACCAGTAGAGTGGTTGGTAATGGAGCGAACTCTATCAATGGCTTCGCTTGTACCACCAGATGTAACTAAAATTTTCATAGAACTATTGTACAAAAAAATGAGCAGTAAGTAAAATGAAAGCGATAAAATATTATGTGAAAAACTAACTTTAAACTATAGTTAAAACTTATAAAGGCATATAAAAATTTAAATAGTAGCCGATAAATCCTTTGAGGGCGCTATATTTACGAACGTTATCAAGCTTTATGTCTGTTAAAAATCTTGTTTTGTGTTATAATGAATTAACACATTTGAGGTAGAGGAGTTTGTTATGAAAACAGATATTGAAATTGCACAGAGTATCGAATTGAAACCAATCGTTGATGTTGTAGAGAAACTTGGCATCTCTTACGATGATTTGGAATTATATGGAAAATACAAGGCTAAGCTTAGTTTTGATAAGATTCGTGAAGTGGAAAGTAATCCAGTCGGTAAATTGATCCTGGTGACAGCCATCAACCCAACACCTGCTGGTGAAGGAAAATCAACTATTACCATCGGACTTGCTGATGCTTTGAATAAGATTGGTAAGAAAACCATGATTGCTATCCGCGAACCTTCTCTTGGTCCTGTAATGGGGATTAAAGGTGGTGCAGCTGGTGGTGGTTATGCACAAGTACTACCAATGGAAGATATCAACCTTCACTTTACTGGTGATATGCACGCTATCACAACTGCAAACAATGCTCTCTCTGCCTTGATTGACAATCACTTGCACCAAGGAAATGAGCTAGGAATTGACCAACGTCGCATCCTTTGGAAACGTGTTGTTGACTTAAACGATCGTGCTCTTCGTCATGTAACTGTTGGACTCGGTGGTCCTCTTAATGGAATTCCTCGCGAAGATGGATTTGATATCACTGTTGCTTCAGAAATCATGGCTATCCTTTGCTTGGCAACTGATATTGAAGATTTGAAACGTCGTTTGGCCAATATAGTGATTGGTTACCGTTATGACCGTACACCTGTTTCAGTGGGTGATCTACAGGTTGAAGGTGCCTTAGCATTGATTTTGAAGGATGCTATCAAACCTAACTTGGTTCAAACAATTTATGGAACACCTGCCTTTGTACATGGTGGACCATTTGCCAATATTGCACACGGTTGTAACTCAGTCTTAGCAACTAAAACTGCACTTCGCTTAGCTGATTACACAGTAACTGAAGCTGGCTTTGGTGCCGATCTTGGAGCTGAGAAATTCCTTGATATTAAAACTCCAAACTTGCCAACTTCACCAGATGCAGTAGTTATTGTTGCAACCCTTCGCGCCCTTAAGATGAATGGTGGAGTTGCTAAAGATGCTCTGACAGAAGAAAATGTAGAAGCAGTTCGTTCAGGATTTGCTAACTTGAAACGTCACGTAGAAAATATCCGTAAGTTCGGTATTCCAGCAGTTGTTGCTATTAACGAATTTGTATCTGATACAGAAGCTGAAATTGCAGCCTTGAAAGAACTCTGTGCTTCAATCAATGTTCCTGTTGAATTGGCTAGTGTATGGGCTGATGGAGCTGAAGGAGGAGTAACGCTTGCTGAAACTCTTGTCAAAACTATCGCTGAAAATCCAGCAAACTATACACGTCTCTATGACAACGATCTTTCTGTCCAAGAAAAGATTGAAAAGATTGTGACTGAAATCTATCACGGAAGCAAAGTAAACTTCGAAAAGAAAGCTAAAACCCAAATTGCTCAAATCGTTCAAAATGGTTGGGATAAACTGCCAATCTGTATGGCTAAGACTCAGTACAGTTTCTCAGATAATCCAAACGCACTTGGAGCACCTGAAAACTTTGAAATTACTATTCGTGAATTGGTACCAAAACTTGGTGCAGGCTTTATCGTTGCCCTTACTGGTGATGTTATGACCATGCCTGGTCTTCCAAAACGACCGGCCGCTCTCAACATGGATGTTGAAAGCGATGGAACTGTTCTTGGATTATTCTAATTGAACAACAAAAGAGAGTGGGACAGAAATCGGTAATTCGTTAGAATTCGATTTGGTCGTCCCACCTCCGCACAGTTGAGTAGGGCTGTAAAAGCTGATGAAATCAGCATAGTAGAGTCCACTCAACCACTGCGTCTTGTTCGACAATCCAAAGACAATTGAGTGGCTAGGACTTTTTGTTGAACTGCACCCCAAAGGTTAGACAGAAAAAATCGGCTCTTTGTCAACTGTAGTGGGTTGAAGAAAAGCTAAGATCTGGAGAGGATGATTGATGTCCTCTCCATTTTTATATTCAGAGCGATAAAAATCCGTTTTTTGAAGTTTTCAAAGTTCCGAAAACCAAAGGCATTTCGTTTGATAAGTTTGATGAGATTATTGGTCGCTTCCAATTTGGCGTTAGAATAGGGTAATTGAAGAGCGTTGACAATCTTGTCTTTATCCTTTAGAAAGGTTTTAAAGACAGTCTGAAAAAGAGGATGAACCTGCTTGAGATTGTCCTCAATGAGTCCGAAGAATTTCTTCGACTCCTTATTCTGGAAGTGAAAAAGTAAGAGTTGATAAAGATTATAGTGGAGTTTCAAGTCTTCTGAATAGCTCAAAAGCTTGTCTAGAATCTCTTTATTGGTTAGGTGCATACGAAAAGTAGGGCGATAAAAACGTTTATCGCTGAGTTTACGACTATCCTGTTGTATGAGCTTCCAGTAACGTTTAATAGCCTTGTATTCATGAGTTTTTCGATCAAACTGATTCATGATTTGAACACGCATACGACTCATAGCTCGGCTTAAGTGTTGGACAATATGGAAACGATCTTAGCATTCGGGAGTGAAACAGTCTGGGAGACTGTTTCAGCCTGAGCCTAGAAATCCGAAAGCGAAGCTGTTTAGCTAAGTCATAGTAAGGGCTAAACATATCCATAGT
This sequence comes from uncultured Streptococcus sp., assembly GCA_963530385.1. Lineage (GTDB taxonomy): Bacteria > Bacillota > Bacilli > Lactobacillales > Streptococcaceae > Streptococcus. The sequence goes on along the minus strand of CAUSCX010000019.1, from coordinate 12,930 downwards.
AATGATTTTCAGGTGAGGAAGTTTAAGTATTTTAAAGAGTTTGACAATAAATATGGTAAAATAAAGGTATAAATTTTTAATAAGAAGCGAGGCTAGCCTCCATTGTTATATTCATAACAATGGAGGCTAGCCTCCATTGTTATATTCATAACAATGGAATCCTAAAAGTCTCTCTTTATGAGGATAAATATGGATAATAATAGACAAAAAGAACTTCTCGAACTATTAGCTCAGGCACAGGAAGAAGTCATGAACGGCAATGAGGTCTCTACGGAGTTTGCACGTGTACTCTTTCCCCCCGCACGAAAAGAATATGAATTAACCTACTACGGCAAAGAAGGTGAACAATCTATTATCAGTCAAACTTTTGCCGTGCCTTTGCAAGAAAATCGAAGATTTGGTGAATCTACTGAAAGTGATTGGTTAAATAAAATTATTTTCGGCGATAATTTACAAGTCTTAAAAACTCTTGTAGAGATGAGGCATAGAGGTGAACTGAAAAATGCGGATGGTACTGACGGCGTGCGCTTGGTTTATATTGATCCACCGTTTGCGACAAAACAAGATTTTTCGAATAAAGATTCTAAAGCTTATTCTGATAAATTAGCTGGTGCAGAATTTTTAGAATGGCTTAGAAAACGTCTTATCCTGCTACGAGAAGTGTTAGCTGATGACGGATCTATTTACGTACACTTGGATTGGCACAAGGCACATTACGTTAAAGTCTTGATGGATGAGATTTTTGGAGAGGGAAATTTTTGTAATGAGATAGTTTGGTATTATAGACGATGGAATATTGCAGGAAAATATTTTGCTCGAAATCATGATACTATATTTTGGTATACAAAAAATAAAGGAAACCATGTTTTTAACCAGATGTATATTCCTAAATCAGAAAAATCTTCTGCTCAGGGGAAGGCTTGGAAAAGCGTTATTGGAGAAGACGGCAAACGGCGGTCAATTCAAACAGATGAAAAGACCAAGGGTGTTCCTATGCCTGATACTTGGGAAATTTCAATGATTAACCCAGTTGCCAAAGAGAGAATTGGATACCCTACTCAAAAACCAGAGAAATTGCTTGAACGAATTATTAAATCATCATCAAATAATGGAGATTTAATTCTCGATTGTTTTGGAGGTTCGGGAACGACTGCGGCAGTGGCAGAGAAGTTGGGTAGACGATGGATTACTGTAGATGCAGGGAAGTTATCTATTTATACTATTCAAAAAAGAATATTAGGAAATGAATCACATAAACCTTTTGCAGTTTATGATGCAGGTCTGTATGATAATGAAAAACTAAATGATTTTGATAGTACACAGTGGAAACAGTTTGCCATGGCTTTATACAATGTTCAACCTTCTTATCAGTCAATCAAAGGACTTTCTTTTGATGGGATGAAAGATGGTTCTCTAGTTAAAGTTTATTCCCTTAATGAATTAAATGGAATGGGAGCAAAAATATCAGAAGATACTTTGGAACAGATTTATTCTCGCTTAGGTTTAGCTGCCCCTAATGAGATATTCATTATTGCTCCACAAGGGAAATTTACTTTTGCAGTAGATGAGTATGATAATGACGGTGAGTGGAATACAATATTTAATATTCTTCGTGTTCCATATTCAATGTACCAAAAATTTACTGAGAATTTCAAAGGTACTTTACAGGCAGACGATACTGACTCGGTAAATGCGGTTGTTGATGCTTACGGATTTGATTTTATGCGAAAACCCAAAGTTGATTTTGAAGTTATTGGAGAAATACTAAGGGTTAATTCTTTTGAATCATTTTCTAGATTGAAAGGCAAAGAAAATATAAGTGGTTTTGAGGCGTTCTCAATGCTTTTAGTTGATTTAACGTATGATAATAAAGCCTTCAATGTGGATAAAGTATATTACCATAAAGATTTCGATGAAAATCAATCTATAATATTTGATGAAAGTCAAATTGATGGTCAAGCGATGTTTATATTTGTAGATAAATTTGGAAATGAGTTTGTAACAACGAGGGGAGAAATGGCATAATGGAATATAAAGATAGTGATTTAGTCCTAGAAGTTAGTAAAAACGTAAACCCTGTAGTTTGGGACGAAGGATTTTTTCAAAATTTCTTTGATATGCTATTTGGAAAAAGAAACTATCAGAAAGAAGCAGCTGAAACTGCTTTACGTTTTCTCAACTCTGGTGAATATAAAGATATAACAGCATTAGCAAAAGAAAATTTTGAAAAGAATCAAGTCATAAGAGCAAGATGGAACAATGATTTTAATTTGATGCAAGATGATTTAGATTTATCTGACAAGCTGTCAGCAACCTTAGATTTAGCTACAGGAACAGGGAAGTCATATGTTATGTTTGCGATAGCGATTGTTATGCTTGCCACAAAAAAAGTTTCTCGAGTTCTGGTATTAGTTCCTAGCGTAACCATTGAAAATGAGCTGACTCAAAAATTTAAAAACCTTCTAGGAAATTTACAACTTCTTAAAACTCTAGGAGATAATTTTGTACCACCTCAAATTTTAAATGGCGATAGTACACTTGTGGAAAATTCCATTGCTGTTGAAAATCGAAATGCTATTTATAAAGCTCAAGCAACTAGAAATTCTATAGTTGATAGTTTAAAGGGAAATGGCGAAAATACACTTATATTGAATGATGAAGTTCACCATGTTTATTATTCTGAATCGAATGAGTGGAGAAGCTTTATTGAAGATGAAAGTAGTAATAATATCAATTTCAAATATGTTATTGGCGTAACAGGAACAGCCTATAAAGGAAAGAATAAAAGTGGGAATGACTACTTTTCAAATGTTATCTATCGTTTCTCTCTTCGTGATGCAATAGAACAGGGGTTTGTTAAGGATATAGAATACATTTCAAAAGAAGATATTCCAAAAGATAAGGACGAGAGATGGCAAGTAATTTTGAATTCTCATAACCAAATTGCATCGCAAGTTCCTGAAGAACTTGGTATTAAGCCAATTACAATTATTGTGACGTCCAAACAGAATCTTGCTGATAGTAAAGCGAAAGCTTTTAAAAAATTTTTACAAACACAAAGAAAGCTGGCTGATGCAGAAGTTAATGACATAGTTCTTTCAGTTCATAGTGGACAGAAAGCAGCTATTGATAGAATGAGACTGTCTAAAGTTAATGAAAAAGGTAATCCAGTGGAATTTATCTTTAGTGTTTCAATGCTTACTGAAGGTTGGGATGTTAAGCGTGTATTTCAGATTGTTCCAGATGACGAAAGAGCATTTAACTCAAAACTTTTGATTGCTCAAGTTCTTGGAAGAGGTTTGCGTGTTCCAGAGGGGTGGGATACTAGCAAGTGGGGTGCCCCGACAGTAACAGTTTTTAACCATGAAAAATGGTCTGCCAATGTAGAGGCACTTGTAAATGAGGTTCTGGAGATTAGACAGCGAATCACTTTGTCTGTTCATAAAGAATCAAATTATAATTTCAGTTTGACGAATGTAAAATATTCTTCAAAAACTGACACTAAAGATTATCCTAAAATGGGTACATATAATTTATGGGAAAATGGTGTTAATTTACCAACAGATGATAAATTTGGGAAGAGTACTATTACCCTGACAGATATTAAGACAAAATCAGATAGAAACTTCCAAACAACTTACGAGCATGAGCAGATTACAGTAAAAGAAATGGCGAATATTTTGTATAGCCGATTCGAGGATTTGGAGGACAGTGAGTATGCACAAGAATATCAGAACTTATGGTCAGTTTCAAAAATAAAAGCCATGATTGAAGAATCGTTGAAAAAAAGTGGAAATACTCATATTACAAAAAGTCTTAAGAATAAATTTTTGTCGTCTATGAATGTTATTTTTAGGGATGGTTCAAAAGTAGTTAGTTACGACATTGAGCCGCAAGAATATTTTACCGTTTTAACTGTTAACTTACCTAAAAATACTTCTGAAATAAGTGGATTTAGAATGAATAAAGTTCTTTTTTACGGCTCAGATTTGGAATCTAGTCTTTCATCTGATAAAGCTAGTTTAGATACTTTCCGAGAACTAACAGATACATCAAATGGATATAAAGCGAAGAAAATTGAGAATAAATACAATTTTAAAACTCCTCAATTCGGGATTGTAACAACAGGTAATCCTGAGAAAGAATTTTTAACTAAGCTCACTACTGATGAAGAAGTTATCAAAAGTATTGATTCGTTCATAAAATCCGATGACATGAGTTTTTACAGTATTGACTATTCTTGGCAAAAAGGTACCCACCATAAGAATGGACAATTTAATCCAGACTGGTTTATTAAACAAGGTGATAATATTATTGCTGTAGAAATTAAAGATAATTCACAAATTTCTGAACCAGATTCAGAGAATATTGGGAAAAACAAAGCAGCGATTAAACATTTTAATTTTATAAATGAAAAGCATGAATCAGAAGGTAATTTGACTAGATATAAATTTACATTTTTGACACCTAAAGATTTTGATATATTCTTTAAGAAACTCTCTGAGAAAGATATAATGAATTTCAAGAGTCAATTAGATGTTAAATTAGCTGACTCTAAATAATTTTTTACTAAAAATCTATCTTTTTCGGAAACACATAAATGACAGTAGAAAATCTGCTGTCATTTTTTGCTGCCCAGAAACTAAAAAACTTCCCTTAGAATAGTCCAAGAGAAGCTGTAAGTCATTACAAGTTTTTACAACTATTTGTATAAGATGTGGTAAATTTTTGGTAAGTTTTGCCATTCACACTCATAAAACCTTGATATAACAACGTTTTTGAGCTGTCTTACTTCATCGTTGGGAAAAGAAGCACATCACGGATAGTAGTAGTATCAGTGAGGAGCATGCAGAGACGGTCAATACCGATTCCCAAACCACCTGTTGGTGGCATACCGTATTCAAGAGCCTCGATGTAGTCGTAGTCAATACCAGTCGCTTCATCGTCACCAAGTTCTTTTGCTTTAGCTTGGGCTTCAAAACGGCTAAGCTGATCGATTGGATCGTTCAACTCAGTAAAGGCATTACCGTACTCCTTAGTCATGATGAAGAGCTCGAAACGGTCAGTAAAGCGTTCGTCTTCAGGGTTTTTCTTAGCCAGTGGAGATACAGCTACTGGATGCCCATAGACAAAGGTTGGTTGGATCAAGGTTTCTTCAACAAACTCTTCAAAGAAGGCATTGATGATGTGACCAACTTCAGTGTAGTGTTTTTCAACTGGAACTTTCTTCTCAGCAGCGATAGCTTTAGCTTCTTCCAAAGTCATATCTTGCCAGAAATCTACACCAGTAATTTCTTTGATAGCATCAACCATGTGAACACGTTTGAATGGTTCATTGATCTTGATCTCAGTTCCTTGATAGTTGACTGGACCATCACCTTTAACTGATTTAGCAGCGTGTTGGATAATGCCTTCAGTCAAGTCCATGATGTCTTGGAAGTCTGCATAAGCTTGGTAAACTTCGATAGAAGTGAACTCAGGGTTGTGGGTAGCATCCATTCCTTCATTACGGAAGATACGGCCAATCTCGTAAACGCGTTCCATTCCACCGACGATAAGACGTTTCAAGTGAAGCTCAGTGGCGATACGAAGCACCATGTCAATGTTTTGAGCATTGTGGTGTGTAATAAATGGTTTGGCAGCAGCACCACCAGCTTCGTTATGAAGAACAGGTGTTTCCACTTCAAGGAAGCCTTTTTGGTCAAGGTAACGACGGATTTCAGAGATGATTTTTGAACGAGTGACAAAGCGCTCGAAGCTTTCGCGGTTAGAAATCAAGTCAAGGTAACGTTTACGGTAAATTGTTTCAACGTCTGTCAAACCGTGGAATTTCTCTGGAAGAGGGCGCAGTGCTTTAGACAAGTGAGTGATGTGAGTAGCTTTGATAGAGAGTTCTCCCATATCTGTACGCATCACTTCACCTTCGACACCAAGGAAGTCACCAAGGTCTGCTTTTTTGAAGATTTCGTAGTTTTCTTCACCGACAGCATCCTTACGAACGTAGATCTGGATTTGACCTTCGCGGTCTTGAAGGTGGGCAAAACCTACTTTACCTTTACCACGTTTGGTTACCAAGCGTCCTGCGATAGTAGCTGTTTCGTTTTTATCATGTAATTGTTCTTTATCGAGGTCAGCAAATTTATCTTTTAATTCTTGTGAATTTGCAGTACGTTCAAAGCGTTTTCCAAAGGGATCGATTCCTTGTTCACGGAGCGCAGCCATTTTTTCACGGCGAACGATCTGCTGGTCATTTAGTTCTTCCATATGTTCTGTTGACATGGTTTCCTCCTAGTTTTTACTCAATACTTGATACGATGAGTCTTTTTTGCGATACTCCCATTTTATCATAAATGTCAAATAAATTCACGGATATTCTACAAAATATAAAAAGAACTTAACAGTGATTGCTAAGTTCAGTTATTATCTTGATAAGAAGTGTCGTTCCAGACTATGAGGTTGAAGTTTGTAAAGTCTTCTGTTTCCAGAATAGTAACACTTGCATTTGCTAAACCACCATCTTTTCTAAGTAGCGGAGTATCATATCCTAGAAGAGTTCGAATACTGGCTGTGAGATTGGCACCGTGACCAACAATCATGACATGTTCAAAAGGTTTGGACTCTAATGATTTGATAAATTGAGTAGTACGCTGAGTTGTTTGATAGACAGACTCTGCACCAAACAAAGTCGAATCAAACTTAGCTAGATTGGTACGAAAAGCTTTTAATTGCTCGGGATAAATGGCTTCTAAGGTTGCAAATTTTGCTCCTTCAAGTTTCCCGAGTTGCCACTCTCTTAGAGAGGCTATTTCTACTAAAGGACAGCTATCTTTCAGTTGACTTTGAATAATTTGAGCAGAAGTTTTAGCCCGAGGAAGATCACTAGAATAAATCACATCAAATGGAGTTTCTTGGAGATACTGACCCAATTTTTTTAAGGTCTCAATGGATTCCTCAAGGAGTGGAGAGTCACCACTTGCTCCTTGAAAACGTCCCTCAAGATTCCAAAGTGTTTTACCGTGACGAATAAAATAGAATTTCATGTGTTACTTGCCTCCAAGATATCTGCAAATTCAGCTTTAACAAAGGTTGCTAGATCTTGAGGATTGATAATGATACTATGACCTACTTCCCCTGCGGAAACAATCATTTCCTCCAGTTTAATAGCAGTTTGATCGATAAAGATAGGATAGTTATGTTTTTGACGAATTCCAACTGGATTATTGGCACCGTGGATATAGCCTGTTGTTTTTTCTAGGTCTTTTTGTGGAATCATGCTGACTTTCTTATTACCAGAAATCTTAGCCAGTTTCTTTTCAGAAAGATGTTCAGTGATAGGAAGGATGCCGATAATGGGTCCAGTCTTATCTCCCAGAAGTGCTAGAGTCTTAAAAATCTGACTCTTTTCATAACCTTGAGGCATCTCACCTTCCAGGGCATTAATTTGAATACCTGTATGGTTTATTCCTGCCTTGGTTAAAATTTGTTGGACCAAGGTTTTCTTGACTTTTACTTTTTTTGCCATTATTTATACTTATCCTCCAATTGACTCATCCAGATTCCTAACCAAATCCCTAGTGCGAAGAAGAAAGCAATCAGTACATATGAAACTAGTGACAAACCACTGTAACTGATACTTTCAGCATTGCCAGCGTTTGGAATAAGGATCAAAAGTGTACTTGATAGTACAATTCCAATGATAAAATGATACACACGTGAGTGATAAAGTCGAAGAGCATAGTCCATGAATTTTGAGAAAATAATCAGAGTGATAAGAAGTCCAATCCCAATTGGTAAGAAGGTTCCTAACAAATCAAAAGTCTTGAACCCTGTTAACATAGGGCCATAAAGGCCAAGAATCAAGAGAAGATTGGAAGGACTAAGCCCTGGAACCAAAATTCCAAGCGCCAACAAACAACCAGCCAGTGTAAAGTTAAGGAAGCTTGCAGATAGAGAACCAACTACAAAATTCAAGGCGTAGAGGGCAAGACCTGATATGATGAAGGTTGCCCAAAACCATATGTGGTCAACCTTATCTCTATCAGAATCACGAGTTGATTCTTTGACAAGACTTGGGATGGTACCAATGATAGCTCCAGCAAAACTCCACAATACATAAACTTGATAATTTTCTAAAAGATACTCAATTGGATAGGAGAAAAGTCCAATGCCCAATAACATCCCAATACCGACAGGAAAGAAAAAGAGCACATCTTCTTTTAAATTCTTAAAAGGATGGGCAAGAAAGCGAATCATTCTCTCATAAATTCCCAAGATAGCGGCAAGAACGCCACCAGAAATCCCTGGTAGAATGAAACCTAGGGCGATTACAATTCCCTTAATAATTTTTGATAGCCATGATAACATAGAGGGCCTCCGAGATTTATATTCTATATAGATAAAACAGTGATTTAATACTGAAAAATAAAGAAAAGCAAGCAGAAAGCAATGTCTGACTTGCTTATTGTGATAGTGATTAAGGATTTAAAAACAATTTTCTAAAGGTTTCTTCTTTATTCTTTGATGAAGAAATAAGGTTCAAATCGAGGTGATGTTCAAATCCACCAAGATTTCCATGGGAAGTGTATTGGTGAAGTTCATAGGTAAGATCTGTTTTTGGAGCATTCTCATAGTAACCTGAGTTAGTTCCATAGGAAGGTATCCAAATAGCTGAATAATTATCAATGCTGATACTATGTTCCTCCATAAAGTAAACACCAACATAGATACCGATATTTTTTGCACCCAATGAAGCCAGTTTAGCACGAAAGGCCTCAACTCCTTTGTTCATGTCAGACATGGTTTTTTCCTCAACATCTAACCAATAGTAGCTAGGATTATAGGGAGAAGCAGCATTATAGAATACTTCAGCAGCTTTTTCCATTTCTTCGACATTTTTACCAGCTACATAGGCATAAACAGCGACTGGAATATTCCGTTTTTGAAATTCAGTGATATGTTCTTTATAAGCTTTGTCGACCCCATTTTTGAATGAAGCATCATTTTCAACAGAAACTTGAGCTCCACTATGAACCCGAACAATCGCACCTGAAATATTTTGAGTTAAGGTGTCATAATTGATCTCAGATGGTCTTTGCCAGCCAGAAACATCAATAATCGGCTTGTTGATATTATGTAAAGCTTGAGTTTCTACTTGAACTGGATTTTGCTTTGTTTTGACTGGATGGTCTTCAAACTTGGGTCTGTTAATGATTAAAATACCCACGATAGTCGCTAATACAGTAAAAATAAAAACAGGATTTATTTTCTTTCTCATACTATTATAGTGTATCGTAAATGGTGAAAAAAATCAAAAAAAAATACTCGAAATCATCTATAGAATTCAATGTTTTAAAGCATTTGTACTCTTTTGTGTTTGAAAGAGCAAATTTATGATATAATATAAGGGAATTTCTATAGAAAAGAGAAAAATATGGCAAATTATGCAGTTATTTTAGCAGCGGGTAAAGGTACTCGTATGAAATCAGATCTACCAAAAGTCATGCACAAGGTTGCAGGAATTTCTATGCTGGAGCATGTTTTTCGTAGTGTAGGAGCTATCAAGCCTGAAAAAATAGTAACGGTTGTTGGACACAAAGCGGAGCTTGTGGAACAAGTGTTAGCTGGTCAAACTGATTTTGTAAGACAGTCTGAGCAATTGGGAACTGGTCATGCGGTTATGATGGCTGAGCCAATTCTTGAAGGACTTTCTGGTCAAACATTGGTCATTGCTGGAGATACACCACTAATCACTGGAGAGAGTCTTAAAAATTTGATTGATTTTCATGTTAATCACAAGAACGTAGCTACAATTCTTACTGCAGAAGCTGAAGATCCGTTTGGTTATGGACGTATTGTTCGTAATGAGAATGCTGAAGTGCTTCGTATCGTGGAGCAGAAGGATGCGAGTGATTTTGAAAAACAAATCAAGGAAATCAATACAGGAACCTATGTCTTTGATAATGCTCGTCTCTTTGAAGCTTTGAAGAATATCAATACCAACAACGCTCAAGGCGAATACTACATCACTGATGTCATCGGTATTTTCCGTGAAGCTGGAGAAAAAGTTGGAGCCTATACTCTAAAAGACTTTGATGAAAGTCTCGGAGTTAATGACCGTGTTGCCCTTGCGACAGCTGAAGGCATCATGCGTCGCCGTATTAACCAAGCACATATGGTCAATGGGGTTAGTTTTGTGAATCCTGAGGCTACTTACATTGACATTGATGTTGAAATCGCTCCAGAAGTTCAAATTGAAGCAAATGTAACCCTCAAAGGTTCTAGTAAAATTGGTGCAGGATCTATTTTGACGAATGGAACTTATATCGTTGATAGCACTATCGGTTCAGAGACAGTGATTACAAACTCGATGATTGAAGAAAGCTCAGTTGCTGATGGCGTTACAGTTGGTCCTTATGCTCATATCCGTCCAGGATCAAGCCTTGCAAAAGATGTGCACATTGGAAACTTTGTTGAAGTCAAAGGATCTAGCATCGGGGAGAATACTAAGGCAGGTCATTTGACTTATATTGGTAACTGTGAAGTTGGTAGTGATGTCAACTTCGGTGCAGGAACCATTACTGTTAATTACGATGGTCAACACAAATTTAAAACAACTATTGGTAACAATGTCTTTGTCGGTTCTAATTCAACCATCATTGCTCCAGTAGAACTAGGAGATAACTCCCTTGTAGGTGCTGGTTCAACGATCACTAAGGATGTCCCAGCAGATGCCATTGCTATTGGACGAGGTCGCCAAGTTAATAAGGAAGAATATGCGACTCGCCTTCCTCATCATCCTAATAATAAATAGGAGTTAACGATGGAATTTGAAGAAAAGACACTTAGTCGTAAAGAAATTTATAAAGGCCCCATTTTTCAACTAGTGCAAGACCAAGTTGAACTCCCTTCTGGGAAAGGAACAGCACAACGTGATTTGATTTTCCACAATGGAGCAGTTTGTGTCCTTGCAGTCACTCCAGAAAATAAGATTGTCCTTGTTAAACAATATCGCAAGGCAATTGAAAAAGTCTCTTATGAAATTCCTGCAGGTAAACTTGAAATCGGGGAGAATGCAGATCCAGAAGCAGCAGCCCTTCGTGAATTAGAGGAAGAGGCAGCCTATACTGGTAAATTAAGCCTTCTCTATGATTTTTACTCAGCGATTGGATTTTGTAACGAGCGCTTAAAACTTTACTTGGCAAGCGATTTGACAAAAGTTGAAAATCCTCGTCCTCAGGATGAAGATGAGACTTTAGAGCTACTCGAGATCAGTCTTGACCAAGCTAAAGAACTGATCCAGTCTGGTGATATCTGTGATGCTAAGACCATTATGGCTATCCAGTACTGGGAATTACAAAAAAATAGTGGAGGAACCCATGGGTAAACCTTTATTAACAGATGAAATGATTGAACGTGCCAATCGAGGAGAGGACATCTCTGGTCCTCCCTTGCTTGATGATGAGGAAACTAAGATTTTACCGACTTCTTCTCAAAATTTTGGCTATTCGAGAACCAGAGATCATGGTTTTAGCCAAGATACACTGACTATCGAAGTTGAACCCTCTATTCACAAAAGCCGTCGGATTGAAAATACTAAGAGAAATGTCTTTAATTCTAAATTAAATAAGATTCTTTTTACAGTCATTTTTCTCTTGATTTTGTTGATTCTAGCAATGAGATTTATTTAAGGGGTATATCATGAAAATTGGAATTATTGCAGCTATGCCAGAAGAGCTAGTTTACTTGATTCAACACCTGGATGATGCCAGTGAAGAAAAGGTTCTGGGAAATAGCTATCATACTGGTAAGATTGGTTCTGTTGAGCTTGTACTTGTAGAGAGTGGCATTGGTAAAGTCATGTCTGCGATGAGTGTCGCTATCTTAGCGGATCACTTTCAAGTCGATGCAGTGATTAATACTGGTTCTGCTGGTGCAGTGGCAAGTGGAATCGCAGTAGGGGATGTAGTGATTGCAGACAAGCTTGCCTACCACGATGTTGATGTGACTGCCTTTGGCTATGATTACGGTCAAATGGCTCAACAGCCTCTCTATTTTGAATCAGACAAAAAGTTTATCAGCTTGATTCAAGAGAGTTTGTCTAAACTGGACCAAACTTGGCATTTAGGTTTGATTGCGACAGGAGACAGTTTTATTGCTGGAGAAGATAAAATCAAAGCGATAAAAGAACATTTTCCTCAAGTTCTTGCTGTAGAGATGGAAGGGGCAGCTATTGCTCAAGCAGCTTATGCTTTGAACCTTCCTTTCTTAGTCGTTCGTGCCATGAGTGACAATGCCAACCATGAAGCATCCGTTTCCTTTGATGAATTTATCGTAGAAGCAGGACGTCGTTCTGCCCAAGCCCTAATGACGCTTTTGCAGTCTATAAAGGACTAATAGAAGAATTACTAAGAACACTCTTCCAGTGTTCTTTTCTTGTCTAATCTCCTAAAGTAATCAGAAGGCTCTTAAGAAAAGTTATTTTCAAACTTTTTTGATATAATAGAAACATTGACTTGAAGAATAAGGAAGAGAAAATGAACGAATTATTAAAGGGAATGAATGACCGTCAAGCCGAGGCTGTTCAAACCACAGAAGGACCTTTGCTGATCATGGCGGGGGCGGGATCTGGTAAGACTCGTGTTTTAACCCACCGTATTGCCTACTTAATTGATGAAAAGATGGTCAACCCATGGAATATCTTGGCCATTACCTTTACCAATAAGGCTGCACGTGAAATGAAGGAGCGTGCTTATGGACTCAATCCAGCTACTCAGAATTGTTTGATTGCGACCTTCCACTCTATGTGCGTGCGTATCCTACGTCGCGATGCGGATCACATTGGCTACAATCGCAATTTCACGATTGTGGATCCTGGAGAACAGCGAACGCTCATGAAACGCATTCTCAAGCAGTTGAACTTGGATCCTAAAA
>CAUSCX010000018.1:0-28842 GCA_963530385.1 uncultured Streptococcus sp. | reverse complement strand
ACAAAATCAATGATTGTAGTAATGGTCGCTGGATTAGAAATATCAATGAAAAAATTATTAAGAACTTATCAATTAGAGTATCACGTGAGAACGTGACTGATTTGTCTACAATAGACAAAGTCGATATTGAGAGAATGATGCTAGAATATGAAAGATTATAAAAATATGGAAAATCGTTTGAAATTACTAAACAAACTATTGGTGGTGGTTTGTTCTATATTAGGTTTGTTTTCACTAGTGGATTCAGTACAAGCTGATAGTACTGCCTACAACCAACTATTGCCACAAATTACTGAGAAGTGGGAGAGTAAACATCTATTTGAAAATAATATTAATAGACTTGGTTACGCTTTGATGGATATTGATAAAAATGGGACGGATGAATTATTAATCGGTTTGACCAATGGTGAAAAATGGGAACTGTTTGAAGTATATTATTTGAATGGTAATACTCCCACTCCATTATTTGATAGATTTTGGGATACAAGTCTTAGAATGGGGACAGTTATTGATGCTTACACAGATGGAAGTATTATTGTTTTTGAAAGTGCTCCTGGTATTGTATCATATAGATTATTTCAACTTTCTAAAGAAAATAAGGAGCCAACTTTAATTAAAAAAAGTGAATTTAGAGCAGGAGAAGGTGATCTAGACGAGTTAAATCTTGATTCTAAAACAAAAATAGATACCTCAACTATTGAATATACTTCTCTAAATCTCCCGATTGTTGGAGATAATATGGATCCTAATCCCCCTATGCCCAAGTCCCTTGTAGATGCTAAAATTGGTGATGAAATTACTCTCCCATCCGAATTAGTGGGTACTTGGATTAATAAAGAACCTAATAATGGTACTAAACCTGGTAGAGCTTCATCACTTATTTTAGGAGAAGATGGAAGCTACACTGGAAACTTTAAAGATGGAGATATTAGAGGAAAATTATCTCGACTTAAAAAAGTGAGTGAGAACGGATTTATTGTCTTAAAAGAGAACAATGACGGAGAAGCTTTCTTTTTTAGTGTAGGTTTAGGAGCAGTTTCGCTTCCTGGTGAGCGAATTGATTTTGGGATGGTATTGGAAGGAAGGAATTTATATAATGCGTCATGGTTAGTCAAAGAAGGAGAGGAAGACTATTCTAAGCCCACCATGCTCGCAACTTTTGTAAATCCAAATTATGGTCCTAAGAAAATAGAGAAAAAAGCAGAACAAGACGTAGCGAAACAAGGTGATACAGTGGCAGAATCAACTCAAGACAGTAGTGAGGAGACAAAGCCAGAGCAAAAACTATTTGAAAACATTCCAGTGTTTGGACTGGTTGTGGGAGCTGGACTTGTCCTTGTTTTAATCATTTTTATATTTTGGTTTAAAAAATAGGATTTTGTGAAATCATTTTAATTTACTATTATAGAAAAAATAAGGACTAGGGATAAAAGCTAGTTCTTTTTAGTTGTCTTAATTTACGTGTTTTTCTTTTAAAACTACATTCAGATTTTTAAACTTTTCTACAAATTATAGAAAAAAGAATCAAAAGTATGATTTTTATGCTGCCAGTATTGAAGTTTCTTATATTATTTTATAAAATAGAAGCAAAATACTACTGAAAAAGTAGAGCGCTTACACAAAAATGGAAGCGGTTACGAATATAAGGAGGATCTTATGGGAAAAGATCATTGGAATCGAAAAAGAGTGTATAGTATCCGAAAATTTACCGTTGGAACTTGCTCTGTAGTCATCGGTACTTGCTCAGTCTTATTTGGAGCAAGTGTAGCTGGTGCAAACCTAGTTTCAGCTGATGAAACTCCAATTGCAGTTGCTGCAGAAAAAGTAGATGAAGAGTCTCATAAAGAGGAACTTGGTGAAACAAGAAGTCCAGAACAGCCAGCATCAACCGAATCAGCTGCAAGTGAAGTTGCTACACCAGCTCATGAAGTTGAAAAGGCACAGGACGACCAAACTGTACAATCAGATTCTGACAAAAAAGAGGATTCCGTATTAGATAAAAAACCTCAAGCAATTACTCAAGACCAATCTGCTCAAACGGAAAAACCGGACCTAAAACCGGCTACCAGCGAGGAGGTAAATCAATTGGTTGAGGACCGTAAAGTAGAATTTAACCAAAACTGGCATTTTAAACTCAATGCTAATGCCAAAGACGCCATCAAACCAGATGCAGATGTATCAAGCTGGAAGAAATTAGACCTTCCTCATGACTGGAGTATCTACAATGACTTCGATCATGATTCTCCTGCCCAAAATGAGGGTGGACAACTCAATGGTGGTGATGCTTGGTATCGCAAGACCTTTAAACTAGATGAAAAAGACCTTAATAAGAATGTTCGTATCACATTTGATGGGGTTTACATGGATTCTCAGGTTTATGTAAATGGACAGCTAGTTGGTCACTATCCAAATGGTTACAACCAATTCTCTTATGACATCACTGATTATCTCAATAAAGACGGTAGTGAAAATGTCGTAGCTGTACATGCGGTTAATAAACAACCAAGTAGCCGTTGGTACTCAGGAAGTGGTATTTACCGCGATGTTACCCTTCAAGTCACAGATAAGGTTCATGCTGAGAAAAATGGAACAACTATCTTAACACCAGACCTTGAAAAACAACAAAATGGTAAGGTTGATACTCATGTAACAAGTAAGATTGTCAATACAGATGACAAAGATCATGAAATTGTTGCTGAATACCAAATTATTGAACGTAATGGTCAAGCTGTAACGGACGTGGTTCGTACAGACAGCCAAGTTTTGAAAGCTCATCAATCAACAAGCTTGAATGCGATTTTGCAAGTTGAGAAACCAAAACTTTGGACAGTTCTTAACGACAAGCCTGCCCTTTATGAGTTGGTGACTCGTGTTTATCGTGATGGTCAATTGGTCGATGCTAAGAAGGACTTGTTTGGTTACCGTTACTATAACTGGACACCAAATGAAGGCTTCTCTTTGAATGGTGAACGCATTAAATTCCACGGGGTTTCTCTTCACCATGACCACGGAGCTCTAGGAGCTGAAGAAAACTATAAGGCAGAATACCGTCGTCTAAAACAGATGAAGGATATGGGTGTGAATTCTATCCGTACAACCCACAACCCAGCTAGTGAGCAGACTTTGCAGATTGCTGCAGAGCTTGGTTTGTTGGTCCAAGAAGAAGCTTTTGATACTTGGTATGGTGGTAAGAAACAGTATGACTATGGCCGCTTCTTTGAAAAAGATGCTACTCACCCAGAAGCTAAAAAAGGTGAAAAATGGTCTGACTTTGACTTACGCACCATGGTCGAAAGAGGGAAGAACAATCCGGCTATCTTCATGTGGTCTATCGGTAACGAAATCGGTGAAGCTTCAGGAGATCCACATTCTTTAGCGACTGTTAAGCGTTTGGTCAAGGTCATCAAGGACGTTGACAAGACTCGCTATGTCACAATGGGAGCAGATAAATTCCGCTTCGGTGATGGTAGCGGTGGACATGAAAAAATCGCTGACGAACTGGATGCGGTTGGTTTTAACTATTCTGAAGACAATTACAAGAAACTGCGTGCTAAACATCCAAATTGGTTGATTTACGGTTCAGAAACTTCTTCTGCCACTCGTACTCGTGGTAGCTATTTCCGTCCTGAAAGTGAACTAGTCCACAGCAACCAAGCTTACCGTCATTATGAGCAATCAGATTACGGTAATGATCGTGTTGGATGGGGTAAAACAGCCACTGCATCTTGGACTTTTGACCGTGACAATGCAGGTTATGCAGGTCAATTCATCTGGACAGGTACTGACTATATCGGTGAGCCTACTCCATGGCACAACCAAAACCAAACTCCAGTTAAGAGTTCTTACTTTGGTATCGTAGATACAGCTGGAATTCCTAAGAATGACTACTACTTGTACCAAAGCCAATGGGTATCTGCTCAGAAGAAACCAATGGTTCACCTCCTCCCTCACTGGAACTGGGAAGACTCTAGTCTGAAAGAGAATGTAGCTGATGCAGATGGTAAGATTCCTGTTCGTGCATTTTCAAACGCTGCAAGTGTGGAACTGTTCTTGAATGGTGAGTCCCTAGGTAAGAAAACCTTTAACAAGAAACAAACAAGTGATGGACGTACTTATCAAGAAGGTGCCAATGCCAAGGAACTATACCTTGAGTGGAAGGTTGCTTATCAACCGGGAACTTTGGAAGCAGTAGCCCGTGATGAGGCAGGTAATGAAATTGCTCGTGATAAGGTTACAACTGCTGGTGAGCCTGCTGGTGTTCGCTTAGTCAAAGAAGAAAATGCTATCGCAGCCGACGGAAAAGACCTTACTTATATCTACTACGAAATTGTTGATAGTAAAGGTAACGTAGTTCCAACTGCTAATAACCTTGTGCGCTTCCAGTTGCACGGTCAAGGTCAGATTGTCGGTGTGGACAACGGTGAACAAGCTAGCCGTGAGCGTTACAAGGAGCAAGCCGATGGTTCATGGATCCGTAAAGCCTTTAATGGTAAGGGTGTTGTGATTGTTAAATCAACTGAGCAAGCTGGTAAATTCACCTTGACTGCACACTCTGATCTCTTGAAATCTGCTCAAACTACTATCTTCACAGGTAAGAAAGACCAAGCAGAAAAAACTGTCTTGGGTACAGAAGTTGCTAAAGTTCGTACTGTTATCGGTCAAGCACCAAAAATGCCTACGAAAGTAGCCTTTATCTACAGTGATGGTAGCCGTACAAAACTCCCAGTAGAATGGTCAGCAGTTGATGTGAATCAACCAGGAATTGTGACTGTTAAGGGTGTGGCAGATGGACAAGACGTCGAAGCGCGTGTTGAAGTCTTGGCACTCGAAGCAGAATTGCCTGTAGTCAAGAGAATCGCTCCAAATACAGACCTAAATTCAGTCGACAAATCTGTTTCTTACGTATTGTCAGATGGTACTGTAGCAAGCTATGATGTTAATAAGTGGGAAATTGCAGCAGAAGATCAAGCTAAACTAGCTATCCCAGGATCTCGCATCCAAGCAAAAGGTGTTTTAGAAGATGAAGAAATCGCTGCCACCTTGGTAGTGGCAGAAGGTCAAGCTGCTAATCCAGTAGTTCCAAGCGTAACTGTGGCAGATCAAGCGGTTGAAGGTCTTTCAACTGACCAACCTGTAAAATACCACAAGCTTGCTTATGGAGTATCCTTGCCAGAGGTCAAAGCTACAGCTGAAAATGCTCAAGTGACAGTTATTCAAGCTAATGAAGCAAATGGTATGCGTGCAAGCATTCATGTTCAACCAAACGATGGTGGTCCACTACAAACCTATGCTATCCAATTCTTACAAGAGGCTCCACAAATTGAACGTTTGAGCCTAGAAGTTGAAAATGCAGCTGCTTTGAAAGAGGACCAAACGGTCGGTATCAAGGTCTTGGCTCACTATCAAGATGGTACTCAGGCCATATTAAAAGCTGACAAGGTAACCTTCTCAACATCAGGTGAAGGAGACGTAGCTGTTCGTAAAGGTATGCTTGAATTGCATAAACCTGGTCAAGTAACTTTGAAAGCTCAATTTGAAGGAGCTGAAGGTCAGATTGACTTGAACATTCAAGCAAATACTGAAAATAAAGTTGTCCAGGCTATTCGTCCAGTAAGTGTCGTGACAGGTTTGAACCAAGAACCAAGTCTACCTGCTACAGTAACTGTAGAGTACGACAAAGGATTTCCAAAGGTTCATAAGGTAACTTGGCAAGCAGTTGCTAAGGAAGACCTTGCTAAATACCATAGTTTTGATGTTCTTGGTAAAGTTGAAGGAATCGAGAAAGAAGCTCATGCTAAGGTATCTGTCGAAGGTATCATTGCTGTCGAAGAAGTGAGCGTAACAACTCCAGTTGCAGAAGCTCCTAAACTACCAGAGAGCGTTCGTACTTACCACTCAAATGGCCAAGTATCTTCAGCTAAAGTAACTTGGGACGCAATTGAACCAAGCCAATACGCACAAGAAGGCAAGTTTACTGTGACAGGACATGTCGAAGGTACTCAACTACCAACCAAACTTCATGTTCGTGTGTCTTCACAGACAGAAACTGGTGCTAATATTTCTGACCAGTGGACTGGTTCAGAATTGCCACTTGCCTTTGCATCAGACTCAAATCCAAGTGATTCAGTAGCAAATGTCAATGACAAACTAATCTCATATAATAACCAACCAGCAAACCGTTGGACAAACTGGAACCGTACAAGTGAAGCTTCAGTAGGAATTCTCTTTGGTGACTCTGGTATCATGTCTAAACGTTCAGTTGATAACCTCAATGTCGCCTTCCACGAAGACCACGGTGTTGGTGCACCTAAATCCTATGTCATCGAATACTATGTCGGTTCAGCAACTCCAACAGTTCCTAAGAATCCAAGTTTCGTAGCACGCGAAGATCATGTCTTCAATGACGATAAAAACTGGAAAGAAGTAACAAATCTCAAGGCTCCAGATCAAGTAAGAGCTGGAGAAATGACCCACTTTAGCTTTGATAAAGTCAACACTTACGCAGTTCGTATCCGCATGGTTCGACCAGATGGTAAATGGGGAACTTCTATTACAGAAATGCAAGTCTTCTCTAAACAGGTAGCAGCAGCTAAGAAAGCTCAAGCACAAATCCAAGTGGATGGAAAAGAATTGCCAAACTTTAACCCAGGCTTGACTGACTACTATCTAGAAGCTAGCCAAGGAAAAGCTCCAGCAGTTACAGCAAGTGTTACTGAAAATGGTATTGCAACAGTTGTACCAAGCGTACGTGAAGGAGATCCAGTCCGTGTTGTTGTCAAGGCTGAAAATGGAGATATATTGGGTGAATACCGTCTCCACTTCACAAATGATAAAGATTTGCTCGCAAGTAAACCTGTTGCTGTTGCCAAATCATCTCGCTTGGTTGCTAAAGGACAAACCCTTGAGCTACCAGCAAAAGTTCCTGTTTACTTCACAGGAAAATCTGACTATGAAGTGAAAGACTTGGCTGTTGACTGGGAAGCAATCCCAGCAGAGAATCTAACAAAAGCAGGTGAATTTACAGTTCATGGTCGCGTTTTGGGTACTGATTTAACTGCTGAAGTAGCTGTTCGTGTAACAGACAAACTCGGAGAAAATCTTTCAGACAACCCAGACTTCGATGATGATAGCAACCGTTCATTTGCCTCAGCAACTAACGATATTGATCCAAACTCTCATGATCGTGTAGATTATGTTAACGATGGTTCAGATGATGAAACCCGTCGTTGGACCAACTGGTCTCCAACTCCATCTGAAAATCCAGAAGTTTCAGTAGGGGTTATCTTTAGAGAAAATGGTAAGATTGTTGAACGTACAGTAGCTGAAGGAAGCATTCGCTTCTTTGCAGATGGTGGAACAGATGCACCTTCTAAACTCGTTCTAGAACGCTATGTGGGACCAGAATTTGATTCACCAGAATATTACTCTAACTACCAACCATACGATCCAGAACATCCATTCAACACTCCTTCTAACTGGGAGAAAGTTGAATATCGTGCGGATCAAGAAGTTCAAGCAGGAACTGACATCCATGTAACCTTTGCACCGGTCAAAGCTAAAGCTATGAGATGGCGCATGGACAGAAAAGCAGACAAGAAGGGTGTGGCTATCACTGAAATGGCCTTTATCGCACCAAGTGAAGCACCTAAAGACAATACAGCTTCTAAACTTCTAGTAGATGGTAGAGAGCTTGCAGACTTCTCTGAAGCTCGTGTGGATTACCAAGTAACCTATAGTGGAAACCGTCCTAAAGTGACCGTTGAAGCTGGTGAAAACGTAGCGGCAACAGTTGTTGATAGTGGTGACGATAAACTTCCAGTCTTGGTACGTCTCGTTTCAGAAAGTGGTAAACACGTTAAGGAATACCGTATCCAATTGACCAAAGAAAAGGTTGAAAGTGGAAAAGTTGCCCCAGCTGTTCAGGAAGAACTCCCTAGCCTAGAAGTGGTAGAAGAAGCAATCAGCTTCAAGTCTATTAAGCAAGATGATCCAACCCTAGCAGAAGGTGAAACTCGCGTTTCTCAGGCAGGTCGTGAAGGTAAAGAACGCATCCTGACTGAAGTAGCAGTAGATGGAAGCCGTACTGAAAAACTTCGCGAAGTTGTTGAAGCAGCACAAGATGAGATTGTCTTAGTCGGAACTAAGAAAGAAGTAGCTGGTAAAACTGATCCAGCTATCCACGAGGTTCCAGAATTCACAGGCGGTGTCAATGGAGCAGAAGCTGCTGTTCATGAAGTCCCAGAATTTACAGGTGGTGTCAATGGAGCAGAAGCTGCTATCCATGAAGTTCCAGAATTTACAGGTGGTGTCAATGGAGCAGAAGCTGCTGTTCATGAAGTACCTGAGTTCACTGGTCATGTAAATGGTTCAGAAGGAACTACCCATGAAGTTCCACGCTTTGAAGGTGGTGTTCCTGGTGGAGAAGGGACTAGTCACCAAGTTCCAGAATTTACAGGTAGTGTGAATGATTCAGCCCCAAGTACCCGTGAAACTCCAGCATACAGAGATGAGCAGTCACAAGTAGCTCTTGCTATGTCACAAGACAAGACCTACCAAGCGCCTGCAAGTCGTCAAAATATCCTCCCAGAGACAGGTACTAAGGAAAATGCAACCCTCGCAACAGCAGGTGTTGTAGGAGCACTTCTTGGTATGTTTGCAATGGGAAAGAAAAAAGAAGACGAATAAGATGATGTAAAAGCATCTAAGTCATAGAGATTGGACCAAGAAACAGATCTCGACAATAAAAAGCGGACAAAACTAGTTTTCTGATCTACAGAGACTGGTCTTGTTCGCTTTTTTGGCTCTTTGTCAACTGTAGTGAACAACAAGAAAGTATAATGCTCTTCGAAAATCTCTTCAAACCGCGTCAGCTTCGCCTTGGATTATATATGTGACTGACTTCATCAGTCTTATCTACAACCTCAAAGCAGTGCTTTGAGCAACCTGCGGCTAGTTTGCTCTTTGATTTTCATTGAGTATAAGACAGAGCTGGCTTCTTATTCATAAATTACCGTTCATTTGATAGCAGGTTCCCTTGAAGATGTTTAGTCAGCTAAACCAAGGCTAGTCTTAGCCTAAGCCTAAGCCATTTTATCAAATGAAATCACATCCCATATTTTCTCGATGCTAGTGAAACAATCTTATTTTTAGAAAGTATGACTAGCTAACTTCTACGTGTTATATATTATTAAAACAAATGGGAACTGTTGTATAAAAACGGGGAAAATGATATAATAAAAGCGTTTCCAACAGTAATGATATAAATGCAATGAAAAATATGAAAAGTCAGTCAAAGTCGTTATATTAGCTAGTTTGTTATCTGTTGGTCTTTTTCAGTCCAGTGTATCTGCTGTGAGCGTTCTTAAAAGCTATTGGTATGATTGGAATACGGTTTGGGAATATAGTACCAACTATCACGACCATTAATCTTTTAACATCCCGTCGTGGTCTCGTTATTACAGCTATTCAGAGTATAAAGTAGGTTCTGGCTGGAATTTCTATCATTATGAGGTTATAAACTACTACAGCGGAGACTTTTAATCGTTAAAGAGTGAGAAAAAGGAGAATTTGATATGTTAAGGCTTACTCATGTTACCTTAAAAACGCGACAAGTCATCTTACAAGATGTAGATTTCACCTTTGAGAAAGGTAGGATTTATGGAGTTCTTGCTATCAATGGATCTGGAAAGACGACACTGTTTCGCGCCATTAGCAACTTAATTCCCATAAGTAGTGGAAATATCGCAGTCCCTCCTTCTTTATTTTATTATGAAAGTGTTGAATGGCTGGATGGTAACCTAAGTGGGATGGACTACCTTCGTCTTATAAAAAACATCTGGAAGTCAGACCTGAACTTGAGGGATGAAATCGCCTACTGGGAAATGTCTGATTATATCAGCCTTCCCATTCACAAGTATTCCTTAGGCATGAAGCAACGCTTGGTGATTGCCATGTATTTTCTCAGTCAAGCGAAATGTTGGCTCATGGATGAGATTACAAATGGCTTAGATGAGTATTATCGACAGAAATTTTTTGATAGGCTGACAGAAATCGATAGACAAGAGCAGCTGGTTCTTTTAAGTTCCCACTACAAAGAGGAGTTAGTGGAGATTTGCGATAGCATCGTAACCATTCATCAGGGGCAAATAGAAGAGGTTTAGTTTATGAAAGATGTTAGTCTATTTTTATTAAAAAAAGTTTTCAAAAGTCGCTTAAACTGGATTATCTTAGCTTTATTTGTATCTGGACTCGGTGTTACCTTTTATTTTAATAGTCAGACTGCAAACTCCGTCAGCTTGGAGAGCGAGTTGGAAACCCGTCTTGTAAAACATGAGAGAGTCATCAATGGATATGAAGAGAAACTCTCCCAAATATCTGACACCAGCTCGGAGGAATACCAGTTTGCTAAAGAAAATTTAGACTCGCAAAAAAATCTTTTGACGCAAAAGAAAGAAATTCTGGCTTTGTTAAAAGAAGGACGCTGGAAAGAAGCCTACTATTTGCAGTGGCAAGATGTAGAGAAGAGTTATGAAATTTTATCAAAGGAACCGACTGCTAGTTCTGACTTAAAAATAGCGGTTGACCGCGAACGAAAGACTTACCAAGCCCTGTATCCCTTGAACATAAAAGCCCACAATTTAGATTATCCTACCCACGGGATTGATCAGATTGTCTGGATTTTAGAGGGAATCATACCAACCTTGTTTGTGATTGCGATTATTTTTATGCTGACACAACTTTTTGCAGAAAGATATCAAAATCATCTGGACACAGCTCAGTTATATCCTTTTTCAAAAGTGGCATTTGCCATGTCTTCTCTTGGAGTTGGGGTGAGCTATGTAACTGTGCTGTTTATTGGAATCTGTGGTTTTTCTTTCCTAGTGGGAAGTCTGATAAGTGGTTTTGGACAGTTAGATTACCCCTACCCAATCTATAGCTTAACGAATCAAGAGGTAACTATTGGGAAGATACAGGATGTGTTATTTCCTAGCTTGTTACTAGCTTTCTTAGCTTTTATCATCATTGTGGAAGTAGTGTACTTGATTGCTTACTTTTTCAAGCAAAAAATGCCTGTCCTCTTTCTTTCACTTATTGGGATTGTTGGCTTATTGTTTGGTATTCAAACAATTCAGCCTCTTCAAAAGATTGCACATCTGATTCCCTTTACTTACTTGCGTTCAGTGGAGATTTTGTCTGGAAGATTACCTAAGCAAATTGATAACGTCAATCTAAATTGGGACATGGGGCTAGTTTTACTTCCTTGCCTGATTATCCTTTTGTTAGTGGGGATTCTATTTATCGAAAGATTGGGAAATTCACGAAAAAAGAGTATGTTAAATAGGTGTTAGTTTTCCTATTTCCACTTGATAACTACTTCATGCAATCAAGCATATGAAAGAACATCCGAATCATTGTTAGTTATGAAAAATGAGGGGAAACGAATCTCAGGAGACTCTCAAAATATGAGCCAAAAAAAGTCATCATTAGATGGCTTTTTTGCTATCAAAAGAGTTATAATAAAGGTGAAAATAGGGATAGAAGAGGAGGAGATAGGATGGCTTATATTGAAATGAAAAATAGCTATAAGAGGTATCATACTGGTGATACAGAAATTGTAGCAAATCGAGATGTCAACTTCGAGATTGAAAAGGGAGAATTAGTCATTATCCTTGGGTCATCTGGTGCAGGGAAGTCAACCGTTTTAAATATTCTTGGTGGTATGGATACAAACGATGAAGGGCAAGTCTGGATTGATGGAACCAATATCTCGAATTTCACTTCTCATCAGAGAACTAACTATCGTAGAGATGACGTTGGCTTTGTCTTTCAGTTTTACAATTTGGTTTCTAACTTGACTGCCAAGGAAAATGTTGAGCTAGCTTCAGAGATTGTTGCTGATGCCTTGGATCCTGAGCAGGTTTTAAAGGATGTAGGCCTAGGTCACCGTCTTAATAACTTTCCGGCCCAGTTGTCAGGTGGTGAGCAACAACGGGTATCCATTGCTCGAGCTGTGGCTAAAAATCCTAAAATTCTCCTTTGTGATGAACCAACGGGAGCTTTGGACTACCAGACTGGTAAGCAGGTTCTGAAGATTCTTCAAGATATGTCACGTAAAAAAGGGGCTACCGTTATCATCGTGACCCATAATGCCTCCCTAGCTCCTATAGCTGATCGCGTGATTCAGATGCATGATGCCAGTGTCAAGAGTGTTGTCCTCAATTCTCAACCACAGGATATTGATGATTTGGAGTATTGAGATGAAAAGAAAGACATATTGGAAAGACCTGCTCCAGTCTTGCACAGGTTCAAAGGGCCGGTTTTTATCCATCCTA
The DNA here is from genome assembly GCA_963530385.1 of uncultured Streptococcus sp. Taxonomy (GTDB): domain Bacteria; phylum Bacillota; class Bacilli; order Lactobacillales; family Streptococcaceae; genus Streptococcus. The sequence goes on along the minus strand of CAUSCX010000018.1, from coordinate 16,510 downwards.
ACTCTGATGATGTTAGGTTCTTTAGCCGTGGTTGGTCTCAAAGTAGCCAGTCCCAATATGGAGCGAACAGCTTGGGCTTATCTGAAAGATACTAATGCGGCAGATATGACCGTCATAGCAGATTATGGTCTAGATCAGGCAGACCAGGAAGAATTGCAAACTCTTTCAGGAGCAGATGTTGAATTTGGCTATATGACAGATTTGACTCTGGCAAACAGTGAAGATGCCATACGGATCTTTTCAAATACTGAAAAGATTTCAAAATTTCAAGTAACGGAAGGTCGTTTGCCTGAAAAAGAAGATGAATTGGCCTTGGCGGATTTTTGGAAAGATTGCTATCAGATTGGTCAAGTCATTTATTTGAGTCAAAAAAAAGGCAGTAATTCTCAATTAAAGCGGGATAGTTATACCATTACAGGCTTTGTCCACTCACCAGATATTTTTTCAAAAACGGATATGGGGAGTTCAGCCAGTGGTAATGGGAACTTAGCAACCTATGGTGTTGTAACTGAAGAAAATTTTAAGAGCTCTGTTTACACGATTGCCCGCCTGCGTTTTGCTAGCCTAACAGATGTCAATCCTTTCTCTAGTGATTACGAAAAGAAGCTAGAGGAAGAAGAGGAAACTTTAAAGGAACTAGTTGCTGATAATGGACAAGCGCGGCTAGAGAAAATGAAGAAGGATGCCCAAGAGTCCCTTGATGAGGGCAAGAAACAACTGGACGAGGCTGAAAGTAATTTGCTAGCTGGCAAGAAACGCCTGCAAGAAATCGAAACGCGTTTACAAGCTCAAGAAAATCAAGTGATCCAACTACCAGAACTACAAAAAAGTCAAGCATCTAGTCAGTTAGAAGAAGCAAAAAAGCAACTAAAGCAGGAACAGGAAAAGCTGAGCCAAGCCGAAACAGATCTTACTAAGGAAAAGGATAAATGGCAGACCAGTCAGGATGAGGTCAATGCTCTGACAGAGCCAACCTATCATGTCTACAATCGCAAGAGTTCTCCTACTGGTCAAGGTTATCTCATGTATAGTAACTCGGCCATGAGTATTCGTGCCGTAGGAAATATTTTTCCAGTTGTTCTCTATGCTGTAGCAGCCATGGTTACCTTTACCACCATGACACGATTTGTAGACGAGGAAAGGACCAATGCAGGGATTTTCAAGGCTTTAGGCTACCATAGCAAGGATATCATTGCTAAGTTTGTGATTTACGGTCTAGTTGCTGGTACTCTTGGCACTCTACTAGGAATTCTGATTGGTCACTACATCCTAGCACCTACTATTTCGCATATCATCACTAAGCGAATGATCGTTGGTGATAGTCAGCAGTATTTCTATTGGACCTATAGTTGCTTGGCTTTGGGACTAAGCTTAGTAGCTAGTGTCTTACCTGCCTACCTTGTATCTCGTAGAGAATTGCATGAAGAAGCAGCACAATTATTACTACCCAAGCCACCAGTCAAGGGCTCAAAGATTCTCTTGGAGCGGATAACCTTTATCTGGTCTCATTTGAGCTTTACCCAAAAGGTAACTGCCCGCAATATTTTCCGTTACAAACAACGCATGCTGATGACCATTTTTGGGGTTGCAGGTTCAGTAGCCCTCCTCTTTGCAGGGCTTGGTATTCAATCTTCTGTGGTAGGAGTTGCTGACAGGCAGTTCAAGGATCTGCAACAATATCAGATGATTCTCTCTGTCAATTCTCGAGCTTCAGATTCTGATAAGGCAAAGCTAGAAGAAAAATTGCAGAGTGATGAAGTTGAAAACTATCGTTTAATTTCTTCCAAACAGGTTGAGGAAAAGTATGCTGGCAAGGCAGGTGTTCAAACCGTGACCATCATGGTAACGGATCAAGATGACCTGGCTCCCTTTGTCGTCCTAGAAAAAAATGGGGAAAAACTGAGCTTATCTAACGGACTCGTTCTGACTGAAAAATTAGCCCAGTTGGCAGGAGTTTCCCTTGGTGACAACTTTACAATAGATGGAAAAACTTTTAAGGTTGGAGCCATTACCGAACACTACGTGGGCCATTTTGTTTATATGAATCAGGCGACCTATGAGGAGATATATGGTCAAGCTCCCAAGATGAACACCTATCTGGTCCAACTTAAGGATAAAAGTGAAGGGAATACTGAAAGAGTCGCAGGAGAATTTATGGACCAGGCGGCTGTCAGTGGCCTCGTTCAAAATGCCTCAACCATTCAGCTCTTTGAAAGTTTTGCTAATTCTCTGAATCATACCATGGCGATTTTAGTGCTGGTATCGGTGCTACTGGCTATTGTGATTCTCTATAATTTGACCAACATCAATGTTGCTGAACGGATTAGGGAACTCTCAACCATCAAGGTTCTTGGTTTTCATAACAAAGAAGTGACCCTTTACATCTATCGGGAGACCATCCTATTGTCACTAATTGGAATGATTGTAGGTCTAGTCTTAGGCTTTCATCTCCATCAATTTCTCATTCAGATGATCGCACCTGGAACCTTCCGTTTTCAACCGAAAGTCGGCTGGGAAGTGTATCTCATTCCAATTCTAGCTGTTAGTGTCATTTTGACCATTCTAGGATTTTTTGTCAATCATTATCTCCGAAAGGTGGATATGTTAGAAGCCCTCAAGTCTGTAGAATAATTGGTAGAGGACAAAAACAAATAAGAAAGCCCTTTGTGGCTTTTTTATTTTCATAAAAATGGTAAAATAGTAAGAGTAGAAATGGAGTTCTAGATATGAAACGAATTGATCAATTTGAAAATAAGAAAGTATTAGTCCTAGGTTTGGCAAAATCTGGTGAATCTGCAGCTCGTCTCTTGGATAAGTTGGGTGCCATTGTAACGGTGAATGATGGCAAGCCTTTTGAGGAAAATCCAGCAGCACAAAGTCTCTTGGAAGAGGGTATCAAGGTTGTCACTGGTGGACATCCTTTGGAATTATTGGATGAAGATTTTGCCCTCATGGTAAAAAATCCAGGAATTCCTTATAGCAACCCGATGATTGAAAAAGCGCTAGAAAAAGGTATTCCAGTCTTGACAGAGGTTGAGTTGGCCTACTTGATTTCTGATGCACCGATTGTTGGTATTACTGGTTCAAATGGTAAGACAACGACCACAACCATGATTGGTGAAGTTCTGACTGCTGCAGGACAAAATGGACTCTTATCAGGTAACATCGGTTATCCTGCTAGTCAGGTTGCTCAAACTGCGACAGATAAGGATACCCTTGTCATGGAGCTATCATCTTTCCAACTAATGGGAATCCAAGAATTTCATCCTGAAATTGCTGTTATTACCAACCTGATGCCAACCCATATCGACTATCACGGTTCTTTTGAAGCCTATGTGGCAGCCAAGTGGAATATTCAAAGCAATATGACAGCGGCTGATTACTTAGTATTGAACTTCAACCAGGAATTAGCTAAAGAGCTTGCTACAAAGACAAACGCGACTGTAGTACCATTCTCAACCCTTGAAAAGGTTGACGGTGCTTATCTTGAAGATGGTCTTCTTTACTTCCGTGGTGAAAAAGTCATGGCAGCTGATGAAATCGGAGTTCCTGGTAGCCACAATGTGGAAAATGCTCTTGCAACCATTGCTGTAGCTAAACTTCGTGGTGTGGACAATGAAATCATCAAGAAAACCTTGTCAGCCTTTGGCGGTGTCAAACACCGTCTCCAGTATGTAGATGAAATCAATGGAGTAAAGTTTTACAACGATAGCAAGTCAACCAATATCTTGGCAACTCAAAAAGCCTTGTCTGGATTTGACAATAGCAAGGTTATCTTGATTGCGGGTGGTTTGGACCGTGGAAATGAGTTTGATGAGTTGGTTCCAGACATCACTGGTCTTAAGAAAATGGTCATCCTAGGTCAGTCTGCAGAGCGTGTTAAGCGTGCAGCGGACAAGGCTGGTGTGGTTTATGTGGATGCAATAGATATTGCTGATGCAACTCGCAAGGCTTATGAACTTGCAGAAGCAGGAGATGTAGTTCTCCTCAGTCCTGCTAATGCGAGCTGGGATATGTATGCTAACTTTGAAGTACGTGGAGATCTTTTTATCGACACTGTAGCGGAGTTAAAGGGATAATATGAAAAAAATAGTATTTACAGGTGGGGGAACGGTTGGACACGTTACCCTCAACCTTTTGTTAATGCCTAAGTTTATCGAAGATGGCTGGGAAGTCCACTATATTGGTGATAAAAACGGAATTGAGCATCATGAAATTCTCAAGTCAGGTTTAGATGTCACCTTTCATTCTATTGCAACTGGGAAATTACGTCGTTATTTCTCATGGCAAAACATGGTTGACGTCTTTAAGGTTGCTTTTGGAATTATTCAATCTCTCTTTATCATGCTACGACTTCGTCCACAAGCCCTCTTTTCTAAGGGTGGATTTGTATCTGTTCCGCCTGTTATTGCAGCGCGAGTATGCAGAGTACCAGTCTTTATCCACGAGTCTGACCTCTCTATGGGATTGGCCAATAAAATCGCCTATAAATTTGCGACTAAGATGTACTCTACTTTCGAGCAAGCGTCTAGTCTCACTAAGGTAGAACATGTAGGAGCCGTGACCAAGGTTTCTGGACCAATTATGGAAGAGCCTGAAGAAATGGTGGATATCCGAACTTCTTTCAATGATAAGCTACCAACTCTTCTCTTTGTTGGAGGTTCTGCTGGGGCGCGTGTCTTTAACCAATTAGTTACAGACCACAAGGAAGAGCTGACTAGTCGTTATAATATCATCAACCTGACAGGTGATGCTAGTTTAAATGAACTAAGTTCAAACCTCTACCGTGTTGACTATGCGACGGAACTCTATCAACCGCTCATGAATATGGCTGATGTAGTCATCACTCGTGGTGGTGCCAATACTATTTTTGAACTTCTTGCCATGGCTAAATTGCATGTCATTGTCCCACTAGGTCGTGAAGCTAGCCGTGGAGATCAGATTGAAAATGCGGCTTACTTTGTGAAAAAAGGCTATGCTGAGGAGTTGCAAGAGGACGATTTGACCTTGTCTACTTTAGAAGAAAAAGTAAGCAAGCTTTTGACCCACAAAGAAGACTACCAGAACACGATGAAGAATTCTCATGAATTAAAATCTGTGGCAGATTTTTATGAGCTACTAAAAAAAGATCTATCATAAGGAAAATCGATGTCAAAGGATAAGAAACAAGAGCCAACTCAAGGCAAGGAATTGTCAGAGTGGCAAAAACGAAATCAAGAATATCTTCAAAAAAAAGCTGAAGAAGAGGCCCAACTAGCCAAAGAAAAGGCCCAAGCAGAAGCCAATAAAAAAGAAGTTGCAAAAACTCTGGAAGAAGAAACCACTTTATCAGAGTGGCAGAAGCAGAACCGTGAATATCTGCGCAAAAAGGCTGAAGAAGAGACCAAGGAAGAACAAGAGTCAGACTTATCTGAAGATACTGAGACAGAAGAGGATTCAGATTCTAATCCTGAAGAGCAGAAGGAGAGTGCAGAAGACCAGTCCTCTCCTGAGAATGAGGAGGAAACTACTGAGTCAGAACAAGTAGAAGAAGAGGACGGAGAATCTCAAGAAACATCTGAAGAAACAAAAGTAGAAGAAAAGAGATCTAAGTCTAAGAAAAAGATTGCTAAGCCTTCTATTCCAAGTGTTCATATCTGGCGTGCTGTTACGATTCTAATCCCAAGTTTGCTTGTCTTGTTCTTTTCCATCTATCTTTTGACGCCATACTCAACTTTGAAAAACATAGAGGTTACTGGTACGGTAGAGACCAATGCAGACCAAATCAAAGAGGCTTCAGGGATTCGTGATAGTGACTATACCTTTGATCTGCTCCTCAATAAAGACAAGCATGCTGAGATGATTAAGTCCAATCACTGGATTGAATCTGCGAGCATTCACTATCAATTCCCGACCAATTTTACCATCCAGGTCAAGGAATACGGGATTGTAGCCTATTATGTTTCTGGAGAGGATCATTATCCGATTCTTTCTAGTGGGACGGTGGAAACCAGTCCAGTTAGTCTAGTCAGTCTTCCTGAAACCTATATGTCTGTACTATTTAACGATGAGCAGCAAGTCAAAACCTTGATTGAACAACTGGCTGAAGTCAGCCCAGAGATTAAGCAAGCTATCAAAACGATTGAGTTGGCTCCAACTAGTGTAACCAGTGATCTGCTCAAAATTACTATGTATGATACGGATGAGATTTTGGTTCCCTTATCAGAACTAGGTAAAAAATTGCCTTACTATAGTAAGATTAAACCCCAACTAACAGTACCGAGCGGTATTGATATGGAAGTTGGGATCTATAGCTATAGCTTGACGGATAAGGCTTTAGAAGAAGCAAGAATCAAAGCTAAAGAAGAGGAAAAGAAGAAGCAGGAAGAAGAAAAGAAAAAACAAGAAGAGCAAGGGAATCAAACTCAGAGTCAAAATCAAACAACCCAACAATCACAGAGTCGTTAAGCTTAAGATGATTCTGTTGACTTGATGATGAGTCATGTTTTCTACAAGTTCAATCACTGGTTTTTACTTGACAAGTACTGCTTTAAATAATAGAATAGTAAAAAACCTTTAAAGCAGTCCAGAGAGGCAGCTAAGGTTAGACGGTGAAAGGGTGGATTCTACCCATTTTTCGTGGAACCTTGCTGTAGGCAGGTTCCTTTTTTCATTCTCTCTAGCTCACAAAGGTAAAAGGAGAAAAGTATGCGCGAATCTCGTCCAGTTATTGCTCTTGATTTTCCAAGTTTTGAGGCAGTCAAGAAATTTTTAGCTCTTTTTCCAGCTGAAGAGAGCCTCTATCTAAAGGTAGGTATGGAGCTCTATTACGCTACAGGTCCGGAGATTATTTCTTATTTGAAAGGCTTGGGACATAGCGTCTTTCTGGATCTCAAACTCCATGATATTCCCAATACGGTCAAGTCAGCCATGAAGGTTTTGTCTAATCTGGGCGTTGACATGACCAACGTTCACGCAGCAGGTGGTGTTGAAATGATGAAGGCTGCGCGTGAAGGCCTTGGAAAAGAAGCCAAATTGATTGCTGTTACCCAGTTGACTTCAACTTCTGAAGAACAAATGAGAGACTTTCAAAATATTCAAACTAGTCTTCAAGAATCTGTTATTCACTATGCCAAGAAAACTGCTGAAGCCGGTTTGGATGGTGTGGTTTGTTCGGCTCAGGAAGTGAAACTCATCAAAGAAGCTACCAACCAAGACTTTATCTGTCTGACACCAGGCATTCGTCCATCAGGAGCTGAAGTTGGAGACCAAAAACGAGTTATGACACCTGCAGATGCTTATCAGATTGGTAGTGACTATATCGTTGTCGGACGCCCAATCACTCAAGCCGCTGATCCAGTAGCAGCTTATCATGCTATCAAGGATGAGTGGACACAAGACTGGAAATAAGAATATAGTTTAAAATACAAAGGAGAATCCCATGACACTTGCTAAAGACATTGCTAGCCATCTATTGAAAATTCAAGCCGTTTACCTCAAACCAGAAGAGCCCTTCACTTGGGCATCAGGTATTAAGTCACCGATTTATACGGACAACCGTGTGACGCTTGCTTACCCAGAAACGCGTAGTTTGATTGAAAATGGTTTTGTGGAAGCCATCAAGGCAGAATTCCCAGAAGTAGAAGTGATTGCAGGAACAGCGACTGCAGGCATTCCGCATGGTGCCATCATCGCTGACAAGATGAACTTGCCATTTGCCTATATCCGTAGCAAACCAAAAGATCACGGTGCTGGAAATCAAATCGAAGGCCGTGTAGCCCAAGGACAAAAGATGGTCGTTGTGGAAGATTTGATTTCAACGGGTGGTTCGGTTCTCGAAGCAGTGGCAGCTGCCAAACGTGAAGGAGCAGATGTTCTGGGTGTTGTGGCTATCTTCAGCTATCAATTGCCAAAAGCAGACAAGAACTTTGCAGATGCTGGTGTCAAACTAGTAACACTTTCAAACTACAGCGAGCTCATTCACCTAGCCCAAGAAGAAGGCTATATCACACCAGAAGGACTTGACCTCCTAAAACGATTTAAAGAAGACCAAGAAAATTGGCAAAATGTTTAGAGTATAGAAAAATCAGGTAGTCGCTAGAATTACCTGATTTATTTTTGTGATTTCATTGGATGTTATACTCAATGAAAATCAAAGAGCAAACTAGGAGGCTAGCCGCAGGCTGTACTTGAGTACGGCAAGGCGACGCTGACGTGGTTTGAAGAGATTTCCGAAGAGTATTAGTCGACTTTTCCACCTTCAACAACCAGGTCATCTGCTTTAGCAGCGTCACCGTAGGTTGGGTGGAGTGTTTTTTCATAAGCCTTATGGAAGAAGTTTTCTTTTCCTAATTTTTCGATTTCTTGGTTGATGTAGTCAAGAAGTTCTTGATTACCCTTTTGGACTGCTGGTGCAATAGTATCTGGATTACCAAGAGAAGTAATTCCTACTTCATATCCTTTGTTTTCAAGCGCCCAAGCTAGAACTTCAGTATTGTCAGTAGAGAAGGCATCTCCACGTCCATCAAGAAGGGCTTGGTAGGCATCGCTATATTGGTCGTATTTTTGAAGTTTTACTTCTGGGTGATTTTTCTCAAAGTAAGTTTCAGCAGTAGTTCCTTTTGTAACGATCAAGGTTTTGCCTTCAAGTTCTTTAACGTCCTTGATGACTTTATCTTTTGGTGACACAACACCGAGAGAAACTTTCATGTAAGGAAGGGCAAAGTCAACTTGTTTCTTACGTTCGTCAGTAACTGTGAAGTTGGCAAGGGTAATATCCACCTTGTTTGAAATCAAGTATTCAGCACGGTTGGCAGCATCGACAGAAACGTATTTAACTTTCACACCAAGGTCTTGTGCTAATTGATTCCCTAGTTCGATATCATAACCTTGGTAAGAACCGTCATTATCAACATAACCAAATGGTTTTTTGTCTCCAAATACCGCAATTCGAAGTTCACCACTTTTCTTAATTTCATCAATAGTACGAGCTTTGGCAGTTGCCTTTGTAGATGAAGCATCAGAGCTTCCACCTGAACTACAAGCTGTGACAAAGATAAGTGCAAATGCTAGAGCAAAAACAGTTAGAATTGGTTTAAGTAGTTTCATAATAATCTCCTTTATTCATTATAGATATGAGCCAAACTGGCTAAAGTCAAAGACGTTTAAAAATTCTTGTGCTCGTTTGGTTTGTGGATTTGTGAAGAATTCTTGAGCAGTTCCTTCTTCAGCAATCTTCCCTTGGTCAAGGAAGATAATGCGGTCCGCAATTGCTTGGGCAAACTGCATTTCGTGGGTTACCAGAATCATGGTACGACCTTCTTGGGCCAAGTCATTGATGAGTTCTAGAACCTCACGCACCATTTCTGGATCCAGTGAAGCAGTCACCTCGTCAAAGAGGATAATTTCTGGATGCATGAGCAGGGCTCGTACAATTGCAACCCGTTGTTTTTGCCCACCAGATAATTGACGAGCGAAGCTATGTTGTTTATCTAGAAGTCCGACACGTTCCAGTAGTTGTAGAGCTTCTTCAGTTACCTCTTTTTTGTCTCTCCCTTGAGCCTTGATAGGGCCTAGGATGAGGTTTTGAAGGACATCCAAGTGAGGAAAGAGTTCATAACTTTGAAAGACCATACCGATCTTTTGGCGAACCAGGTGAAAGTCTTTTTTATTTTCAACGATGGACTGGCCATCCAGCAGGATATCTCCTCCTTGAATACTTTCTAAACCATTGAGGCAACGAAGGAGGGTACTTTTCCCACAACCAGATGGTCCTAGGATGACGACCACTTCCCCCTTTTTAATATCTAAAGAAAGTCCTTGGAGGATAGGATTGTCTCCAAAGGATTTTTTTAGTTCCTTGATTTCTAAAATAGTTTCAGACATTTAATTCCTCCAATGTTTTTCTAGATGAGTAGATAGTTTGGAAATAGGGAAGCAAACTGCGAAATACAAGACTAGGATGGTTCCGTAAATCCAAAAGGAAGCTGTTGGGATAGTCAAACGATTGCTATCAATGATTTGTTGTCCAACCTTGGTAACCTCAACAACTCCAATCAAAACAACCAAGGATGTCGTTTTGATCATACGAGTGACAAGATTGATGGCTTGCGGAAGTAATCTTCTCAAGACTTGTGGGATGATGATATGGTAGTAAAGTTGCACTTTAGTTAAACCAAGCGCTTGTCCGCTCTCAAACTGATGCTTAGGGAGGGAAGTTATAGCTCCACGAACCAAGTCACCCATCTCCGCTGTTCCCCAGAGAGTGAAAACGATAATAGCAGAAGTCTCACCTGAGATATTGATATTAAAGTTTCGAGCTAAGCCAAAGTAAACGATGAAGAGAAGCACTAGCTGCGGCATAATCCGGATAAATTCTAGATATAAGCGTGTCAAGAAGCGAATCACTCTAGAATGAGAAGTCATGATAATTCCCATCACCGTTCCGAAAATCATGGATAAGAGGACAGACAGGATAGAAATCCCAATCGTGACGCCCAATCCCTGTAAGATTCTCAGGAGATTATTTCCCTGAAAGAGTACTTGCATTCCCGAATCCTGCATGACGGAGCCTCCTTTCTATCCAACTAAAGACTAGTGAAATAGGTAGAAGCATGATAAGGTAAGCAACCACCAACATGGCTAGTGCGATATCTGTCTCATAGTAGAGCCCAATCAAGTCCTTGGCGACGTACATGAGGTCGGCCAAAGCCACTGCTGAGAAGACAGATGTTTCCTTGATGAGGAAAATAACATTGGCACTAAAGGATGGTAGAGCAACCGCTGTCGCTTGTGGAAGAACTACGTAGCGAAAAACCTGAAATGGAGTAAGCCCAATGGCTAAACCAATTTCATGCTGGGTTTGACTGACTGCTTCTAGCCCGCTTCGGAAGGATTCTGCCATGTAGGAACCACCTAAAAAGATGAGCCCGACTGTTGCACAGACTTCTGAAGAAAGAATAATCCCTATTCGAGGTAGGCCGAAGTAGAGAAAGAAAAGTTGTATCAAAAGGGGTGTATTTCGTGATAGCTCTATATAGGCTGTTGCCAACTGGGAGAAAACAGGAACACGATAATGACGGATGACGCTGACGATGAGCCCCAGCAAAAAAGAACCTAGAATTCCCCAAACTGCAATATGCAAGGTCAGAAAGAATGCCTTTTGATAGAGTGGTAGATATTGTTCAACAATGGACCAATCCAAAAGTAGAACCTCCCATCTAGGAAAATGATACAGTTATTGTAGCATTAAAAGAGAGCTTTGGATAATATGTATTTTCTATCACAATGATAGAAAATATTTATCATGTCTGTAGGATGAAATTTCCAGGCAAATGTTTTGAAAAGATCATGAAAAAGAGTTAAGATATTTGTGTAAGAAGAAGTAAACGCTTACTCAACAAGGAGGATATTTTATGTCATATAAAACAAGCAATGCAGAAGGACCTGTAGATTTCATTAACACCTACGATTTGGAGCCTATGGCGCAACAAGTTATTCCAAAGGCAGCATTTGGTTATATCGCTAGTGGAGCAGAAGATACCTTTACATTGCGTGAAAACATCCGAGCTTTTAACCATAAGCTGATTGTTCCTCATACGCTTTGTGATGTGGAAAATCCACGTACAGAGATTGAATTTGCAGGTGAAAAACTATCTTCACCCATCATTATGGCTCCAGTTGCAGCTCATAAATTAGCCAATGAACAAGGGGAAGTGGCTACTGCGCGTGGTGTACATGAGTTTGGTTCCCTCTATACTACAAGCTCCTACTCTACAGTTGATCTTCCAGAAATTACGCAAGCCCTTCAAGGGACTCCTCATTGGTTCCAATTCTACTTTAGTAAAGATGATGGGATTAACCGCCATATCATGGATCGTGTTAAAGCTGAAGGGTATAAGGCAATTGTCTTGACTGCAGATGCGACTGTTGGGGGCAATCGTGAAGTTGATAAACGTAATGGTTTTGTCTTCCCAGTTGGAATGCCAATCGTTGAGGAATACTTGCCAGAAGGTGCTGGTAAATCAATGGATTTTGTCTATAAATCAGCTAAACAACGCCTGTCTCCACGCGATGTAGAGTTTATCGCTGAATACTCTGGACTCCCAGTTTATGTGAAGGGTCCCCAATGCCGTGAAGATGTTGAACGTTCTCTTGCTGCGGGTGCATCTGGTATCTGGGTAACCAACCACGGTGGTCGTCAAATTGATGGTGGTCCAGCTGCCTTTGACTCACTTCAAGAAGTAGCAGAAGCAGTTGATAAACGTGTACCGATTGTCTTTGACTCTGGTATTCGTCGTGGTCAACATGTCTTTAAAGCCTTGGCTTCAGGAGCAGACTTGGTAGCAATTGGGCGTCCTGTTATTTATGGTTTGGCTCTTGGTGGTAGTGTTGGTGTCCATCAAGTATTTGAACACTTGAATGCAGAATTGAAGACAGTCATGCAGTTATCTGGAACACAAACTATTGAAGATGTGAAACACTTCAAACTTCGTCACAATCCATACAACCCAACTTTCCCAGTTGATCCTCGTGACTTAAAATTGTATTGATAAAGTAGAAGACCTCCACTCCAAGTGGAGGTTTTTGAGTTATGTCTTTGTAAACATGAAAGAGAGTTTAAAAAGTGAACTTAACGAGTATATAAGAAAAAATTTTAATACATTTTAAACTATTTTAAAATTTTTAGGAAATTTAGTTGACAAATGTAGATTTTAGGAGTATAGTAATAATTGTGATTGACAAATGTAGATTTTGGAGGAGATAATTATGCAGATGTTTTGGTAAATTTGTAATGAGGAGAAAAAAGCAGAATGTATTAACTTTATAGTTGACAAATGTAAATTTTCAGAGTATACTCATATTTATAATTTACAAATGTAGATTTTGGAGGAGATAATCATGCAGATTTCAGATGCAGAATGGCAGGTCATGAAGATTATCTGGATGCAGGGAGAACAGACAAGCACTGATCTTATAAAAGTATTAGAAAAAAGATTCAGCTGGTCCAAGTCCACGATCCAGACACTTTTGGCCCGTTTGGTGGAGAAAGAATGTTTGACTCGGGAGAAGCAGGGCAAGTCCTTTGCCTATTCGGCCCTTTTAACGCTAGATGATAGTAGGGGCTTAATGGTTCAGGATATCAAAGACAAGCTTTGTTCTCGAAGAATAAAGCTCTTGCTAGCTGATTTGATTGAAGAATGTGACTTTACGATTGCAGATCTTAATCAGCTGCAGCAGGTCCTGGAAGAAAAGAAAGCTGAGGCTGTCGAAACAGTCGCTTGCAATTGTATGTAATAGAAAGAAGGAATTTCAATGTTTGGATTGTTAATTAGTATTGTTTGTTTACTTGGGGTTGCTTTTATTGCTTGGTGGTTCTTTGCAGAGCATGAAAAGGTAAGCGGCCAAGCTCGTCAGAAATCAGGTTATCAAGAAATTGAAGTCGAAGTCATGGGGGGCTATTCGCCTGAAACCATTGTCCTGAAAAAGAATGTTCCTGCCCGGATCATCTTTAATCGCAAGGATCCATCTTCATGTCTGGCTCAAGTGATCTTTCCAGATTTTGGCGTTCATGAAGATTTGCCTTTAGGTGAAAAACATGTCATTGAAATTACGCCAGAAAAAGCGGGCGAATATGGGTTTTCATGTGGAATGAACATGATGCATGGTCAAATGATTGTGGAATAAAGGAGTAGGTATGGTAGAAAAACAAAAAGCAGTTGTGGAAAACGGAGTGCAAAAGATCCGTATTACAGCAGAAAAGGGCTATAGTCCCAAAGAATTTCAACTTCAAAAAGGGATCCCTGCTGAAATCACTTTCCATCGGGTCAATCCTTCCGGCTGTTACAAGGAAATTTTGTTTGAAGATCAGGGGATTTTAGAGCCTTTGGAAGTCGGTGTGGATAAGGTGATATCCTTTACCCCGACAGAAACAGGGGACTTTGAGTTTTCTTGTGGAATGAAGATGCAAAAGGGTTCCTACACGGTTGTGGAAAAACGCCGTCGTGTCTTAAGTTTACGGGATCGCTTTTGGATTACTAGTATCTTTACCCTTCCTTTATTGATCTTGATGATCGGGATGTGGGCAGGACTTGTATCCCATCCAGTCAATCGCTGGGGAAACTTTATAGCGACAACGCCGATCATGTTGGTAGCAGGAGTACCTTTTATCAAGAGTGCCTGGGCCTCATTTAAGAAGCACCATTCCAATATGGATACCTTGGTAGCTCTTGGAACCCTGGTAGCCTATGTCTATAGTGTATTTGCCCTTTTTACTGGCCAGCCAGTATACTTTGAGGCTGCGGGTTTTATCATCTTCTTTATCCTCTTAGGGCAAGTCTTTGAGGAACGGATGCGTAACAATGCCTCCGAGGCTGTGGAAAAGTTGTTGGATTTGCAGGCAAAAACGGCTCAAGTTCTCCGTGATGGGAACTATGTCGAGGTGGCGGCGGAAGATATCCAAATTGGTGACTTGATTCGGGTTCGTCCTGGGGAAAAGATTGCGGTTGATGGGACGATTGTAGAAGGAAGCACGACCATTGATGAGTCGATGGTGACAGGTGAAAGCTTACCTGTGGAAAAATCAGTTGGTGATGCAGTGATTGGCTCCACTATCAACAGCAATGGTACCATTCTCTTTAAGGCTGAAAAAGTCGGTAGTGAGACCCTCTTATCTCAAATTGTGGACTTTGTCAAAATGGCCCAATCCAGTCGTGCTCCTATTCAAGATTTGACGGATAAGATTTCAGGTATCTTTGTTCCAGTGGTGACGATTTTGGCCATTGCGACTTTCTGGGTTTGGTCCGTGCTTCTGGGCGCGTCGCTTCAAGAGGCCATGCTCTATGCAGTCTCTGTCCTCATTATTGCCTGTCCTTGTGCCCTTGGTTTAGCAACCCCAACAGCCCTGATGGTCGGAACCGGCCGTAGTGCCAAGATGGGGGTTCTGATTAAAAATGGAACAGTTCTTCAAGAAGTGCAAAAGATTCAAACCGTTGTGTTTGATAAGACAGGGACTATTACCATTGGCCAACCACTTGTAACCGATGTTGTAGGAGATGAAGCGCGTGTCTTGACACTGGCTGCTAGTCTTGAAACTTTTTCAGAACATCCACTAGCCCAAGCGGTGTTATCCCAAGCAGAAGAAAAAGGTTTGGTGTTATCCCCTGTGGAAAACTTCCAAGCGATTGAAGGAAAAGGGGTCCAAGGTCAGATCGACCAGCAGTTGGTGACCTTGGGAAATGGCAAACTTCATGACGGGACAGCGATGGATCCGGAGCTTGAAAAACGGATGGTAGAGTTGCAAGAGCAGGCCAAAACAGTGATCAGTTTGTCTGTGGATGGGCAAGTGATTGGCTTGATTGCCATTCAAGATGCTCCAAAGGCCAGCTCAAAAGAAGCGATCAAAAAGCTCAAAGAACGGGGCTTGAAAACGGTCATGTTAACGGGGGATAATGAACGGGTGGCCCAAGCTATTGCTAAGCAAGTGGGAATTGATACCGTCATTGCTGATGTCCTTCCTCAAGAAAAAGCTAGCGCCATCCAAAAACTGCAAGAAGCTAGCAAGGTCGCGTTTGTTGGAGATGGGATCAATGATGCTCCAGCTCTCTCGATCGCGGATGTGGGGATCGCTATGGGATCTGGAACGGATATTGCGATCGAGTCCGGTGGCATCGTGCTCACGCAAAATGATTTGCTTGGCGTTGTGCGCGCCTTTGACATGAGTCAAAAGACCTTCCGCAGGATCTTACTCAATCTCTTCTGGGCCTCTATCTACAATATCCTTGGGCTTCCAATTGCTGCTGGAGTCTTTGTAGGACTGGGATTGACCCTCAATCCAGAACTAGCAGGTCTTGCCATGGCCTTTAGTTCAGTATCTGTTTTAATTAGCTCTCTTATGCTTAATTTTACTAAAGTCGATTAAAAAGGCGGTCTTAACCGCTTTTTTCTATTCTAAAACAGATTTTCGAAACGCTTCCAAACTGTACTGTAATAGAGAATGAAAGTTTCTGAGCAAATTCTTATGAATCTGAAAACAAATGTGATAAATTAGGATTGTAAATTTACTGAATCGTTTTCAAATAACATATAAAAGCGCTTTTTGTAAATGACAATATTAATTTAAGGAGAGTTATACTTATGACTCAAGGAAAAATTACTGCATCTGCAGCGATGCTTAATGTATTGAAAACCTGGGGCGTAGATACTATCTATGGTATCCCATCAGGAACACTTAGCTCCCTCATGGACGCTTTGGCTGAAGACAAAGATATCCGTTTCTTGCAAGTTCGCCATGAAGAAACTGGTGCACTTGCAGCGGTTATGCAAGCTAAATTCGGCGGCTCAATCGGGGTTGCAGTTGGTTCAGGTGGTCCAGGTGCGACTCACTTGATTAACGGTGTTTACGATGCAGCTATGGATAACACTCCATTCCTAGCGATCCTTGGATCACGTCCAGTTAACGAATTGAACATGGATGCTTTCCAAGAATTGAACCAAAACCCAATGTACAACGGTATCGCTGTATACAACAAAC
>CAUSCX010000017.1:0-29705 GCA_963530385.1 uncultured Streptococcus sp. | reverse complement strand
ACAACGGTATTTTGTGAGATTTATTTTGTCAAAAGGTTCATTTTTTCTACAAAATCAAAATCTGCTTATTTTATGTTTCCTTAGGGCTTTCTAACCCTTATATCACGCGCTTTTTAACAAAAATCACTAATATTACTGTTTACTACTTGCTCCCCCAAAGTACGCAAAAAGGGGAGCAAAAAAGCCCCACAAAAGGGCTAAGATTTGACGAGTTCAGCAGGCAAGAAACTAGCACGGTCAAACGTGCTTTTTTTATTGCTGGTTGCTGATAGGTATATTATACCATGAAGCGCGTGGTTTATCAGATTATGACCTCACAAAAGCCCCCAGATTCGTTTCTGAGGGCTTCTAGTTTATCCATGGTGTTTTAGTTGTCCAGTACGAAACAAAGCAAAATAGGGGGCGAATATGAAGCCTCAGCCTACATTTTCCAACATTTACGATTCTAATTCTTGTAGTAAGGTTAAATCTAAATCATCAAGGTCAAAATCTATGTTTAAATCTATGTCTATATCCATGTTTAAATCTATGTCTATATCCTCTAATTGGATATTCTCCAAATCAATCAAAAAATCTTCAATCATGTCATTCCCCCTTCACTTAAATCTCAACATTTCTCAACAAAACACCACAAACGCCTACTTATATGCTTCTAGCTCTCCGTTCTGGTGGATTCTCGCAAAGTTTAAGACGGCTATCTGTTTGTATCTGTGGTAGCTAGTGGAGCTAGTACCTGCCATCTCTACGCATTCACTCATTGTTTTCTTTCTCATGTAGCAATAATGGATAATAAAGTATTTTCTGGCTCGCTTGTTCTCTATGCTATTGATGTCGTGGGCGAATATCTCCAACCCCTCACGGATTGCTTTTTCATGCTCACCGCTCAAATTCCACTGATCAGGTAAGACAAGTTCCCAAGCCTCCTCATCTATCCTAACTTGGTTTTCACTCCCTGCCATCCTCTGGAAACGTAGAAAGTAAGTCATCCGCTCTCTTACGTTCATCATCGTTTTAAACTTATCCAGCTCCATTAGTTTGCTCCTTCATGATATAATATTATTGAGATTATAGCTGAGGCGGAGCGCCTTGGCTTTTTTTGCTATTTCTCTATGTTCGCTCTAGCTTCAAATTCTTTCCCGTGAGAAAAAATGTACAATGACGGTGTGAAGCTCATAGAAGCGCGTGGGGAGGGAGATAGCCCCCATATCTCCTTATGGTTTGATAAGCAATTAAGGGATGTTTTTATTTCTCTTATTTCCTTGTCATTCTGCAAGCAATTAAGGCAAGTTATTTCTTTGCTTATCTGCTTATCATTTGGTAAGCAACAAATCCAAAATAACAGACTTTTAAACTGCTCTTATCTCCTTATCATTTGGTAGGAAAATAAGGGGAGTTATTTTAGTTCTTATTTCCCTATCATTTTGTAAGGAGAAAACCCAAATTAAGGAAGCTAATAAGTCCCCTTATCTCCTTACAGTTTTTCAGGGAGCAAAATCAAAATAAGCGATGTTATTTCCTGTCTTATTTCCTTACCGTTTGACAAGGAGAAAAACGAAAATAAGGGGCTTTTAAATTCGTCTTAACTCCCTATCGTTTTGTAAGCAATTAAGAAGGTTTATTGTCATCCTTATCTGCTTGTCATTCTGCAAGGAGTAAATCCGAAATAAGAGGGCTAAAAACTTCGCTTATCTGCTTGTCATTTCTCAGGGAGTTAAGGGGGGTTATTATTGCTATTAATTGCTTGATAAATGATAGGGGGGGATATATCCACTTTTCTCGGCGTTCGCTCGGAGTTCAACACACATAACCCTGCCATTTGTCAGGCATATTTACTGCCACTACCTAACCAAAACCTAAGTATTTCCTGTTTCCTTTTCCTAAACGAATAATTTTTTATCAAAACACGCGCTCCATTTATCGCACCCTTTTTTTGGAACGCTCTACTTACTTAAATCCTTGATATATCTAGCTTTTTTTAACATTTAAACCGTCTAATATGTAGTATTTGTTTGTTTTGTAAATTGCACACTACTACAAATTATCTCAGGGATCCCAAACCATTCAGCCAAAATCTATCCCCTTTTTCAATATACTTCAAAAACTTCTTATAGTGCTTATGATACCTGTCACGTTTCATATACCTTGGTCTTTCAGGGAAACCATCAAACATATATCCACCACGTCTAGGACTCCACCCTGGTTCTACCTTTCTGGCTTCTTTTAGTGCAAGCTCCCAGTAATATTGGCAATCCGTTTTACTACGGTTCAGGGTACTCTTGTGGATATCTAGACAAGTACCGCAACTAAAATATAAATACCGTTTATAAAGTAACCTGCACCGTCTCCCACAATCAGGGCAAAGAAAGAAATATCGATTACCTCCCTTAGTTCCTGCTATTCTGTCTAATTCAAATGACTCTACACCAAAATCAATCATTAAATTATCCAAATCAATCTCTAAACGTTGACCGTCCAACTCTGCTATACCCTTAGATATTCCTCTCAGCTTCATTGGTTTAGTGATTGTTTCTATTGCTAACTGCTTCATTATTTCCCCCTATATGGAAAAACCCAAAACTATTGACTTGATAGCAAAAAGGGGATTGCTCCCCTGTGTTCTACTTCAAATGCTCTGTATAACCAGCAAGGCCTTTATATTCGCCCTCTACGTCCAACTTTTGGAGTAGGCTAATACTTTCATCGCCCAGCATTTCCAACGTACCAAAAGCAGTCATAGAGTCCATAGGGATAGGCTTATCAGAAAGCAAGCGATCAGCATAGTCTAATAGTTCCAGCTCGTAGTCTGTGACCTTATTCAGCAATCTCTCAAAATCCTCTGACTCTTTGAGTTGAAGCACGCGCTCCCGTTTATAACGTTCCTCAAATGCTTCAGCCTCTTCTGGTTGTTTATGGTAGTCTTTAAAGCTATCACAAATACGCTTGAAAGTCTTGTTTAGCTTGTGATCTTCCACATACTCAGCGACAAGCGTTCCCTTATCCTTGTAGGTCAATGAGATTACAGGCTGGCAATATGTTCCAGTCATATATCCCAGTAGCGCGTGACCTGCTACTTGAGCGGTCGCCTGATCACAAAAATAGTAAGTGAAAGTGAATGTTTTTGCTTTATCTGAAAATGTTTTTAATGTCATGTTGTTTTTCCTCTTTCTGTTTTAAGGGTGTCACTAGTAGTTACACCATTGCAAGGGGGTCGGTACTATCTACCCCATTTTGTTATCTGTATAATACTAGCAAACCAGCAATCGCACCCATACCATCACTATCTCCTACGGTTGCGGTTGAATGTTTTACATCAATTACCTGCACGGTCACCATAAAATCATTTACTTCCTGTTCAAAATTTTCTAGTGATTGTTGCCATTTGTAATAAAAAATAGTTTAATTTTCATGTTTTTTACTCCTTTTGTACTTAATTGATTTTTCTGTCCCCTTTTTTATACGCTTCTTGAAAATTTTATACACTTGTTTTTGAAAGTGTATAAAAAATAAAGTCAGTAGTACCAAGGGTTTTGCTATTGTTTTATACACTTTATACGCTTTATACATTAAAATAAAAATATATATAGGGGATAATAGGAACTCATTTTGAAACATAATATAAGGAAATTTTTTTATTTCCGTGTTTTTCGTATAAAGTGTATAAAACCCTTGATATGACAACGTTTTTAAGTGTATAAAATTTTTGCCCTACTGTGTAAAGTGTATAAAATTCTTATTTTCTTTTCCTTCTCTTTTTGTACTCTGGCCAATGGTTGTAATACCCGCGTTCATTCTTTGGCTTTTTCTGCTTTTCGGGTGTTGCCCTACCATTAGTATAGGCTACGCTTGCAAAGGGCGGTAGGTCTTCTTTAGGATAAAAACCTTTATGGATCTGTTGCCCTGCAGGGATAACCTTCTGGCCAACTGCGAAACCTTCAGGCAGGTTGCTTTTGATTTCTCGATGTAAGCCCATTTCTGACCTGTTTTCTTTAATACCATAGTATTCTAGAAAACCTTTCCAAACGTGATAGACAAAACTATTAGGGATAAACTCACTTGTCAATTCATCAGTAAAAAACTTAGAAACAAAATCAATCACGGGGTTCATGTCCTTATGGTGTTCTTCAAGTATTTCAATAGACTTCGTAGGGTTAATGTCAGCGATTGGTGTTTCAATAGCCAACTTAACCAGGTACTCCAGCACTTCTTTGCGGTTAATGTAATCGTCTTTGATAGCCTTGTTAGGATTACCTTTAAATATTTTGGTAAAAGGTAAAATTCTAAATCGCCTATCAATAGCTGATTTATCCCCGTTCATTCTTGGTAAACCATTAGAAGATTGTACTACCGTCATATTAAGGCGTATGCTATAAGGGCGTTTCCCTTTGTCCTCTATGGTCATTATGTCGCCTGTTGCTAAGCTAAACATATCTGAAGTGTCTCTAATTACTGCGTCCTTTTGTACATCATCACCGATTACAAGCGACTTTCCCAATAATATAGACGTTGAAAATTGACTTTTTGTTAAACCAGTGATCTTCAAACTTGCCACATTTTCCATACCAACTAGGTTTATAAGTAACTGCTGAAAAGTTCCTTTTCCTGTTCCACCTTCACCGAAAAGCCAAAAGATTTTTTGCAAAGACTGCCCTGTGACGCTTGCTTTTATAATCTGGATAGCAAGGTTATAAAGCTCCTTGTCACCGTCAAACAACTCTAAAAGCCAAGCTGTCGGCTTCCAGCCGTTGATTATAGGCTCTTCTGCCCCAGGGTTATAACCTGTTTTTATCTTTCTTGTTGCTGTAATCTCTGGTGTAGTTTCTTCAAAAATGCCCGTCTTAGCATTGTATAGCTGTTTCCCAATTACAGTATAATTGCCTTGGATTTCCCTCATTTGGCTCTGTCTAGCTATTTTATAAAGCGTGTCAAATGCCTGTTTTTCCGTTGCGTTTGGATAAATGACAGAAATAAGATCTTGTAAAAATTCATTATCCTCTAACCAGATACCAAAATCAGGATTATAGAAATATAAAGGGGCTTTTTGCCCTTGTGCCTCTGGCTTAATTCTAATAAATCGGACGTACTTTTTTAACATAATAGCAACTCCCAGCGGATTAGTTGGTAAGGCCTTACTGCTATTTTCCTCGCCTTTCTGCTGGGCTAGTTCTTCATGCTGGGCCTCGGTCAACCTGCCTGCCTTTACATTTTCAAGGTGTTTGCTGTCTGCCATAACTTCTTCATAAGCTTGCTGATAAGCCTTGTCCTTGATTTCTTGACACTCTTTGATAAGCTGTCCCCTAACACCTTTGAAAGTCTTAAAGTGCTTATCTTCGCTTTCACGCGCCTCTAAGATTTCACTTTCTAGGTTTCCTAATTCTTCTAGTTCTATGGTTCTATCCTCTCTTTCTATATTCAGCCCGTGCTATACTGCTAAAAGTGCGGTCTAGCTCTTCAATAGGCAATGGTTCAACTGTCACGCTATTAGCTATCTTTGTCAGCTCGTAGGCGGTCTCTAGGTCGCAATCAACCCACTTATTAAAGAGTAAACCTACAAAGCGTGTCAGTGCTACGTTGCGCCCTCCCTCATCTCCAAAGCCATTAAAAAGCGTGTCAATAATTCTCATGGTCATTGACCTCTGGCCACTTGCTCTAGGCTTGTAACGCTCCGTAGTTTCTTGCTTCGCTCTTGGTTCAACCTTGGGGACTGGATAATCTAGGCCATGCTCCACAACCTTTTGATAACTTGCTGGGTCGCCTGTTGTTACTGGTAGCCCTTGGAGTTGTGACCAGGTTAGACTGGCCATGTCAAAGGGTAGCCCAATCTTGTCCGCTATCTCCTTAACTACCTGCTTATAGGTTGCCTCATTCATCACGTTGTTAGGCTTCACTACAAGGCGAAAACGGGGCTTTTCTAAGCTATGTTTGATAGTCGGGTATAAGATATAGGAGTAGCCAAATAAAGCGCTAGAAACAGCCTTTATAAAGCCCTCAGACGTCCCCTGTATATCGTCATAATCAAGGAAAATCAAATCCCGATAGATTAGACTGGAGTTGTTTCGCTTGTAACTGCCATGCTTTTCTGGTGTCACTTTGCCACTTATACAGTAAGGCGCTTGTGTACGTTTAAATTCTTCAATGTTTGCCCCTTCAGGGACTACCAAAGGCTTAAAGCGTTCAATGTACTGGAACGGCTCAATTTTATCAAATGGATAGACAAGATTACCCTGAAAGCCTCTAGCCTCGTAAATCGTCATATCAGCTCCCTTTCCGACGTTTCTTCCTCAGTTTCTTCAGTTGTTTCCGTTCTTTGAGTTGCTTCAACTTTGGGCGTCTGACCTTGGTTTTATCTTCCTTGGCTAACTTCATACCAGCATAAGCTGGCTCTGTCATGTATCTACCCATTTTCTACCCCCAGAAACTTCCAGATGTCAGTTATTTTATAGTAAACCTTTCTTGTATCTTCAAGCGGTGGATGGTATCGTCTTAGCCCTGCTTTTTCCCATTTTTGGAGTGTCATATATTTTATATCTAACTCGTCCATGACTTCCTGGGCTGAGATTAAACCTGTTAGGCGTGGTTTGAGTCTATCACGCGCTTCAAGGTATCTTTCCACCACCTCCAGAATGCCATGCGCTAGGTCTTGCTCACTTTCTCGGCTTAGGCTAAACATATCCGCCCACCTCCTTCAAGGTTTCTTTGTAGCTTTCTAGGTCGCTATTCATCAACACTGCTAGGCGCTTTTCTTCTTCTCGTATCTGATTGTAAAATGTTTTTGCTCCGTCCAGTAGCTCCTCTTTGTTAGCTGGGATAAAATATCCTCTAAATGTTCCGTGTCGAACCCCAACAATAGGAACGCTATGGCGCGTGATTAGACGGCTGATAATATCTTGCACGGTTCTTTCTGCTAGCTTAGTGATCAGGCTTATTTCTGCCCCTGTTATGGAGTTCTCAGCCCCCACTTTTATTAGTCTTAAGACTCGCTTATCATTCTCCGATAGGCTCATTCAGTTCCTCCTCTCCTTTGCTTTTATTCAAAAAGGTTATTTGTCCGCTCGCTACCCCTCGCAAAATATCTTTTTGAGTTTCTATAATGGTATCAAGGGTTTTCAAAATAGCTGTCTTAGTCTCTAAATCCAACGTTTGTTTTGTCAACAAGCCCATAGTTACAGCTAACTTTGTTGCATTGTCCATACACGTAGCTAGAAAAATATCTTTAGTAAAATAAGGTTCGTCTGGTATTTTTTCAATATCAGGGTATAAATTCATTGTGTAACTCATTTCATTCCTCCGTAAACTCTTACCCCTGCAAGCTGGATATATCGCCCATAATCAGGGCTTAAACTCTCGCTAGGTGTTTCTATCGTCTGTTGGTTTTCTCGCTCAAATTGGGCGCTTTTTTTGCGGTCTCGGTGGTTTAAATAAAGCAGTAAGCCAATCAATACAACCATACAGATTACCGCCTGTGTATTGGTCAAATCTAATTCATTCATGTCATGCCCTCGCTTTGTAATTCTTGATATAGTCCACTTGATCAGTTCGCTCCATCTTCAAAAACTCATCCACCTCTTCGGGTGTTACCTTTCTATCTAAAAAATCAGCAATAAACTGAAAGACGCTGGGGCGTTCTGACTTGATTTCAGCCATTACTTCATCAAATTCTGATTGTGTCATATTGTTTAGGTCTAGTGTCATTGCATTGCCTCCTCAAACTTCTCTATAAGACAACTTTTATTTGCTTTTTGAGTTCCTTTTTTAGAGTTAAAAAGAATATCTTTTAAGGTTATAGTAGCCTCTAAATACTCCTTTTCAGCATGTTCTATATACGCCTGTTGCTCTGCTTCATTGTCAAAAAAGTGCTTAGCTTGGCGTTTAAAGAATGCTTGTCGCATAGCGTCCATTTCAAAAATACCAGGGTTGAAAAACATTCCCGTAGTTCTTTTAGAGAGTGCTTCGATTTTATGGCTGTCATTCAATTCAGGAAGTTCAATCCAAAGTAAGCGGTGTAAATCTTCTTTGATAGACTTTATCTGATTTGCCAACAAAGAAAGTCCGAATAGATCATTTTTTTCGCTAATTTCTAGCATTTCTGCGCTAATTCTGTCTATACGTCTAGTCAAATTCTCGTATGTTGTTTCTTCCATGTTTATTACCTCTGTTTCTATGTTGTGTAATTGCCCTAAGAGCTTTTAATGCCTTTTACTATCCAGGATATCCTCACACTCAAAGTTTGGCGATGGCAAGTGTGGGGGTTTTGAATGGTTGTTTCTTATACAGTTTTTCTTGCAATGAAGTTCCTCACGCTCAGAAGTTTGCCGACCGAGAGCGTGGGGCTTTTTGAGTTGTTTCTTATAGACGATTTCCTCACACTCAGACTCGCTAAATTGAAAGCGTGAGAAAGTACCAGTTTTAAGAGTTGGCGCTCTCCGTATGGTCAAATTGCCCTAAATATGCTATAATCTAGGTATAAATCTTTACTAAAACCTCTTTGATAATAGCTTGCCTGCTTTTTGTTAAATTCGTTTTAGTGTTAGTGTGAAAGGCTCTGCGGTGTGGTTATTGCTAAGCCTTTTTTTGTTGCTCTCACGCGCTTCTTTGGCGTGTTTTTTTATTTCTGAATGCCATGGCCTTAATTTCTTGGTAACTCATATTCAAGCCAATCATGGCTATTACCATATCCTCAAAAGCCTGGTATTGCTCCAGCTCGTCACTTGTCAAGCTATCAATGCCATTATAGCCCCCACGTTCTTCCCTTAACTGCTTCGCGTTCCTGTCGGTTACTGCCTTCAGTAGCAAGTTGTTCATGGTGCTATGCGCGTGCTTGGGTGCTTGTTCCCAGTTCTCAATACTGTCATGCAGTGTTTTTCTTTTTGGCTTTTCTAGCGCCCTCTGCATACGAAACTTAGAAAGTTCCTCACGCATTTCAAAGAATGCTTTGACCAGGTTGGTTTTGAAGTTGGCCACTTGCTCGGTGTTCTTTAAGAATGTAACTAACAAGGTTGCTTGTTGCTCATTCAAAATATAGTCCTTGGTATTCTGGCCACTCTCCATAGCTTGGATTTTAAATCCAACCTTTCCGAACTGTTCAAATCTTGCTTGATGTTTGCGGATCGTCTTGGTGATTGTGTGATGTTGCAATCCCGTGCATTCTGCCACAATACTGCTCAGTGTATACGGCTCTTTCTTGCCGTCCATGTAGACTAATTCCATTGGTTTGCTCCCTTTTGTTGTCAATCCCCAGTGGTAAAGCACCAGTGGAGTATCTTGTAGATGTAAAATAGTATTGCGATTGGGTTACTCCTTTCTATATCCGTTTAAATCGGATATTAGCTTAAAAAAATAATGTCGTCATAAGCAACACCGAAGAGTTTTTCAATCTCTTTTACTTGGGCAACATCAGGAAAACTTTTTCCATTTTCCCACTTACTCCAAGTAGTTGCAGAAATTCCTAGTTTTTGTGCCACCTCTGATTGTTTCATGTTGCTATTGGCACGCAACGCTTTCAATGTAAGACGCAAATAGCCCTCACTCCTTTCTATATCCGTTTAAATCGGACACAATGACAGTATACGGTAAAACCGATAACTTGTCAACACTTTTTTTGATTTTATTTTCTTTTTTTTCGTTTCCCTTGCTTTTTCTACGTTTTAACCGTATAATTAAATTATGAATTACAGAAAGGCGGTTGCACCATGTCATTAGGAAATAAGCAAATAATGGCGGACAATATCAAAAGACTTTTAAGTGCAAAAGGTTTAAACCCTCGTCAGTTAGCTATTGCATTAGATTTTAAGTATACAACCGTCAACGATTGGGTAAATGCTAAAACTTACCCACGTATAGATAAAATCGAAATGCTGGCTAATTTTTTCAACGTTTCAAAGTCTGACTTAGTAGAAAATAAAAACGAAGCAATTGCTACCACTTCCCCAGTTCAAGCCATCTATGATCAACTAACTCCACCAAGACAAGCAAAGGCCTTGACTTATCTTGAGAAGCAACTGCTAGAGCAGAACGAAGAAGAAACGAAGATAAACGAAGTATCGGAGAACATAATCAGACTGGACGACTACAGAAAGACCGCCCAACGTCGTGTTACTGGGGTTGTCTCTGCTGGTAGTGGTTCGATGCAGGACGACGATTTAGATATGGAAGTTTCGTTCTATGAGGATGAAATACCAGACGACTATGACGCTATCGCTTATGTCGTTGGCAACTCCATGGAGCCAAAGATAAAGAATGGCGACTACCTATTTATCAAGAATACACCTCAAGTTGACTATAACACAATCGGTATCTTCCAAGTAGACGGTGCTAACTATGTCAAGAAACTGCGTCAAGGGTATTTAGAAAGCCTTAACCCTGATTATGCTGATATTCAACTAGACGAAAGCAACGATATTCGCACAATCGGCGAAGTCGTGGGCATATATAGAGAGAATTAACCCCCCACATTCGCCAATATCAACCATCTTTTCATGGTCTATTGTGCAAAAACGGGGAAAATTGAAGAATAGAAAGCCGATTTTACAGACTAAAGCGCAAAAATGGGCAAAATTGACAAATAGCAACAAAAAAGACAAGCTAGCTACTGCCAACTTGTCTAATAGTACCTAACTGAAAATAAGCGAAAGGTTAGGTATTTACAACATCATTATACCACTCTTGCATTTAAAATACGACCTATAGCATCCCCACGCGCTACGGTGTTAACAAATTCAATTTTTCAGATAGATAAAAATGTCAACTTTTGTCAACATAAAACCTTTTAACTAAAAACTGTTGAAAGACTTGTAAACACTAGCATTCTTAGCTTTTGAAATCTTCAAAAACTCATATTTTTTCATATTCTGCGCGTGCTTCAGCAAGTCCGCTGACTTTGTCTATCAACAACTTCCTTCCCCTTTTTTAGGGACTCAGAAAATGAAGAAAATTGCTTTTTTCCAGTATTCTTGAAAATCCGACATTTTCCAACATTTACCCGTATATGTAAAAACACCCATACTAACCCCATATCCGCCTTGTTTTTTATTCTGGTATTATTTACTGTCTGACTCTTTAAAATCGAATGTGGGGCAAACTGTGAAGCCCTGACATGATATAAACCACAATCTAAAACCTTTTTGATAATAGCTTGCCTGCTGATGTATTTTAGAAAGGTTTATCATCATGAAAATAACTGAAGTTATAAAAAAAGACGGTAGTAAAGTCTATCGTGCTAATGTATATCTAGGAGTTGACCAGGTAACAGGAAAGAAAGTAAAAACCAAAGTAACAGGTCGGACACAAAAGGAAGTTAAGCAGAAAGCCAATCAAGAAAAAATAGCTTTTCAAAAAGCAGGATCTACCAGACAAAAGGCTATTACCATAAAAAACTATCAAGAATTGGCAACTCTATGGTGGGAAAGCTATAAGAATACAGTTAAGCCAAACACTCAAGGAAACGTTAGAGCGCTAATAGATAATCACATATTGCCTACTTTCGGGGAGTATAAGCTCGATAAGCTCACTACTCCACTTATTCAGTCAATTATCAATAAACTTGCTGATAAGGCTAATAGAGGGGAAGAGGGCGCTTTTCTACACTATGATATGATCCACGCTTTAAATAAACGTATCTTACAGTATGGCGTAACCATGCAAGCGATACCGTCCAATCCTGCGCGTGATGTGGTTTTACCTCGTAACACTCAGAAAGCAAAGCGGAAAAAAGTAAAGCACTTTGATAATCAAGAGTTAAAAAAGTTTCTTGGTTATCTCGATAATTTAGATAGTTGTAAATATCGTTATTACTATGATGTAACGCTCTATAAGTTCCTACTGGCAACTGGTTGCCGTATCAATGAGGCTCTAGCGCTTAGCTGGTCTGATATAGACTTAGATAATGCCGTTGTGCATATTACCAAAACACTAAATCGGGATCTAGAAATCAATAGCCCAAAATCTAAGGCTAGTTATCGGGATATAGATATAGATCAAGCGACTGTTAGCATGCTAAAGCAGTACAAACTGCGCCAAACTAAAGAGGCTTGGAAGATAGGGCAACGTGAAAGTGTAGTATTTTCTGACTTCATTCATGAATATACTAGCATTGTAAAACTTAAAAAAAGATTACTAACACATTTTAAACGCGCTGATGTTCCGAATATAGGTTTTCATGGTTTCCGTCATACTCACGCTAGTTTACTGCTTAACTCTGGAATACCTTACAAGGAACTCCAACACCGTCTAGGTCACTCTCAAATCAGCATGACCATGGACACATATAGCCACCTCTCAAAAGAGAACGCAAAAAAAGCAGTCTCATTCTACGAAACTGCACTAAAAGCACTATAGGGGGAGCAAAAAGGGGAGCAAATTCAAAAATTAACAATTCAAGACAAAGCAAAAAGCCAATAACAACGGTATTTTGTGAGATTTATTTTGTCAAAAGGTTCATTTTTTCTACAAAATTGTTATATTTTGAAGTCATTTTCTAAAAGTATCCTTTTTCTGATATAATGTAGAAAACTACTGAAGGAAATCACTATGAAACCTATACTTGAAACCATTGATACGCGTTTTGGAACAGCTAGTAAACATTCATTTTCACGAGGAAACACCCTACCCTACACAGGTGTTCCTTTTGGGATGAATTACTTTGTTCCACAAACTAGTGACCAGGAAGGTTCTTGGTTTTTCGATCCCCATCTACCTATCTTTCAGGGTATTCGACTAACCCACCAGCCTAGTCCTTGGATTGGCGATTATTCTTGGCTACTTCTAACTCCAGTCACAGGAGATATTATCGGGGATACCCTCTACCATCGCCAATCCTCTTATAATCTAGAGCGTGCTATTTTCAATCCCCATTATCTCCGAATTTTTTCTGAGCGTTATCAGATTGAAACTCAATTAAGTCCTACTTGCTATGGGGCTTCTATTCAACTAAGACAGATACAAGGCAAGAAACTCTCACTCTATCTGCATGCAGCAGATGATTTATCACTAGAGCAAATAGATGAGCGTACTGTCAGCCTTGGTCAAATCGGATTAACCGAAACCAACAAAAGTCCCCTCGTCATGTTTACTGCTCTCGCATTCTCTACAGATATTTTATCTATCAATCAAGTGGGGCAAGACTGGCGTATCGACTTGGCTGAATCGGAAGCTCAAGTTCAACTAGCCACTTCATTTATTTCCAAAGAACAAGCTTTCTTTAATCTTCCTAAACAGGATTTTACAGAAACAAGAGTAGACGCCAAAAAAAGTTGGGAAGATCTTCTAGGCCGATTTGATGTCGTGGAAACCGGCTCGGTAGACCGAACATTTTTTGATCACTGTCTTTATAGACTCTTTCTTTTCCCACAAACCTTCTATGAGGTAAATGAACAAGGCGAGAATATTCATATAAACCTTGCTTCAGGGACTATCAAACCAGGGCTATTCTTTACCAACAATGGTTTTTGGGATACCTTCCGCACTTCATTCCCACTCTTTGCCTTGATTATTCCAGAATACTATCGTCAGTTCCTTGAAGGCTTCCTCAATAGCTACCGCGACACTGGATATCTTCCTAAGTGGCTTGCCCCTGATGAAAGAGGAATGATGCCTGGCACTTTGATTGATGGTCTTATTGCAGATAGCGCCTGCAAAAACATGGCACCTGAGCTTGAGGAAGAATTTCTCAAAGCCATGATTGAAACTGCGACCAAGGCTGACCCAAAAGCTGTCAACGGACGACACGGTCTGGCCCAATACCAAGAACTTGGCTACCTATCCACAGACTACCACGAAAGTGTCAGTCATACACTGGACTATGCTTACAGTGATTTTTGCATCTCTACTTGTGCAGAAAAATTAGGTCAAGAAGAGCTGGCACAAACCTATGCTCAATATGCTAAGAATTATCAAAACCTATTTGACCCTGAAACAGGCTATATGAGGGCGCGTGATGTAGATGGCAACTTCCGTCCTGACTTTTCTCCCTATAGTTGGGGTCGTGACTACGCTGAGTGTTCAGCTATTCAAGCCAGTCTCGGTGTCTTACACGATATTTCTGGACTTAGCCAACTAATGGGTGGAAAAGAAGCCTTTAGCAACTATCTTTTGAAAGCTTGTCAAAGTCTCCCACTTTTTGAAACGACAGGCTATGGATATGAAATTCACGAGATGAGCGAAATGGCAACAGCACCATTTGGTCAACTAGCCATTTCCAACCAACCAAGTTTCCACATCCCTTATCTCTTCCGCTATAGCAATTATCCTCAATACACCAGTCTCTTAATCAAGACTCTCCGTCAAAAAGCCTTTCGAGCTGGTTGGGATGCTTATCCAGGCGATGAGGATAACGGTAGTCTATCTGCCTGGTATGTCTGGTCTGCCCTTGGACTTTACCCGACCTGCCCAGGAAAAGCAAGCTATGACCTTGGGATTCCACTCTTTGACCACCTTCGTATCTATCTGACAGAAAGAAACAAGTGGTTGGATATTCGTACACAACAAAATCATGAACACTTCCACTTTGTAACAAACTGTCATCTTGACGGAAAAGAAGTTCAGAGTATTGGTCACCAGAATTTGCTAAACGCCCAATCTCTCGACTTTACCCTCAGCTGGTTACCAAATCACTAATCGGTCAAATCCCTTTGTCATGTACAGGGGGATTTTCTGATTTATAGTAAATCTTCCACAAAGTTATCCACAGATTGTGCATAACTTTCAATCAACTTTCAAATCAATTTCATGTACTTCCAAACGATTTCTCTCAACCATTTTTTTGACATTCTAAAGTAAAACACCCTCAATAGACTGTTCTATCAGTCTTTATAACCGACTAGCTTAGTACCCAACTCACACATTCTATCTCTTTTTTCTAAACTAACATTTGGAAAACAATTTTTTATTTCACAAAGTTATCCACAGATTGTGTATAACTTTTACTCAAGTACAAACTCCATCTGATAAATCCCCCTACATTTTTTATAGTAAATTTCAAATTTTGTTAGGCGCTTTCAAAAAATCATGATATACTGAAATTATAAGAAAAGGAGACATTATGAAAAAAGATCAACACCAACTTAATTGGCTGATGGTTTCTCTGATTGCCTTCAACATGGTTTGGGGGCTAGGAAACGTCGTCAACAACTATTCTCAACAGGGAATTTCAGTTGTCGTATCTTGGATTTTAATCCTCGCGCTCTACTTCATCCCTTATTCCCTCATCGTTGGACAACTCGGTTCTACCTTCAAGGAGAGCGGAAGCGGTGTTAGTGACTGGGTTGAAAAAACATCAACCAAACGTCTAGCCTACTTTGCTGCTTGGACCTACTGGGTTGTACATATCCCTTATCTCGCACAAAAACCTCAAGGAATTCTGATTCCGCTTGGATGGGCCTTACAAGGTAACGGACAGTTTCTAAAACAGATTGACATCCACTGGATTGTTATTCTCTGTTTACTAATCTTTGGACTTTTCCTCTACCTTTCTACAAAAGGATTGACAACACTGAAAGTCATCGGTAGCTTGGCAGGAAGTGCTATGTTGATTATGTCTTTACTCTTTGTGCTTTTGGCTGTCGGTCTGCCTTTCATCAAGCCAGATATTCAGTTTGCGACACCACACATGGATCAACTGAGCACTTACATTCCAAACTTTGATTTTTCTTATTTTACAACCATCTCACTACTGGTCTTTGCAGTTGGTGGTTGTGAAAAAATTTCCCCTTATGTGAATCAAACTCGCAATCCTGCAAAAGAATTTCCAAAAGGTATGATTGTCATGGCCATCATGGTAGGACTCTCTGCTATCCTTGGTTCAGTTGCCATGGGAATGCTATTTGATGGTAATAACATCCCTGAAGACCTCATGCGTAATGGCGCTTATCAAGCCTTCCAAATGTTAGGAAATTCTTGGGGAGTTGGAAACCTATTTGTCGTGATTTACGCTCTTACAAATATGGTCGGACAAATAGCGGCACTTGCCTTCTCTATTGACGCACCATTGCAAATCCTTCTCAATAACGCTGACGAAAACTACATCCCAAGCTGGCTTCGTAAACGTACTGAAAAAGGTGTCCTCATTAACGGCTACCTCCTTACAGGCGTCCTCGTTAGCCTTATCATCATCCTTCCAATTTTTGGTATTCAGGAAATTGACGGACTTGTAAAATGGATGACCAACCTCAATTCTATAGTAATGCCAATGCGTTACCTCTGGGTATTCCTTGCCTATATGATGCTCAACCGTGCTTGGAAAACATACAAAAATGCGGAATACAAGTTTGTGAACAATCCTAAACTTGGCTTTGTTATCGGTACTTGGTGCTTCCTCTTTACTGCCTTTGCTTGTATCCTTGGTATGGTTCCAAAAATTAGCTATGCTGAGAATCCAACTGCTTGGCAATTCTCTCTGCTTACAAATATCTTGACACCAATTATTCTGATTGGTCTAGGAGTTATTCTACCAGTACTTGCCAAAAAAGAACAAAAGAAACAAATCAAATAAATCCTACTATTAGCTAGATAGTTTCACTTTTGTCTTTTCCTGAAAGAAAAATCCCTTTGAACAGTAGCGTTCAAGGGGATTTCTTTTTGTCTAATAGTCTATTTTTTATTTGGCTTCATACCAAGTCACGCCTTCATTTTCATCAGCAATCAGGGGTACACTGAGTTGAATGGCTTCTTCCATGGTTTGTTTGACGAGTTTTTTTATGGCAGCTAATTCTGACTTAGGCACTTCAAGAACAATTTCATCGTGTACTTGTAGAAGCATCTTAGTCTGATAACCACCCTCTACCAATGCTTTATCTAGTTGAATCATAGCGATTTTGAGAATATCTGCAGCCGAACCTTGGATAGGGGAGTTGATAGCTGTACGTTCCGCAAAACCACGAATGTTAAAGTTACGCGAATTGATATCTGGCAACTCACGACGACGTTTGAAGAGAGTATCCACGTAACCCTTATCACGCGCCTCACGAACGACTTCATCCATGTAGTTTTTGATCCCTGGGAAGCGTTCAAAGTAGGTATCAATGTAGGCCTTAGCCTCTTTACGACTGATGCCCAGATTATTCGATAAACCAAAGTCTGAAATTCCGTAAACCACTCCAAAGTTGACAGCCTTGGCATTGCGACGATCGTTTGGAGTCACATCTTCAGGACGCTCAATTCCAAAGACCCGCATGGCTGTCGAGGTATGGATATCAGCTCCCTCTTGGAAAGCCTTGATTAAGTGCTCATCTTTAGAGATATGCGCCAAAACTCGCAATTCAATCTGTGAGTAGTCAGAGCTGAGAAGGACACTATCCTCCCACTCTGGCACGAAAGCCTTACGAATGAGGCGACCTTGTTCCAAACGAACAGGAATATTTTGCAAGTTTGGATCGACACTAGACAGACGCCCTGTCTGAGTCAAATCCTGCACATAGCGCGTGTGAATCTTGCCATCCGCTAAAATCCAATCCTGCAAACCAATCACATAAGTGGATTGAATCTTAGCAATCTGACGATAATCTAAAATTTTCTTAACAATCGGCGCAATAGGAGCCAGACGCTCCAAGACATCCACGGCTGTCGAATAACCTGTCTTGGTTTTCTTGGTATATTCGAGAGGAAGACCTAGCTTTTCAAAAAGTAGTTCGCCCAACTGTTTAGGTGAGTTGATATTAAACTCCTCACCAGCCAATTCATAAATCTCTTGAGTCAACTTTTCAATGACAAGCTCATTTTCAGCTTGCATCTCAAGTAGAGTTTCTTTTTTAACCTTAATCCCAGCGATTTCCATCTTAGCAAGAACAAAGGCCAGAGGCTGCTCAATATCATAGAGAAGGTTTAACTGTCCGTTTTCACTTAATTTCTCAAGTAAGACAGGCTCTGTCTCAACCAATACAGCAACCTTGCGAGCTAAGTGTTCCAAGAATTTCTCTCGCTCTGGAATAGCTTTCTTAACACCCTTGCCGTAGAAGGTTTCATCATCGTCCAGGTAAGTTTGGCCATAGAGGCTAGCAATGGTAGAGATTTCATTATTCTCGACTGTTGAGAGAAGATACTTAGCCAAACGACTGTCAAAAGCAGGAGCCTGTAAATTCAAACTAAAACGATTTAAGAGAACTTTAGCTTTCTTAAAGTCATACACTTTCAGAGGTGTTTTTTCCAGAAAATCCTTGAGAATCGGATTCTGCAAAAGTTCCAACTTATCTGTAGCATATAGCTTGTCCCCACAAGACCAAGCAAAACCAACCAAATCATCTGTATGGTAGTTTTCACCAAAAAGTTCAAAGTGAAAGATGGAGTCCGCACTTAGCATATCTTGACTGACTTGGTCAACAATAGTAAAGTCCAAACTATCAGCCACATCAGCTGATGATACATTTAAAGCCTGCTTGAGTTGTTTAAAGCCCATCTCATCGTAGAATTTTCCGAGGTTTTCAATATCTGGACCGCTATAAACCAAATCATCTAGGCCAATCTCAATCGGTGCCTTAGTATCGATAGTTGCCAGTGTTTTAGACAGAAAGGCTTGTTCCTTGTCATTGACAAGATTTTCCTTCATCTTTGAAGCCTTCATGCTATCAATGTTCTCATAAATACCTTCAAGCGAGCCATGTTCAAGCAAAAGCTTGATACCAGTCTTCTCACCAATCTTAGTGACCCCAGGAATATTATCTGACTTATCCCCCATGAGTGCCTTGAGATCAATGAACTGAGCTGGTGTGATTCCCATCTTTTCCATGAGATAAGCCGGTGTAAAGGCCTCAAATTCAGCCACACCTTTCTTAGAAATCTCAACCACAGTATGCTCATCTGTCAACTGAATCAAGTCCTTGTCTCCGCTGACGATAGTTACATCAAAAGAATCCTTTTCAGCCAAACGCCCCAGAGTCCCGATGATATCATCTGCTTCATACTGAGCTAACTCATAATGACGAATCCCAAGATGGTCTAGCAACTCACGAATAAAAGGAAATTGCTCACGAAACTCATCCGGAGTCTTGGCACGACCACCCTTATAATCAGCATACATCTCTGTACGGAAAGTCGTCTTCCCCGCATCAAAAGCAACCAAGATATGACTCGGTTGAACACGCTCCAGTAGGTGATTTAACATCAGATGAAATCCGTAGATTGCATTGGTATGTAGTCCATTGTCATTTTTAAAACGATCCAGTTGCTGGTAAAGTGCAAAAAATGCTCGGAAAGCAACTGAAGAACCGTCAATTAGTAGTAATTTTTTCTTGTCCATACACCCATTATAAAGGAAAGCAGGGAAAAATACCATTAGGAAGAGCCCAAATGCTGAATAACACTTATGAGGCTGGTTTTTCTACTCGAACTCCATCACCATCAACTTGAAATCCATCGATAGTAGTATTTACTGCCAATTCTCCAGATGCATTTACATAGTAATATTTTCCTGAAACCTGGAACCACTGACTGGTTTTCATAGCTCCAGAACTTTCCAGATAATACCAAATACCTTTATCCTTCAGCCAACCTGTCTGCATTTCACCAGATGACTTCAAATAATACCACTTGGATCCATCTTTTAACCAGCCCGTGGTCATGGTACCATCAGCTTGTAAATGATACCAGTTCCCATTAATCTTCTTCCAACCGACTGCTTTCTGACCATTTTCATAGTAGTACCAAGTTGTTCCTTCTTTTGCCCAACCATTTTTAGAGCTACTTGTTTTAGTTAAGGGGATATAGCGTCTGTTTCCACTTCGTGAAATATAACTAATCCATTTATAGCCTTCTTTTTCAAAGGTTTGATCATAATGAACACTCATTCCAGGTTCGTAGTAATCGATAATAGTAGATGATAATGTTGGCTGATCCATAATAGCTGATTTTTCTGTGAAGTGATGAGTTCCACTGAAAGCTAGTAGAGTCTGATGAGGCCCTACACTAGCATTCCCAACGTCTTTAAAGTGAATGAAACCAGTCATAGAACTCGCCTTTACAATTCTACGATGATACGTTTCTGTATAATCATAATTGTACTCCTCGATTTCAATCATGTCTCCAATCACATTAGATACCCAGGCTACGTGACCGTACTGCCCTCTTGTACTCCAAGCAATCGCACCAATTGCTGGTTGCTGGTCCACCCGATAGCCTTCTTTTTGGGCTCGATAACCCCATTGATTAGCGTTCCCATAAGCAGCTGGTAGTTCAAAACCATTGACACTACTTAAACGAAAAGCAGCAAAAGAGGTGCATTGTCCCGAGTACATACGCCACTTATCAATTTTTTGACTTCCATTTTTATAATAATAGGGATAATCATCTCCTCGTGCCAGTGATCCATTGTTTGCCTGGTTGGCATGAACAGTTCCTCCACCAAACAAAAAAGCTCCTGCTAGTAATAGTGAAGCTGATCCTACAGCTGTCTTTCTGATAAAAGTTCCCTTTTTATGTCCTACTTTAGTAAATGTCATTCATTCTCCTTCAAATAATTAGATTTTTGAGGTTGACCTCATCTATATCATTCGAAAGAAAAAGAAAAAAGTGAGAAACTTCCCACTTTCATGATTATCCTTAATCCAAATAATGAATTAAGTTCTTTTCTGTTAAAATATCTGAATAGGTGAAAGATTCAACATAGACATTTGCCTGTTTGTCTCCTTCAACATTTCCAAACTCAACGATGAAGAGCGATGGATAAACCTCAATTAGTTTTCCCAAACGATTTTTTTGGCGTTTACGACCATTTTCTAAGGTCATTTCTACCACTTGTCCCTCATGCGCCTTAATTTCTTCTTTGATTTTTTTCATTTTAGCCACATCTGTAAATGCGTCTGTCATCTTGGTTCCTCCATCTTCGAAATACTTGAAAATTTATTATATTCTTTTTGGAAAATCAATTCTACCGTTCCACGTGCACCGCTACGGTTTTTCTCGATAATCACTTCTACTTTATTATTTGGAATACCTTCCTCTTCTTCACCACCACGCTCATAATAGTCATCACGATAGAGAAAGGCTACGATATCAGCATCTTGCTCGATAGATCCAGATTCACGAATATCAGACAAAACTGGTCTCTTATCTTGACGTTGCTCTACACCACGAGAAAGCTGACTAAGAGCTATAACTGGAACTTTGAGTTCTTTTGCTAAGATTTTCAACTGACGAGAAATCTCAGATACTTCTTGTTGACGATTTTCTCGACCAGTTCCAGTGATAAGCTGAAGATAGTCAATCAAAATCAAGCCTAGATTACCTGTTTCCTGAGCTAGTTTACGAGAACGAGATCGAATTTCTGTGATCCGAATCCCAGGTGTATCATCAATATAGATACTTGCATTAGCCAGATTACCCTGAGCAATCGTATACTTACGCCATTCTTCCTCGGTCAATTGACCCGTACGGATAGAATGTGACTCTACCAAGCCTTCCGCAGCCAACATACGATCGACCAAACTTTCAGCACCCATTTCCAGAGAGAAAATAGCAACTGTCTTATCGAGTTTGGTTCCGATATTCTGCGCAATATTCAAAGCAAAGGCTGTCTTACCAACCGCAGGACGAGCTGCCAAAATAATCAATTCTTCCTCATGCAGACCTGTCGTCATATGATCTAAATCTCGATAGCCTGTCGCAATACCCGTGATATCTGAAGTCTGTTGCGAACGAGCTTCTAGATTTCCAAAGTTAATATTCAATACATCGCGAATATTTTTAAAACCATTTCGATTGGCATTCTCACTGACATCAATCAAGCCTTTTTCTGCACGAGCGATAATTTCATCAGCAGGTTGAGAAGCTTCATAGGCTAAGTTTACAGACTCTGTCAACTTAGCAATCAGGCGTCGAAGCATAGCCTTTTCTGCTACAATTTTAGCATAGTATTCCGCATTGGCAGAGGTTGGTACTGAATTGACAATCTCAACCAGATAAGACAAGCCTCCGATAGTTTGTAAATCACCTTGGCTATCTAGTATAGTCCGAACTGTGGTTGCATCAATAGCATCTCCACGATCAGACAAATCAACCATAGCCTGAAAAATCAAACGGTGAGCATACTTAAAGAAGTCCTGTGAATCGATATATTCTCGGACAAAGACGAGTTTAGTCTCATCAATAAAAATGGCTCCCAACACAGATTGTTCCGCCAGAATATCTTGAGGCTGGACACGCAGTTCTTCAACTTCTGCCATCAGACTTTCCTTCCTTTTACAATGTTGTCAACCAATCGTAAATTAAGCTTCCTTGACACGAAGATTGATTACACTTGTCACATCTTGATAAATCTTCACCGGAACATCAATCAAACCAACTGCTCGGATTGGTGATTGAACTTGAATGTGGCGTTTATCAATTTTAATACCAAATTGTTTTTGCAATTCTTCTGCAATTTTCTTGTTAGTAATTGAGCCAAATGTTCGTCCATCTGGACCAACCTTTTCGACAAACTCAACGATTGTTTCTGCTGCTTCCAGTTTTGCTTTAATTTCCTTAGCTTCTGCAAGCATCTCTGCATGTGCTTTTTCTTCTGATTTTTGCTTACCACGCAATTCACCAATAGCTTGAGCTGTCGCTTCCTTAGCAAGATTTTTCTTAATTAAAAAATTTTGTGCATATCCAGTTGGCACTTCTTTAATTTCACCTTTTTTCCCTTTACCTTTAACATCTGCTAAAAAGATTACTTTCATTCTTCTGACTCCTTTTCTTTTGTTTCATTAAAAATAACTGTTTTCAGTTTATCTCCTGCTTCTTGCAGGCTCATATCTGTCAAACGTGCCGCAGCTAAGTTAAAGTGACCACCGCCACCTAACTCTTCCATAATTCGCTGGACATTGATCTTACTTCTGCTTCTTGCAGAAATGGAGATTGTTCCTTGACTATTCTTAGCAAGTACAAAGCTGGCCTCTATACCAGACATAGCAAGCATAGCATCAGCAGCTTTACTAATAACTACAGTATCGTACTCTTTATCCTCCAAAGCTTGAGCAACCAGAATTGATGGTTGTACCATTTGCCCTTGTAAAATTAACTCATTTACCAATCGATATTCTTCAAAATCCGTTGCCGCAATCTCCTGAATGACAATGCTATCACTCCCTCTCGTTCTGAGATAACTTGCAACATCAAAAGTTCGACTAGTTACCCGAGAGGTGAAATTTTTAGTATCCAACATCATCCCTCCCATAAGAACACTAGCCTGAATACGACTCAAACGTTTCTTCTTAGAGTTTTGAAATTGAATCAACTCAGTTACTAGTTCACTAGCACTGCTTGCTCCACTCTCGATATAGGTAATGACCACATTATCTGGAAAATCTTGGTCACGGCGGTGATGGTCAATGACAATCGTCTGTGTAAACAAGTCATAAAACTCTTTGGATAGGGTTAAAGTTGTCTTGGAATGGTCTACCATCACAAGCAAGGAACGTTTGGTAACCATTGTCATCGCTTGATTTAAAGGAAGAAGTTTTGAAACACCCTCCTCTTTCAAATAGTTGATAGCTCGAGCGATATCTGGAGACATCTGTGTAGGATCATAAACCACATAACTATCTTCTAGAACATTACTCGAAAACAACTGCATCCCAACTGCTGAACCAAGAGCATCCATATCCAGATTCTTATGACCAACAACAAAAACTCGATCGACACTTTTAAGTTTGTCTGAGATAGCTGTCATCATGGCACGAGTTCGTGTCCGAGTACGTTTAACTGATGCTGCTGAACCACCTCCAAAGTAGATTGGATTTTTAGTTTCATCATTCTCTTTTACTACTACTTGGTCACCACCACGAACTTCAGCTAAGTTGAGATTGAGAAGAGCCACCTTACCAATCTGATCGTGATTCCCATCACCATAGGAAACTCCCATACTCATCGTTAGTGGTAAATTCCGTTGCTTGGCTTCTTCACGAAAGGTATCAATTACAGAAAACTTATCCTGCATCAAGTGATCAAGTACAGTGTAGTCAGTAAATAGATAAAACCGATCCATACTTACTCTACGCGAAAACATAGCATATTTCGTACTAAATTCTGAAACAAAATTTGCAACAAAACTATTGATATGACTAATGTCTGATTCAGACGTTTCATTTTCCAAATCATCATAGTTATCAACTGAGATAATTCCAATTACAGGACGACTTGTTACCAATTCAACCGTCGCCTCATACTCACCAGAAACATCAAAAAAGTATAAGACACCTGAATTTCTATCTAAATGTACCGCATACCTTTTCTCACCAATATTGGCATAAGTACCAGGTGATGAAATCGAACTCTTTAAAATTTTTTGAAATTGAGGAAAATCAATTTCTCCATCCTCAGTTGTCAAAATTAATTCAGCATAGGGATTAAACCACTCAATCTCACTACTGTTCATATTTAATTTAACAACCCCAACAGGCATTTGCTCTAGAAGGGTACTCAAACTATCCGTAGCCTGATGATTGACATACTGGATTTGCTCGATATCTGTTTTTTGGTAATATTTTTTCTGGAAATTAAATAGCAGAAGATAGAATACGATAAATAAAAATAGACTTGCTATAGTAACAAGATTGTTCTTTACCAGCACAATCAAAACAGTCATAATTGTAAAGGTTACCATAGCAATCAGATACATAAAAAAGGGATTTATTTCATTTTTTTTCATTACAAACCTCTTGCGCATTATTATACCATAAATATAGCCAAAAAGCGACTTTTAAAGAGGGAACACTATTTTCAAATAATAGTAAAACATCCAAACTAAAAAGAGTCTGGGACAAAAAGATTTTGATCTTAGGAATTCTTTATTATAAATTTTAAAAATCGATAGATTAGACAAAAAAAGCGAACAAGACCGTATTCTGAGTATCAGAGAACTCGTTTTGTTCGCTTTTTATATTCAAGGTTAGACTTTTGTCCCAGGCTCTTTCAAAGACTAATTTTTAAGATTCTTTAACTTCCAGAAGGCCGATATCTCCATCTTCACGACGATAAATAACATTTGTTGTTTCATCTTCAACATCTACATAGACAAAGAAGTCGTGTCCCAATAAATCCATCTGTAGGATAGCTTCTTCCAAATCCATTGGTTTCAAATCAATTTGTTTTGAACGAACAACTTTTGGCTGTTCTACTTCTAAGTCTTCAACCAAAGCATCTGTAAAGAGTTGGCTTGTAGATACTTTATTTCTGTTCTTACGTTCAATTTTAGTTTTGTTTTTACGAATCTGACGCTCAATCTTATCTGTCACCAAATCAATAGAACCGTACATATCTTGAGAAAGATCTTCTGCACGAAGAGTAATAGATCCAAGCGGAATCGTTACTTCAACTTTAGCAGTCTTTTCACGGTAAACTTTCAAGTTAACACGTGCATCCAATTCTTGGTCTGCTTGGAAGTATTTTTCGATCTTTTCGAGTTTAGAAACTACATAATCACGAATTGCTTCTGTTACTTCTAGGTTTTCACCACGGATACTATATTTAATCATATAAGTACCTTCTTTCTAAACATATTTGTTTTTCTAATTATATTATAACGCTTTCATAAAATTATTGCAAACTTTTTCCTCATCTTGCAAGGGAAAAAGTTTTAATATTCTGACAACCAGCCTCTAAAAACATACTTTTAAGACGGTTCAAAGTAGTTCCCGTCGTGTAAATATCATCAAAGAGTAAGATATTTTCTGGGAGCTTCACGCCATCTTTCAGGAAAAATGGAAACTCTGTAAGTAAACGATCTGCTCGATTTTTTGAAGAGCTAGCCTCGACTTCGGTTTTAACCAAAATATCTAGATATGCTAACCCAGTCTCCTTTATCAAACCCTCTACTTGATTAAAGCCCCTACTTTTGAAACGCTTCTCACTCAGAGGTACAATCACAATCTGATAACCCTTATACTTTTTTAACTCTTTTTGCAATATTTTAGAAAATACTTTTCTTAGAAGATAATCACCATCAAATTTATAGCGACTAAAATACTCTTTCATAGCCTTATTATAAGAAAATAGAGCTACATGTTCAACGTTTACACCTTCTTTACACCAAAATTGACAATCTTGACAATTCGTTGACATGTCCTTTTTGAAACACTTAGGGCAATGACCGTCACCTATACTCTCAAAAGACAAGAGACAAGATTCACATACTAGTTCCTCCTCCTTTTTAAAACAGAGTAGGCTAGTAAAGGTTAGCTCAGTTTTCAAACCTTTATCGCACAATAAACAGTTCACAATCCTGCCTCCTGATTCATTTGTTTAATCTCCTTTATGGCTTTCTTAATGGACTGATTGAGTCCGTCATGAAAAAATATAAGTTCTCCAGTAGGACGATCCATACTTCTTCCAACTCGCCCACCAATCTGTACCAAGCTTGACTTGGTAAAGAGTTGATGATTGGCTTCCACCACAAAAACATCTACACAAGGAAAGGTAACTCCACGCTCTAATATAGTTGTGCTTATTAATATCGTCAACTCTCCATCTCGAAAGGCTTGTACCTGCTCTAATCGGTCTTCCGTGATTGAGGATACAAAGCCTATTTTCTCATTTGGAAATTTCTCCTGCAAAATTTCTTTTAGCTTTTCTCCTTTTTTTATTTCAGATGCGAAGATTAGTAAGGGATATGCCGTCTTTCTCTGTTTCTCAATGTAAAGTTTTAATTTTGGAGGTAAGCCATTTTTTTCTAAATATCTATTAAAATGCGATAACCAGATTGGCTTGGGAACAATGAGAGGATTTCCATGAAAGCGACGTGGCAAACTGAGACGCTTTAACTCCCCTTGTTTAACTTTTCTGTCTAACTCATCTGTTGACGTTGCTGTTAAAAATATTCTCAATCCATTTTCCTTTACACAATTATTGACAGCATTGTAAAGCACTGGATTATCAACATAAGGAAAGGCATCCACTTCATCCACAATCAATAAATCAAAAGCTTGATAAAATTTTAATAGTTGGTGAGTGGTTGCTACAACTAAAGGTGTACGAAAATAGAGATCCGACTCCCCATGTAGTAGTGCAATCTCACATGCAAAATCATTTTGTAATCGTTTATGGAGCTCTAGGCAAACATCAATTCGTGGACTGGCCAGACAAACAGCTCCACCCTGATTTATCACCTTAGCGACAACTTGGTAGATCATCTCTGTCTTACCAGCTCCTGTCACTGCATGTACCAAGGTGGCCTCCTTCTTATCTTCCGCCTGAAGGAGTCCTTGTGATACCCGCTCTTGAAATGGAGTCAGTTGACCTGACCATTTGAGTACATCTTGCTTGGGAAAACATTCTTGCGGAAAGTAATAGAGTTTTTGATCACTTCTTATTCGCTTCATAATCAAGCATTCTCGACAATAAAAAGCACCAACAGGCAAATGCCATTCTTCTTTTATCTGACTACCACAACGCTGACAATATTGTTGGCCCTTCTCTTTTTTTATGGATGGAATTTGTTTTGCTCGTTGTCTCTCCTCAAGACTT
Organism: uncultured Streptococcus sp.; assembly: GCA_963530385.1. GTDB lineage: Bacteria > Bacillota > Bacilli > Lactobacillales > Streptococcaceae > Streptococcus. Next base: position 2,288 of record CAUSCX010000017.1, on the reverse strand, counting down.
AATTCTTGTTCCGTAAAAAGGCGACCGAGGTAATTTGGATTGACTTTCATATTTCTTTATTCGTAAAATGTAGAACTTTACGCTATTTTTTAGTACAATAAAAATATGGAATATAGAACTATAAAAGAGGACGTTCAAGTCCAAGAAGAAATTAAAAAATCACGCTTTATCTGTCATGCCAAGCGTGTCTATAGTGAAGAAGAGGCTCGTGATTTTATCACAGCTATCAAAAAAGAACACTATAAAGCGACTCACAACTGCTCTGCCTTTATTGTTGGTGAACGTAGTGAAATCAAGCGAACCAGTGATGACGGAGAGCCTAGTGGAACTGCTGGTATTCCTATGCTAGGAGTTCTAGAGAATCACAACCTTACTAATGTCTGTGTAGTAGTTACTCGTTATTTTGGTGGTATTAAACTAGGGGCTGGTGGTTTGATACGCGCTTATGCTGGTAGTGTTGCCCTAGCAGTTAAAGAAATTGGCATTATTGAAATCAAAGAGCAGGCAGGGATACAGATTCACATGACCTATGCCCAGTATCAAGAATATGTGAATTTTCTTAAAGAGCATAATCTCATAGAATTAGCGACAAGCTTTACAGATCAAGTTGACACTATGATTTTCATTGATAAAGAAAAGAAAGACGGTATCAAGGCTGATCTCATTGAATTTTTCAATGGAAAAGTTACTCTAACTGACAAAGGTTTACGTGAAGTTGAAGTACCTGTAAACCTATCGTAAAGAAAGGAAATATCATATGGCTTTTGGAAGATTAATTCAGGGACTCGCTGGAAACTTCAGTGAGCAAAGTAAAGAAGCTCTTACCAAGGAGTTTGGACAATATTTATTAGAAAATGAAGAAATTCAAAGCGGATATAAACTCATTCGTGACTCAATTATCTTTACAAATATCCGAATCATCTTTACAGATAAACAAGGGGCAACCGGACGGAAGATGTCTATCAAATCAATTTTCCTCATTAACATCGTTAATGTTGAGATGGAAACTGCTGGACTTGGAATTGATGATAGCGAGATTACGATTACTTATTTAGAAAATGCCTTTTTAAAATCTCACAATGAACTTTTTAATTCTCACAAATTTGAATTTCCAAAGAAAACAGATATCATACCTCTATACACTTATCTGTTTGAATTAGCTTATCACAATCGTTTGAATATTAACGGTTTGAATCACTGATATAAAAAAATCCTATCACTCCGATAGAATTTCTATATTTTACAAAAGTTAAAGTTAGCGTTATACTAGTAGCATCTTATATAAAGAGGTGCTTATATGGCTATTTATAACAACATCACAGAACTCATCGGTAGAACACCGATTGTTAAATTAAACAACATTATACCCGAAGGTGCAGCAGATGTTTATGTAAAACTTGAAGCTTTTAACCCAGGATCATCCGTTAAAGACCGCATCGCCCTAAGTATGATTGAAAAAGCAGAACAAGAAGGTAAATTGAAACCAGATTCTACTATTGTGGAAGCAACAAGTGGAAATACTGGTATCGGACTTTCATGGGTTGGTGCTGCTAAAGGCTATAAAGTTGTTATCGTTATGCCTGAAACCATGAGTGTTGAACGTCGTAAAATTATCCAAGCTTATGGAGCTGAACTAGTCCTCACTCCTGGTAGCGAAGGAATGAAAGGTGCGATTGCAAAAGCGCAGGAAATTGCTGCTGAGCGTGATGGTTTCCTACCATTACAGTTTATTAACCAAGCTAACCCAGAAGTTCACGAAAGAACAACAGGAGCTGAAATTCTAGCTGATTTCGGAGCTGATGGTTTAGACGCCTTTGTTGCTGGTGTTGGTACTGGAGGAACTATTTCAGGTGTTTCTCATGCTCTTAAGGCTGCTAATTCAAACATTCAAATTTTTGCAGTTGAGGCAGATGAATCAGCAATCTTATCAGGTGAAAAACCAGGACCTCACAAAATTCAAGGTATCTCTGCTGGATTCATCCCAGAAACACTTGATACAGAAGCTTATGATGGTATCGTCCGCGTAACCTCAGACAATGCTCTCGCACTTGGTCGTGAGATTGGCGGAAAAGAAGGTTTCCTTGTTGGAATTTCTTCTGCTGCAGCTATCTATGCAGCAATCGAAGTTGCTAAAAAACTTGGAGCAGGCAAAAAAGTCCTTGCTCTCGCACCAGATAACGGTGAGCGTTACTTATCTACAGCGCTCTATGAGTTTGAAGTATAGTCTCCTAAATAGAGTTTGGGACAATAGTGTCTCGATTCTATCAAAAAAAGCAACGGATTTGCCG
>CAUSCX010000016.1:0-30582 GCA_963530385.1 uncultured Streptococcus sp. | reverse complement strand
AAGGGTTAGAAAGCCCTAAGGAAACATAAAATAAGCAGATTTTGATTTTGTAGAATAATGACTAACATTTGTGTATATATTTTCTGGACTAAAAGCTATATACTGAAAATGAAAATTTGTTTGAAAGAGGCAAAATAGTTTATGGTGTATTCAAAAGAAATTGTCAGAGAGTGGCTAGATGAGGTAGCGGAGCGTGCTAAAGATCACCCTGAGTGGGTTGATGTCTTTGAACGTTGCTATACAGACACCTTGGACAATACAGTTGAGATCTTAGAAGACGGCTCAACTTTTGTACTGACTGGAGATATCCCAGCTATGTGGCTTCGGGACTCGACTGCTCAGCTGAGACCTTACCTTCATGTGGCAAAAAGAGATCCTCTCTTGCGTCAGACCATTGCAGGTCTGGTCAAACGTCAGATGACTTTGATTCTCAAAGATCCCTATGCCAACTCTTTCAATATTGAGGAGAACTGGAAGGGGCATCACGAGACAGACCATACAGACCTCAATGGCTGGATTTGGGAACGTAAGTATGAAGTGGATTCACTTTGCTATCCCTTGCAATTGGCTTACCTTCTTTGGAAGGAAACTGGTGAGACTAGCCAGTTTGATGAAACCTTTGTTACAGCGACCAAGGAGATTCTCCATCTCTGGACGGTTGAACAAGACCACAAGAACTCACCATACCGTTTTGTTCGTGATACCGACCGTAAGGAAGATACGTTGGTTAATGATGGTTTTGGACCTGATTTTGCGGTGACAGGGATGACCTGGTCAGCCTTTCGTCCAAGTGATGACAGCTGTCAGTACAGCTACTTGATTCCATCAAATATGTTTGCGGTGGTTGTTTTGGGATATGTCCAAGAAATCTTTGCAGAATTGAATCTAGCCGATAGTGAAAGCATCATTGCTGATGCTAAACGCCTGCAGACTGAGATTCAAGAAGGAATCGAAAATTACGCCTACACTAAAAATAGTAAGGGCGAGAAGATCTATGCCTTTGAGGTAGATGGTTTTGGAAATGCTAGCATCATGGACGACCCTAACGTGCCAAGTTTGCTAGCTGCTCCTTATCTTGGTTACTGTGATGTGAACGATGAGGTCTATCAAGCCACTCGTCGCACTATTCTCAGCCCTGAAAATCCCTACTTCTACCAAGGAGAATACGCTAGCGGTCTCGGAAGCTCTCATACCTTCTATCGTTATATCTGGCCGATTGCCCTATCAATTCAAGGCTTAACAGCTACAGATAAAGCTGAGAAAAAATACTTGCTAGATCAACTAGTTGCCTGTGATGGCGGAACAGGTGTTATGCACGAAAGCTTCCACGTAGATGATCCGACTCTCTACTCTCGTGAATGGTTCTCATGGGCCAACATGATGTTCTGCGAATTGGTCTTGGATTACCTAGATATTCGCTAATGATTTAGCTCAATAGGTTCTTGTACAGAATCACAAATATATTTTTAAATTTAAGTTAGAATGAGGTTTACTCATGGAAAATGTTGTTGTACATATCATCTCTCACAGTCACTGGGATCGTGAGTGGTATCTACCTTTTGAAAGTCACCGTATGCAATTGGTGGAACTTTTTGACAATCTGTTTGATCTTTTTGAAAATGATCCTGAATTCAAGAGCTTCCACTTGGATGGACAAACCATTGTCCTTGATGACTATTTAGAAATTCGCCCTGAAAACCGTGACAAGGTTCAGCGCTATATCGACGAAGGCAAACTCAAGATTGGTCCCTTCTATATCTTGCAGGATGATTACTTGATTTCAAGTGAAGCCAATGTCCGCAATACCTTGATTGGACAAGCTGAATGTGCTAAATGGGGCAAATCTACTCAAATTGGCTACTTCCCTGATACCTTTGGAAATATGGGGCAGGCTCCTCAAATCCTTCAAAAATCAGGTATTCACGTAGCAGCCTTTGGTCGCGGTGTCAAGCCAATAGGATTTGACAATCAAGTCCTTGAAGATGAACAGTTTACCTCTCAATTTTCTGAGATGTACTGGCAGGGTGCAGATGGGAGTCGTGTCCTGGGTATTCTCTTTGCTAACTGGTATAGTAATGGGAACGAAATTCCAGTGGATAAAGACGAAGCCTTGACCTTCTGGAAACAAAAATTAGCAGATGTGCGTGCCTACGCTTCGACCAATCAATGGTTGATGATGAACGGTTGTGACCACCAGCCTGTACAGAGAAATATTAGTGAAGCGATTCGTGTGGCAAATGAACTCTTCCCAGACGTGACCTTTATTCACAGTTCTTTTGATGAATATGTCCAAGCAGTGGAAAGTGCACTTCCTGAACACCTATCAACGGTTACAGGTGAGTTGACTAGCCAGGAAACGGATGGTTGGTATACTCTTGCTAACACCTCTTCTTCACGTATTTACCTCAAACAATCCTTCCAAGAAAATAGCAACTTGTTAGAGCAGGTTGTGGAACCATTGACTATTCTCACTGGCGGTCATAACCATAAGGATCAATTGACCTATGCATGGAAAGTGCTCTTGCAAAATGCGCCGCACGATAGTATCTGTGGTTGTAGTATTGACGAAGTTCACCGTGAAATGGAAACTCGTTTTGCAAAGGTTAATCAAGTCGGGAATTTTGTTAAGAGTAATCTTCTTAACGAATGGAAGGGTAAATTAGCTACTCAAAATGCGCAAAGTGATCACCTCTTTACCGTTGTCAACACAGCTTTACATGACAAGGTTGATACAGTTAGTGTTGTAGTGGATGTTGTGACTTGTGATTTTAAAGAATTGCATCCGACTGAAGGTTACAAGAAGATGGCAGCCGTGACCTTGCCAACCTACCATGTTGAAGATTTGGATGGCCATGTCCTTGAAGCCAAGATTGAAGACTTGGGAGCAAGTTTTGGCTATACTTTGCCTAAGGATAAATTCCGCCAACCATATATTGCACGCCAAGTGCGCGTGACAATCCCAGTCCACCTTGCACCGCTTTCTTGGGCAAGCTTCCAATTGGTCGAAGGTCAAGTAGATCACCGTGATGGTATTTACCAAAATGGAGTCATTGATACCCCATTCGTAACAGTGAGTGTAGATGAAGGAATTACACTCTACGACAAGACTACAAACGAAGCTTACGAAGAGTTCATCCAATTCGAGGACCGTGGAGATATTGGTAACGAGTACATTTACTTCCAGCCGAAAGGAACTGAGCCAATTTATGCTCAACTGAAAGGCTATGAAGTCTTAGAAAACAATGCTCGCTATGCCAAAATCTTGCTCAAACATGACTTGACTATCCCAGTTAGCGCAGATGAAAAATTGAATGCGGAGCAAAGAGGCATTATCGAGTTCATGAAACGAGACGCAGGTCGTTCAGAAGAGTTGACAACCATCCCTCTTGAAACGGAGATGACCGTCTTTGTGGACAATCCACAGATTCGCTTTAAAACTCGCTTTACCAATACTGCCAAGGATCACCGCATCCGTCTCTTGGTGAAAACTCATAACACTCGTCCAAGCAATGATTCTGAAAGCATCTATGAAGTTGTGACAAGACCAAATAAACCAGCAGCTTCTTGGGAAAATCCTGAAAATCCACAACACCAACAAGCCTTTGTCAGCCTGTATGATGATGTTAAAGGAGTGACAGTATCCAATAAAGGATTGCACGAGTATGAAATTCTTGGAGATGACATTATGGCTGTAACCCTTCTTCGTGCTTCAGGTGAGCTAGGTGACTGGGGCTATTTCCCAACACCGGAAGCTCAGTGCTTGCGAACTATCGAAGTTGAGTTTGCAGTAGAATGCCATCAAGCAGGGGAACGCTTCTCAGCTTTCCGTCGTGCCAAAGCTTTCCAAGTACCATTTACAGCTCTTCAAGTTGCAAAACAAGAGGGTAGTGTTGCAGCAACGGGTAGCCTCTTTAACCATCCGGCGCTGAACTTGCCACAAGTCTGCCCAACAGCCTTTAAGGTGGCTGAGAATGAAGAAGGTTATGTCCTTCGTTACTACAACATGAGTCAAGAAAATGTTCGCGTGTCTGAAAAACAACAAACCATTCTTGACTTGCTGGAACGCCCATACCCAGTTCAATCAGAACTGTTGGCACCACAAGAAATTCGTACAGAATTCATTAAAAAAGAAGAAATTTAATTTCAAAAAGAAAACATAAATAGAAAGGAGGAGCGAAAAAAGTAAGAACCAACTATTTTTCTCGCTCCTTTTTATAGGTGAAAACAATGACCATTGCAACGATTGATATCGGAGGGACTGGCATTAAGTTTGCTAGTCTAACTACTGATGGAAAGATTTTAGATAAGACCAGCACCCCAACTCCAGAGACTTTAGAAGACTTATTAGCTTGGTTGGACCAACGCTTGTCAGAACAGGACTATCGTGGGATTGCCATGAGTGTTCCAGGTGCGGTCAATCAAGAAACAGGAGTGATTGAGGGGATTAGCGCCATTCCTTACATCCATGGCTTTTCTTGGTATGAGGCCCTTGCTCATCACCAGCTACCTGTCCATCTAGAAAATGATGCCAACTGTGTTGGACTTAGTGAACTGCTAGTTCATCCTGAGATTGAAAATGCAGCCTGTGTTGTCATTGGCACAGGGATTGGCGGGGCTATGATTATCAATGGAAAAATTCACCGTGGTCGCCATGGCTTGGGTGGAGAGTTTGGTTACATGACAACCATCGAACCAGCAGAAAAACTCAATAACTGGTCACAACTAGCTTCTACAGGAAACATGGTTCGTTATGTGATCGAAAAGTCTGGTCAGTCTGATTGGGATGGCCGTAAGATTTACCAAGAGGCTGTAGCAGGCAATGCCCTTTGTCAAGAAGCCATTGAGCGTATGAATCGTAATCTAGCTCAAGGATTACTCAATATCCAGTATCTAATCGACCCAGATGTCATTAGCCTAGGTGGCTCTATCAGTCAGAACCCAGATTTTATCAAAGGGGTGCAAAAAGCGGTAGACGTCTTTGTGGAAAGATATGAAGAGTATACAATTGCGCCAGTGATCCAAGCTTGCACCTATCAGGCAGATGCCAATCTCTACGGTGCCCTTGTCAACTGGTTACAGGAGGAGAACCAATGGTAAGTTTTATCGGACTTAGTCCCAAACAAGCCCAATCTATCGAAGTATTAAAAAATCACATTTCTCTACCAGATGTAGAAGTGGCAGTCACCCAGTCTGACCAAGCTTCTATCTCTATCAAGGGTGAGGGCGGAAGCTATCAATTGACTTATCGCAAACCTCATCAGCTTTACCGCGCCTTATCGGTTCTCGCAACATCTTTAGAAGAAGGTGATAAGGTAGAGATTGAAGAACAAGCGGCTTATGAAGATTTAGCCTACATGGCTGACTGTTCGCGAAATGCAGTTCTAAATGTTGCATCTGCCAAGCAGATGATTGAAGTCTTAACTCTGATGGGCTACTCAACCTTTGAGCTCTATATGGAAGACACCTATCAGATTGAAGGACAACCCTATTTTGGTTATTTCCGTGGGGCTTATTCAGCTGAAGAATTACAGGAAATCGAAGCCTATGCCCAGCAGTTTGACATGACTTTTGTACCTTGTATTCAGACCTTGGCCCACTTGTCAGCCTTTGTCAAATGGGGCGTCAAAGAAGTCCAACAACTCCGTGATGTAGAGGACATTCTCCTCATCGGCGAAGAAAAAGTTTACGACCTAATCGACGGCATGTTTGCTACTTTGTCTAAACTACAAACACGCAAGGTCAATATCGGCATGGACGAAGCCCACTTGGTTGGTTTGGGACGCTATCTTATCTTAAACGGTGTTGTGGACCGTAGCCTCCTCATGTGTCAACATTTGGAGCGCGTGCTGGATATCGCAGACAAGTATGGTTTCCACTGCCAGATGTGGAGCGATATGTTCTTCAAACTCATGTCAGCAGATGGCCAGTACGACCGTGATGTGGAGATTCCAGAGGAAACTCGCGTTTATCTAGACCGTCTCAAAAACCGTGTCACCTTGGTTTACTGGGATTATTATCAGGATAGCGAAGAAAAATACAACCGTAACTTCGGTAATCACCACAAGATTAGCCAGGATATTGCCTTTGCAGGTGGTGCTTGGAAGTGGATTGGTTTCACACCACACAACCATTTCAGTCGTCTCATCGCTGTCGAAGCTAACAAAGCCTGCCGTGCCAATCAGATCAAAGAAGTCATTGTGACTGGATGGGGAGACAATGGTGGTGAAACAGCCGAGTTCTCTATCTTACCAAGCTTGCAAATCTGGGCAGAACTCAGCTACCGCAATGACCTAGACCGTTTATCTGCTCACTTCCAGATCAATACAGGTCTATCGGTTGAGGATTTTATGCAGATTGACCTAGCTAATCTCTTGCCAGACCTACCAGGTAATCTCAGCGGGATCAATCCTAACCGCTATGTATTTTATCAGGATGTGCTCTGTCCGATTCTTGACCGACACATGACTCCTGAACAGGACAAACCGCACTTCGCCCAGGCTGCTGAGACGCTTGCTAACATTAAAGAAAAAGCTGGCAACTATGCCTATCTTTTTGAAACTCAGGCCCAATTGAATGCCATTTTAAGTAGCAAGGTTGATGTGGGACGACGCATTCGTGAGGCTTATCAAGCGGATGACAAAGACAGCTTGCAACAAATCGCTAGAGAAGAACTGCCAAAACTCAGAAGTGAGATTGAAAACTTCCACAAGCTCTTTAGCCAGCAATGGTTGAAAGAAAACAAGATCTTTGGTTTGGATACAGTGGATATCCGTATGGGTGGACTCTTACAACGGATCAAGCGAGCAGAAAGTCGTATTGAAGACTATCTAGCAGACGAAATCTCTCGTATTGACGAACTAGAAGTAGAGATTTTGCCATTTACTGACTTCTACGCAGACAAGGACTTCGCAGCAACAACAGCCAACCAGTGGCATACCATCGCGACAGCTTCGACCATTTATACGACCTAAGGATAAGAGTGTTTCTCGTGAAACATTCTTCTTATAGAAAAAAATTCTCCACATAAAATAATTTGTGGAGTTTTTTCTATAATTAGTAGTTTAAACTATCCTAAAAATAAGAGTATACTATTTTTGTAAACGTTATCAAATCTAAAAAATTGTGAGATTATCAAGTTTTAGAAAAATAAAAAGGGAGGAAATTATGAACAAGTTTTCAAAAACTTTGAGAGATAATTGGATTTTTCTCTTAATGGTTTTACCAGGGACATTATGGTTGATTTTATTCTTCTACATCCCAGTATTTGGAAATGTGGTTGCCTTCAAAGACTACCATATGACTGGTGAAGGATTCGTCCACAGTATTATAAATAGTAAATGGGTTGGATTAGATAACTTTAAATTCTTGTTTAGTTCCAAAGATGCCTTTGTCATCACTCGAAACACTGTCCTTTATAACCTTGGATTTATCTTTATCGGTTTGATCGTGTCAGTTGGTATCGCTATTATCCTTAGTGAACTTCGCTCTAAGCAAATGGTTAAAATCTACCAAACATCTATGTTATTCCCTTACTTCCTATCTTGGGTTATCATCAGTTTCTTTACAGATGCTTTCCTAAATATCGATAAAGGGCTTATTAACCACACCTTAGAAGCTCTTGGCATGAAGGGGATTAACTTCTACGCTGACATTAGTATCTGGCCTTATCTTCTCCTCTTCCTAGGAATTTGGAAAGGCTTTGGATACAGTAGTGTTATGTACTATGCAACAATCATGGGTATTGATCCAACCTACTACGAAGCAGCGACAGTGGACGGTGCTAGCAAATGGCAACGTATCCGCAACGTAACCATCCCTCAGTTAACACCACTTGTGACAGTATTGACCATCCTTGCAGTCGGAAACATCTTCCGTGCAGACTTCGGTCTCTTCTACCAAATCCCTCACAATGCTGGTCAGCTCTATAGCGTAACAAACGTATTGGACGTCTACGTCTTTAACGGTTTGACTCAGACAGCAGATATCGGTATGGCATCAGCAGCCGGTCTCTATCAGTCAGTCGTCGGTTTGATTCTGGTTATTCTATCAAACTTACTTGCAAGACGTGTTGATCCTAACTCGGCACTATTCTAGAAAGGAGGAGCATATGGCAAAAAAAATTCAAAAAGAAAAAATTGATAATGTTGGCATACACTCCTTCAGCAAAAAGGCAGATATCTTCTTTAGTATCATATCTGGTTTGCTGGCCTTCTCTTGTATCTTGCCTTTCATCTTTGTCATCATTATCTCAGTTACAGATGAGAAGAGTATCGTTCAATATGGATATAGCTTCTTCCCATCACAGTTTGGATTAGATGGTTTTGAGTTTTTGGCTCAGTTCAAAGATAAGATTTTACAAGCACTCTTTATCTCAGTGTTTGTGACAGTTGTCGGTACATTGACAAACGTCTTTATCACTACAACTTATGCCTATGCCATCTCGCGTTCAACATTTAAGTATCGTAAATTCTTTACAATCTTCGCTCTTCTTAGTATGTTGTTCAACGCTGGTTTGGTACCCGGCTATATCGTGGTGACACAATTGCTTCACCTTGGTGATACCATTTGGGCCTTGATTGTTCCAATGCTTCTATCACCATTCAACATCATGTTGATGCGTTCTTTCTTCAAGAAAACCATCCCGGAAGCAATCCTCGAATCAGCTCGTATCGATGGAGCTAGTGAAGCTCGTATCTTCTTCCAAATCTGTTTGCCACTGTCATTACCAGGTATCGCAACGATCACACTATTGACAGCGCTTGGCTTCTGGAATGACTGGTTTAACGCCCTTCTTTACATCAAGAGTGATAACTTGTATCCGTTGCAATATTTGCTCATGCAAATCCAGAACAACATGGATTACATTGCTAAGTCAGTTGGTATGTCAGGACAGCTTGCAGTTGCCCTACCAAAAGAAACAGGTCGTATGGCTATGGTCGTAGTTGCGACTGTTCCGATTGCGATCCTCTACCCATTCTTCCAACGCTACTTTGTAAAAGGTTTGACTATCGGTGGTGTTAAAGAGTAAGGATATTTAAGAAACAATGTTTCTTTTCTAACTCTGATTTTTCTGGCAAAGGAAAATCAAGAATCTAATTTTGTTAATAACTTTAAAAATAAAAAAAGGAGTTTTTATAATGAAAAACTGGAAAAAATATGCTTTTGCATCTGCTAGCCTTGTCGCTTTAGCTGCTAGCCTTGCAGCTTGTGGAAACCTTAAAGGAAACAACCAAAAAGCTGCTGAATCATCATCATCAGGTGATAAGACTGTTATCAAAATGTATCAAATCGGTGACAAACCAGATAACTTGGATGAATTGCTAGAAAATGCAAACAAAATCATCGGAGAAAAAGTTGGCGCTAAATTGGATATCCAATACCTTGGTTGGGGTGACTACAGCAAGAAAATGTCAGTTATTACTTCATCAGGTGAAAACTATGATATCGCCTTTGCAGATAACTATGTCGTAAACGCTCAAAAAGGTGCTTATGCTGACTTGACAGAATTGTACAAGAAAGAAGGAGCTGACCTTTACAAAGCACTTGACCCAGCTTACATCAAAGGTAACACTGTAAACGGTAAGATCTATTCTGTACCAGTTGCAGCCAACGTTGCATCTTCACAAAACTTTGCCTTCAACGGCCCACTTCTTGAAAAATATGGAATCGATATCTCAGGTGTAACTTCATACGAAACACTTGAACCAGTATTGAAACAAATCAAAGAAAAAGCTCCAGATGTAATGCCATTTGCTGTTGGTAAAAACTTTATTCCATCAGAAAACTTTGACTACCCAGTTGCAAATGGTCTTCCATTCGTTATCGACCTTGAAGGCGACACTACTAAGATCGTAAACCGTTACGAAGTTCCTCGTTTCGTAGAACACTTGAAGACTCTTCACAAATACTATGAAGCAGGATACATTCCAAAAGACGTAGCAACAAGCGAAACTACATATGACCTTACTCAAGATACTTGGCTTGTTCGTGAAGAAACAGTAGGACCAGCTGACTACGGTAGCAGCTTGCTTTCTCGTGTTGCTAACAGAGACATCCAAATCAAACCATTTACTAACTTCATCAAGAAAAACCAAACAACTCAAGTTGCTAACTTTGTAATCTCAAACAACTCTAAGAACAAAGAAAAAGCAATGGAAGTGTTGAACCTCTTGAACACTAACCCAGAACTCTTGAACGGACTTGTTTATGGACCAGAAGGCAAGAACTGGGAAAAAGTAGCAGGTAAAGAAAACCGTGTTAAAGTCCTTGATGGATACAAAGGAAACACTCACATGTCAGGATGGAACACTGGTAACAACTGGATCCTTTACATCAACGAAAACGTTACAGATGAACAAATTGCACAATCTAAGAAAGACTTGGAAACTGCTAAAGAATCTCCAGCGCTTGGATTCATCTTCAACACTGACAACGTGAAATCTGAAATCTCAGCTATCACTAACACTATGCAACAATTCGATACAGCTATCAACACTGGTACTGTAGACCCAGAAAAAGCTATTCCAGAATTGATGGAAAAACTTAAATCTGAAGGTGCTTACCAAAAAGTATTGGATGAAATGCAAAAACAATACGACGAATTCTTGAAAAACAAAAAATCTTAAGATAGATTGATTTCGTGTATTCATTCCTAAAAAGAGCGATCACTGCCTTGTCTGGTTTTTCCAGATGAGGTGGTGATTCTTTTTATAACAAATGCATATAATTATCTGTATTTAAAATCAGATATTTACTCTTACATATAAGTTGGGACACAGACGCAGCTGAAACAAAATCTGAAAATAGGTCTTGTTTTCAATTTTCAGTCAAATAAATTGCATTCGCTTTCTTGGGGGAGTATACTGGTATAGTTGAATGAAAAATTCTGATAATTTAATCTTAGAAAAGAGAAGCAAATGTCAAAAGATATTCGAGTTTTACTTTACTATAAATATGTCCCAATTGAAAACGCAGAACAATTTGCGGCTGACCACTTGGCTTTCTGTAAATCAATCGGCCTCAAAGGTCGTATCCTAGTGGCTGACGAAGGGATCAACGGGACTGTTTCTGGTGACTACGAAACAACCCAAAAATACATGGACTATGTTCACAGCCTTCCAGGTATGGAAGATCTCTGGTTCAAGATTGACGAAGAAAGTGAGCAAGCCTTCAAGAAGATGTTTGTTCGCTACAAGAAAGAGATTGTCCACCTTGGCTTAGAGGATGATAACTTTGACAACGACATCGACCCACTTGAAACAACAGGTGCTTACTTGTCTCCAAAGGAATTTAAAGAAGCTCTTCTAGACGAAGATACAGTTGTCCTTGATACTCGTAATGACTACGAGTACGATCTTGGCCATTTCCGTGGTGCTATCCGTCCAGACATCCGCAACTTCCGCGAGTTGCCACAATGGGTCCGTGATAACAAGGAAAAATTCATGGACAAACGTGTCGTAGTTTACTGTACTGGTGGAGTCCGTTGTGAGAAATTCTCAGGTTGGATGGTCCGTGAAGGCTACAAAGATGTCGGTCAATTACACGGCGGAATTGCCACTTATGGGAAAGATCCAGAGGTTCAAGGAGAGCTTTGGGATGGGAAAATGTACGTCTTTGACGAGCGTATTGCAGTCGATGTCAACCATGTCAACCCAACAATCGTCGGAAAAGATTGGTTTGATGGAACACCATGTGAACGTTATGTCAACTGTGGAAATCCATTCTGTAACCGTCGTATCTTGGCATCAGAAGACAACGAAGATAAATATCTCCGTGGCTGCTCACACGAATGCCGTGTTCACCCACGCAATCGCTATGTTTTAGAACATGAATTGACACAAGATCAAGTCATCGAGCGTTTAGCAGCGATTGGTGAGAACTTGGATCATTCTGAAGTTGTATAAAAGTAGGACAGTCCTTAGGGGCTGTTTTTTTCTATGCTTTTGACCAAAAAATCTTAAATTTGTTTCTGCATCTTTCAGGAAAATGGTGTATACTATATGTAAACGATTTCAAAGGAGACCATTTATGGTGAAAACATTTTTTATTCCAAATAAAGAAAGCATTCTAGGACAACAGGAGATTTTAACAGCTAAGTCAGTCTTGGCCCTAGTAGATGGCTTAGAGTCACATAGCTATGATGCAGTCTATCTCCGTCAACCCTTCAATCGCCTTGAGTATATCGAGTGTGGAATCGTAGGCAAGTCTCAATTTCTCTTTAAAGTTCGTTATGCAGATGCTCAAAAAGGCTACCAAGTAATCATTCCTGATTTGATTACAAGAGCTGACTGGGAGATTGTAGAAGCTCTCTTACAAGCCTTGTCTAGCAAGGTTGGTGAAGCAGTTGAAGGATTGTCAGACTTTGATTTGGAAAACTATTTCCAAGAAACTGTCAAGAGCTATCTAGCTGATAAGGGTGCTCGTTTGGGCTTCTGCCAAGGAATTCTATCAACTATTTACTTTGATAAGAAGGACTTAGAAAACTTCTTGGAAGAAGATGGAGTGGCACGTTTTGAAGCATTAGTCAAAAAGGTTCAAGGGTCGGATGCATATCCAGCAAGTGCTAAATTCTATCCAGATGGTGAGGGTAAGATCCACGGCATCTATCACCTGGCTCAGGGGGTTAAGACAATTTTGCCGAAAGGTCCTGTTGTTCCCGTGCCTTATGTTGAGCAGTTGGCTGGTAAGGACCTTGTCTGGGAGATTGACTTGGTGAAAATATCTGGAGATGGTTCAAAAGCTGAAGACTATGAAGCAGTAGCTAGACTCGATTACCAAGCCTTTTTAGAAGCTCTTCCAAAGGAACTTTGTCAGGATTTGGATGCCAACCAAGTAGAGGTAGGACCAGTTTCAGGAGAAGATCTTGAAGCCTTAGCAAATAGATAAAAAAGAAATTTGGGGTAAAAGTCCAAATATAAAGTTAAAAAGCGGACAAGATTAGTTTTCTGATTATCAGAATTCTGTCTTGTTCGCTTTTTTGTTTCTAAAATTTTATAGTAATGATCCCCTAAAACTAATATCTTTCTATCTCGCTGCCTTTATCTTACATAAAAGCTAGGATTCGTAGATATTCAAAAACTAGAGTCATTTCTGCTAGGAAGAAGAGAAATAGGATACCACCGTTGACTAGAAATGCCAAGAGAAGGCGATAGAAGGAATCAGTTTGGCTATCTTTACTTGGTCTTGAGATGGTATAGAGGTTGGCAAGAAGTACCAGACCAATGCTAATGAGGCAGAGAAGAGCCGCAAAGCGTAGACTATTAAAGAAGGCAAAGAAACTGGCAATACCTGTGAGCAGGAGAGGAAGGGCGAAGAGTCTGCTGTACTCTTGCAAGGATTTTTCCAGCGTCCAGTCATTGTCCTGATTGACAAAACGTTTAACTACAAATCCACCCATAAGGATAGAAAAGAAGAATAAACTTGTCGCTACCAAGATGGAGAAGATAGAAAAGAGATTCAGTGAAGGGAACTGCTCGCTGACATGAGAGTTGATAGCCGCCATATGGCCGTAGTAGTTATGCTTGATATGATAAATCGCACAGAAGAAACTAAGAGCAGAAAAGATAGTCAGCAGGGCAAAGGCATTATAACTATGTTTTTTATCTGTATCAATGCTTGCTGTCGGTTCTTTAAGGGCACCTTGTAGCCAAACCCACAGATCAGCCAGTTCTTCTTTGAAAACTGCGAATACTGCTGTTTTTGTAGGTACAGAATCTGGTAAAAACGGACTTTCCAAAGACTTGCTAGTCAAAGATTGGCTTGTCTGAGAGACTTCTTTAACAGGTTCTTCTGACTCGTCTATCTTTTCTAATTTTTCAGCGAGTTCTTCAGTCTCTACAGTTTCCTCACTAGTTTCCTTATCTTCTGGGTTGGCTTGAGGATTTTCCTCAACTACTGACTCCTCTTCTCTTGTCTCTGCATCTTTTTCAAGGAGAACTGAGTTGGATGGGTTATCTTTTTTATCATTGTTGGCTGTTTTTTCGAAATCAGCACTTTCAAACCATTCTTGAGTCATAATAGACCTCCCTTTTTTGATTAATTTTTGAGTAGTAATTACTAGTTGTCTTTATTCATGATTTCTATACGAAAGCAAGCAATCTTATTATGGGAAATAGATACTTTGATTCGATTTTGCGACGAGGAGATCTTGCGTATCTTTTTTTTCTGTTTTGTAAGGGTTTGCTAATGCTTCACCTTTACTACCTCCCGTATGTATGTCACGTCTGTCTCGATGCCAGCGATAGATATCACCATGTTCAGCAGAAAACTCAACATTGATTCGCTCAAGTTCCTTTTGGGATAACTCGAGTGAGATATCTTTTCTTGTCTCGAATTCCACTCGACCATGCACTTGGATATCGTTTGCAGTGATATGTTGATGGTCTGCTTGGATACGACTATCTGTTAGACTTGTTTCAAATACATTGACAATTCCAACTGTGGTTAGTTGGCTATTTTTAATCTCGCTATCAGTGATACGAAGAAGATAGCCATTTGACAGAATCTTGGCATTGCTGAGTTTTGCATTGGCAATTGAAAGGATACGATGATTTATCTGGGCAGTTAGATTTTTTAAGTCTTTTCCTCTTGGTAATGAGAGAACAACTTCATCATTGCGGCTAGAAATTCCGCTTGCGATAAAGAGGATACCTTCGATACTAGAACCTATAGAGCGACGTGTAGTTGACTTGGTGTCAGTTATTTCAAGACTTTTCTCTTTGATAGAGTGTTGAAGATTTTCTTTTTCAGATATGGTTGGATGATACTGGATGTGAATCTTATCATCGTTTGACTCCGTAATGACGAGCGAATGTTCTGTTAGTGAGATGTTAAGATTTTCGATATCTTGATCAAAAACGAGCTCTTCCATTCGACTTTCAAATACTGGATTTTGAGACATTGCAAGGAGGCTTCTGACACCATCTGTTTGGATACCGATGATCATCATGGAAAAACCAATGATACTGGTAACAACACCAAAGATAAGAAATCCTTTTGTCCATTTACGCATGTCTTTCACCTCTCTTTCCTCTATTAAGAATCCATTGGATGAGTCGAAGGACTAGTAATCCAAAGAAACGTGTTACGTAAGAAGTGGCTAGTAAGACTAGGGATGAAGCTCCGATCGCCAGTAAACCACCACCAAAAATCAGCACAAAAGCAGATGTAGATTCAGCCAGAATGTAGAAGCTTTCAAATAGGAGAACAGCTCCGAGAACCATCCCAGCTGCTGAAACAGCAAAGAAGGCAATAAGTACGCTGACAGCGGCGATAAAAATCCCGATGATAGCCATGAGAAGAGCAATTCCGACCGGAATTCCGATAGGAGCTGCAAGAAGGGCTAGTAGGGCGATGCGTAAAATATGGCGGTCGTTCTTGCTGGAATTTTCTTCGTTGATTTTCTTATCAAGAAGTGTAGTCAGGACATCATGGGCAGCTTCTTTTGGACTTCCCAGGCTAGCGATAAGCTCCTCCTCACCTTCTGGCCCAGCATCATCAAAGAGTTCTTTGAAGTAGTCCATGGCTTCGATACGATCAGATTGAGGTAGCTTCATCAGATAGGCTTCAAGCTGATTCAAATATTCAGTTCTTGTCATGGCGAATGCTCCCTTCTATGATGCCATTGATAGTGTCAGTGTAGAGTGTCCACTCTTCTCTGAGTACAAATAGTTGCTCCTCCCCAATCTCTGTCAAGGAGTAGTATTTGCGCATCCGACCTTGGTATTCGCGAGAATATGTAGTCAGATAGCGGTTGGTATCCAGTTTTTTCAAGATGGGGTAGAGGGTAGATTCCTTGATTTTGGCAATGAGTTTAATGGTTTGGCTAATCTCATAACCATAGGAATCCCCTTGTTCTAGGATGGCCAAGATGAGAAATTCAATCAAAGCCGCTGATGTTGGAAAATACATGGGGCACCTCCTTTTTTAGTATGTAAAAATTTTATATATAATTATTCTACACATACATCATACATCTATTTGTAAGCCCTGTCAAGCAATATGTGTAAAATTTTTATATATAAAAAATCTCCTAGTAAAAACTAGAAGATTGGAGGATGTTTTGCATCACTTTGAGGCAATGACTATCTGTAATCCTCATCATAAATGGGCGGAAGATAAAAATACTTGTCTTCAATCTTGATTTTGGCACAGAGGATGCCGTTTTGATAGACATATCCGTTAAATGGAGGATAGCTATCCAAGTTTTTTAGGATATTCTCAGGCAAAGATCTGAAATTGTAATCCCTCAAGGCCCCAGAACCAATCAATCTTTCAGTCCGATAAGCCTTGATTTCTTTTTCATATTTTTTGAGAAATGCTTCTCGTTTGCTTTCAAAGAGAGCCAAATCTCCGTCATCTAACTCGTAATAGCGGTCGTAACCAGCAATCCAAGAAATATGAACACACAGTAAAGATTTTTCTATCTCAGGAGAGTAGCCAATTGTAAAGTAATTTTCTTTGTCGATCTGCCGATTTTCGACTGTGATAGTCTGTATAAAGTTAGTCATGATAATCTCCGTTTTAAGAATGAACTAGAAAGGCTTCTCATTTAAAAATCTTTTAGCTCATCAAAGATTTCTATAAATTTTTCTTTGTCCATCCCTAAATCTTCAGGTAGTAAATCTAATATCTCGACCAGGGCATCATAGATATCCTCTCTCTCGATTGTTTCAATAAAACAGTTACGCTTGTCCATTTTATTGAAACCTTGAGTATATTCTCTTATGAGGACTTCTATGTGTTTCATAGTGTCCTCGTTGGGTTTTTCTAGAAGCTTTATAACACTTGCTCTAGTCTTTCTATATAGAGAGGCTGCTTTTTTTGCGTTTGCGGTTGAAATATTCTCTTGTCCATCCCATGAGCGAAATGGATTGTCTAGGTTTTGGGCTAGCCATTCAGCTTTTCTCGGTTTTGTTATCCAAAGATTCAGTCCCTTGTCTTGCTGTTTTTTATAATATTTTTTGGCTACTTTAGCGGCCTCTTCTGGTAAGCTGCTCATCCAAAACATGCTTAATCGAGGTAAATTTTCTGGTTTGGGAATATCCTCTGCAGTAAAGCCAAATAAATCAACAGTGGAAAAATTGACTAACTCTTTGAACTCTGATAATTTGTGGAAATTAAGAATATGACCAGGTTTTCCCCACAATCTTAATTCCCTAAGCTTTGGATAGTTATTCAAGACTTGCGCAAAATCTATTTCAAGGATGTTCGAACAATGGATGGCTCCTAAATCTTTTAATCCCAGCACCTTAGGTAGAGAACTATCAAGTTGTAATCGTAAGCTGGCTCCATGATCCTTTACAAGTATCTGACAATTGTCGCTCATGTCTCCTAATAAGACTAGCTCCTCCAAATCATCATTCAATCTAAGTTCCTCTACACCTGTCAAATCAATGGAAAGCCGATGTATGGATGTCTTAGAAAAATCCAGTTTTGTTTGTCCATGATTTTTAAGAACTAGTTCTGTAATAAAAGGAGTTGACTGCAAATATTCATATAAATTTTTGTGCCATCTCGTTAATGCCAACTTAGATAAACAAGGAAAGACTTTTAATTCTAATGCGTCTTCAAAAGGCGTCCACTCGTCATTGATATTGTGTTTAGAGATACGGCATTCATTTCCTGCAAATGAAACTTTTTCCTTGTTTTTATCTGCTTTCTTAAATAAATCTCTTTTTTCTTTTGGTATTTCTTGCCATTTTAGTTGCCTATAAATATCGTAACCATTTCCCCAAAACATAGCGTATGTGTTTGTGCCTTCGGTTGTTAATGGTGTTGTATTACCAATAAAAATATAATGTGACGGTACATGAATATCAACATTACTAAGATGTAAGTTTCTTTCCCAGTACATAAAATCTATATAGAGTGGCTTCAAAGAAGATAGTTCTTCTTCTCTAAGAGGTTGTTTTCCTGACCAGTCTAAAGACAGTAGGACAGCCTGTGGCTTTTTCTCCCCCTCTTCTATCTTGGTTATCTGACAAGCTGTGTATTTTTTTAGATGGAAATTGTAAACACAATAGACGTCCCCTGCTTTTGCTAGCATACAAATTTCTCCTTATATGATTCGATGGTCCTTGGTTAATCGAGATTTTTTATCCAATCAAAATTACTTAATGGCATTGAAACAATCATAAATGCAGACGTTTATAATTTCTACTTTAGCATCGCTTCAACTATCAATTCCCAAAGTAATAATCTTTTATGTACCCAAACAATGCTACTCCTAATAAATTGTAACCGGAGTCTTCCTAGCTTTATTATACCATTTTTGCGCGTAGGAAGAGCAGTATGCTTGGTAAATCTATACTTTTTAAAATGTTGTGAAGATCCCAAAAAAACCAGACTCAGTCTGGCTTTCAAAGTGTATTTATTTGTGGCAAATTCCAAAACCCTTTTTAGAGGATTTTCTTAGTTTTATCTACCATAAAGAGGGAGATTGTCATGATGATATCAATGATGAGGAGAGCCAGAACAGCTGGAATCCAAGATTGAAACATGTCAAAACTATAGCCAAACAGAGTTGGTCCAAAGGCTGCTAGGATGTAACCACCGGTCTGGGCAAGTCCAGATAATTGGGCTGTCTTTTCAGGAGAGCTAGTTTTGATGGAGAAGCAAACCATGAGATAAGGAAAGAGAGCGCTACAGGCAGTACCAATCAAGAGGTGGGTTACCAGCCAGTAGAGGAAGTTATTGCTCGGGTATAGAAGCATAGCAATTCCAAGCATTCCAGCGAGAGAGATGACTGTCAGCATGATTTGACGGTGACGATTGGACAAACGAGTTGTGAGACTTGGAATGGTCATCGAGAAGGGGATACTAATCAGTGAAAAGATAGAAGCCAGAAGACCAGCGTCCGTATGAGATAGTCCAGCACTGATGGCCATGGTTGGTAACCAGGTCATACTGGTATAAAAGAGTAGGGATTGGAGTCCACCGAATACAATAATAGCCCAAACTTTTTTGTCTTTTAGAATGTTCTCTTTCTTTTGCTTTTTCTCATGTCCTTCTAGAAAATGATTGTGACGATGATTGGGGAACCAGACGAATAAGGTTAGTAGGCAGACCAAGGATAGGCAGAGGATCAAGCCTTTCCAAGATGTTGCCTGAGTAATGGGAACAGAGAGATAGGAAGCAAGAGCTGTTGCGATTCCCATGGAAGTCACATAAACCGTCGTCAGGAGACTAATCTTTTGTGGATAGTTGGCCTGAATGGCGCTAGGAAGAAGCACGTTAAAAATAGCGACACTTGCTCCGATGAGTAAAGTTCCCAGATAGAGTAGAGGAAGATTGAAGATACGAATCACTGAACCGATTGTCAAGACAAGGAGACTATAGGTAAAAAGGTGCTCAAGTCCAATCTTTTGAGCCAAACGCATCGCAAAAGAGGAGAAAAGAGCAAACATTAGGAGAGGAAGGCTGGTCAAAACCCCAAGTGAGCTGACCTCAGCTTCTAAACCTTGAGCAATATCTCCTAAAATAGTCGGTAGGGCTGTAAAAGGAGCTCTTAAGACCGCTCCTATTAAGATAATTCCTAGAATAAAAAAGAGTGATCGTTTTTTCATGTGAACCTCTCTAAGATGATTTTGATAACAGCTTATTTTAAGGCTTTTTCCAATAGATGTCAAGATGGTGCGAGAAAATCCGCTCCTTAGTTGAGCGAAATCATGGGGAAAAAGAAGGATAGATTTACTAGTTTTTTTCTGGGATTCAAATAAAAATAGGAAAGTCTGGGAATTTGTGATAAAATAGTGAAAGAAAATCTATACATTGGAGAACTACTGTGTCTGAAAATCGTAAATTTAGTGTCCTGATGTCAGTCTATGTTAAAGAAAATCCAGTCTTTCTAGAAGAGGCGGTAGAGAGTATCATACATCAAACGCTCAAACCTAGCGAAGTGGTCATCGTCGAAGATGGTCCGCTGACACCTGAACTCTATCAAGTTTTGGAGAAATTGGAAGCACAGTCAAGTATTCCAATCAAACGTTGTCCGCTTGAGCAAAATCGCGGCTTAGGGTTAGCGCTTCAGTATGGCGTCTTACAGTGCCAATATGACATTATTGCTCGTATGGATACAGATGATATTGCTGTCGAAGACCGTTTCGAACAACAGTTTGACTTGATGGAAAAGGAAAACTTGGACTTGCTGGGTGGTCATATCGCAGAATTTATTGACCAACCTGATGAAATAGCGTCCTATCGTCGTGTTCCTATCAAGCACGAAGAGATTATTGCCTACCAACGCATGAGAAGTGCTTTTAATCACATGACGGTTATGTTCAAAAAAGAGATGGTGTTAAAGGCAGGCAACTATGAAGATGGCCTTTATATGGAAGATGATCTGCTTTGGCTCAATATGATTAGCGCTGGAGCTCGAACTGGAAATGTGGATCAAATTCTATGTAAGGTACGCGTGGGAGCAGGGATGTTTGAACGCCGTGGAGGTCTTCGCTATCTCAAGCTCTATCGTCAGGCGCGTCAAAGAATGCACGCGCGTGGACAGATTTCTTATAGCGAATATCTAAAAAGTGTTTTAATCCAAGTTGTCGTTGCCCTATGTCCAGGCTTTGTGCGACAGTTTATATTTTTAAAACTATTGAGAAAAAGCAAATAGCTCATCAGTTTTAAAAAAATGTCTTGTAATTACTAGAAAATGTGATTTTGTGTAGGAGGATACCATTCACATGAATAAAAAAATGACAGATTATGTAATTGATCTAGTTGAAGTGTTAAATAAACAACAAAAACAAGTCTTTTGGGGGATTTTTGATGCTGCCAGCATGATTTCCTCAATCATTGTTTCTTATATCTTGTTTTATGGATTGATCAATCCAGCTCCTGTGGACTATGTCATCTATACAAGCTTGACCTTCCTTTTCTATCAAATCATGATTGGATTCTGGGGGCTCAATGCTAGCATTAGTCGTTATAGCAAAATCACAGACTTTATGAAGATATTCATCGGAGTAAGTGTCAGCAGTGTCTTGTCCTATCTCCTTTGCTATGCCTTCTTGCCACTATTCTCTGTGCGTTTCATCGTTCTCTTTATCTTGCTCAGCACCTTCTTGATCTTGCTCCCACGTATTACTTGGCAGTTGATCTATTCAAGACGCAAAAAGGGTGATGGAGAAGGGGAACATCGTCGTACCTTCTTGATTGGTGCGGGAGACGGTGGAGCTCTCTTTATGAACAGCTACCAACATCCTACGAGTGATCTTGAGTTAGTGGGTATTTTGGATAATGATGAAAAGAAAAAAGGTCAAAAACTAGGTGGAATCCCAGTCTTAGGATCTTATGAACAGTTGCCAGAACTCTCTAAACGTCATCAGATTGAAAAAGTTATCGTTGCGATTCCTTCTCTCGATCCATCAGAGTATGAGCGTATCCTAAAAATGTGTAACCAACTTGGCTTGAAGTGTTATAAGATGCCCAAGATTGAGTCGGTTGTACAAGGATTGCATCCTCAGGTAGGTGGTTTCCAAAAAATCGATATTACGGACCTTTTGGGACGTAAAGAAATTCAACTAGATGAGTCACGTCTAGGCTCAGAAATTACTGGAAAAACCATCTTAGTGACAGGTGCAGGAGGTTCTATTGGGTCTGAGATTTGCCGTCAGGTTAGTCGCTTTAATCCAGAGCGCGTGGTTCTCTTGGGTCATGGGGAAAACTCCATTTATCTGATCTATCATGAATTGATTCGTAGCTTCCAAGGAATTGACTATGTTCCTGTGATTGCAGACATCCAAGACTACGATCGCTTGCTTCAAGTATTTGAGCAGTACCAACCAGCCATTGTTTACCACGCTGCTGCCCATAAGCACGTGCCAATGATGGAACGTAATCCAAAAGAAGCCTTTAAAAATAATATCCTCGGAACTTACAATGTTGCCAAGGCAGTTGACGCCGCTAAGGTACCGAAGATGGTTATGATTTCGACCGATAAGGCCGTTAATCCACCAAACGTAATGGGAGCTACCAAACGTGTGGCAGAGTTGATTGTTACAGGATTCAACCAACGTAGTCAATCTACCTATTGTGCGGTTCGTTTTGGGAATGTTCTTGGTAGCCGTGGTAGTGTGATTCCAGTATTTGAGCGTCAGATTGCAGAGGGTGGTCCAGTGACTGTGACAGACTTCCGTATGACTCGTTACTTTATGACCATTCCAGAAGCTAGCC
This sequence comes from uncultured Streptococcus sp., assembly GCA_963530385.1. Lineage (GTDB taxonomy): Bacteria > Bacillota > Bacilli > Lactobacillales > Streptococcaceae > Streptococcus. The sequence continues at coordinate 8,406 of CAUSCX010000016.1, read as the reverse complement.
GTTTGGTGATCCATGCAGGAGCTTATGCTAAAGATGGGGAAGTCTTTATCCTTGATATGGGCAAACCAGTTAAGATTTATGATTTGGCCAAGAAAATGGTTCTTCTTAGTGGACGTACTGAAAATGAAATTCCGATTGTAGAAGTGGGGATTCGTCCAGGTGAGAAACTCTATGAGGAGTTGTTGGTATCTACTGAATTAGTTGATAATCAAGTCATGGATAAGATTTTTGTTGGTAAGGTTAATGTCATGCCACTTGAAGTTATCAATCAAAAGATTGAAGAATTCCGTGCCTTGCAAGGTTCAGAGTTGAAGCAAGCTATTATCGGTTTTGCTAACGAAACAACTCACATTCATTAAAAAAGAAAAAGGTATGATTCCTAGCTTCATGTTAGAGGTAAGTGGAATCATACCTTTTATTGATAACTGCTACTCCTTTACCAATTTTTGAACAAACTTGTCATTGTTGAACATTTATGGTAAACTAAATTTATACTATTTGAAAATCAAAGTAAATGAGGTCTGCATCGTTTGACTGTACTTAGATATGGTTTATAACGAACTTTCTAATTTGCTCTTTCATTTTCATTTCGTATGAATTAAAAAAATAGGGAGTAACTTATGATTAACGCATATAAGAATTTCTTTAAAGGTTATGTAGATTTTACAGGCCGTTCAACACGCTCAGAGTATTGGTGGATTTGGTTAACAAATATGATCCTCCTTGTCCCTTTTTACTCAGCATATTTTAAGGTGCTAGCAAATCCAAGAAATGAGGCTGCTCTTATGGCCTTGGGTGGAATTGCTATTATCTACATGATTTTCGGGCTAGCCCTAATATTACCTATGTTAGCTTTGACAGTTCGTCGTCTACGTGATGCTGGTTTCCACTGGGCTCTAATCTTTATCATTTTTATTCCGATGGTTGGTTCTCTTGCTCTTTTAGTTTTGTTAGCTATGCCAACGAAACAAGTAGAAGTAGTAACCATCAATGAAACTGAAGAAGTGGTAGAAGTTTCACCATTCGAAGAATCAGACAAAAACTAAGAAGTTTAGGTTTTATAAGTGAAACTGTTTTAGAGTTTTCTTTATATTGTTAAGCAAATATCTGACACTCCCATATCTAAAAATAGATTTGGGAGTGTTTTAAAACTATGTGGATGCTTGCTGGTATACCATTGTTAAAAAGGAGAAATATCTTGTTTAGGGCTTATATAAATTTTTTAAAAGGTTATGTAGATTTTGTAGGACGCTCAACACGTCCAGAGTATTGGTGGGTTTGGTTGATGAATCATATCTTGTTCCTACCCCTGTATATCCTTATCTTCAATAAAGAGATAAACCAAGGTCCTGCTCTGAACTTTACTTTAGTTATATTGGTTGTCAGTATTTATGCCATTTTGGCTCTACTCCTTTTGTTGCCTACTTTAGCGTTAAAGATTCGCCGTTTGCGTGATGGAGGTTTCCACTGGGCCTTTATCTTCCTTCACTTTGTTCCAATGGTCGGACGTTTTGCTCTATTAGTTCTGCTAGCCATGCCAAGTAAGGAAGTAGAAATAGTAACAATCAATAGACCTAAAGAAGTTGAAAGCGAAGAAGTTTCCCCTTTTGAATAATTGGACGAGTACGGGGAATGTCATTCTCCTCATTAAGATCAGACAAAAAGCTCCCAAACCTAACTTTTAGGCTGGGAGTCTTTTGTTTAACGTTTTAATTGTAGATGCTGTAAAATGTCTGCCGGGTGGTGAGCAATCCAGTCAGGATTATAGCCCATGAGGTCTTTCTCCTCACCGAATCCCCAGGTTACCGCTAGTTTTTTAATGCCAGTTTCTTGGGCACCAATCATATCAAACTTGGTATCTCCGATAATAACGACTGTTTCGGGCGCTAGATGATGAGTTTCCAGAGCCTGACGAATGACATCAGCCTTGTGTAGGGCTTGAGGGCTTGAACCATAAATGCCATCAAAGAGGTGGTCAATCCCAAAATTGCTAGTCATGTCAACTGCGGTTGGTGTATTCTTCGTAGTAGTGATATAAAGAGGATAATGCTCAGCTAGTTCTACGAGTAAATCTTTGATATGTGGAAAGAGTTGGGCTTCGTAAACACCCTTTTCCTTATAATAAGAACGATAGAGCTGGATGGCTTCCTCTATCTGCTCAGCTGGTAAACAACTAGCAAAGCTGGTTTCTAGTGGGGGCCCCATAAAACCTCGAATGGTTTTGGCACCAGGACTAGAAACTCCAAGTTGGTCAAAGGTATAGGTGAAACCATTATGGATACCGATAGAACTATCCACTAGCGTTCCATCTAAGTCAAAAAAGATAGCAGATATAGATGACATTGATTCTCCTCATAATGATGAAATTATTCGCCGAAGATTTCTTTTTGAAGGCGACGACCTGTAGGTGTGGCAGCGAGCCCCCCTTCAGCAGTTTCACGAAAGGCAGTTGGTAAACTAGATCCTACTTGATACATGGCGTCAATGACCTCATCAACTGGAATTTTTGATTTGATACCAGCCAGAGCCATATCGGCTGCGATGAAGGCAAAACTTGCTCCCATGGCATTCCGCTTGACGCAAGGAACTTCAACCAAACCTGCAACTGGGTCGCAAATGAGACCGAGCATGTTTTTGATAACGAAGGCGATAGCCTGGCTCGCTTGATAAGGCGTTCCGCCTGCAGCTAGAGTTAGGGCAGCGGCACTCATGGCTGAAGCTGAACCGACTTCGGCCTGGCAGCCACCTTCGGCTCCCGAGATAGAAGCGTTGTTAGCAATCACGAGTCCAAAAGCACCTGCAGCGAATAAGAAGTCTAGTTGTTGTTCATGAGTTAAATTCAACTTTTGAATAGCAGCAGTGAGAACGGCTGGAAGACAGCCAGCACTACCAGCGGTAGGGGTTGCACAAACGAGGCCCATCTTGGCATTGTGTTCATTAACGGCGATAGCATTACGAGCAGCAGACAAAACAGTAAAGTCTGATAAGGTCTTTCCTTTTTTGATGTAGTGGTCTAGTTTGGCCGCATCTCCACCCGTTAAGCCACTACGAGATTTTTTTTCACTGAGACCAAGCTCAACTGAAGCTTTCATGACTTCAAGGTTGCGTTCCATAAGAAGGATGACTTCTTCGCGTTCACGACCAGTCAATTCAAACTCGGTCGTAATCATGAGTTCAGCAACATTGCCTTGAAAATCAAGTTCAGCTTGTTGGACTAATTCTTTGATAGAGTAAAACATATTTTCTCCTATTGAAAGAAGTTGACATTGTGCAGATGAGGAATTTTGCGAATTTCTTCGATAGATTCATCACAGTTGCGACTATCAACTTCGATAATCATAATGGCTTTCTCGCCAGCTTTTTCGCGAGTTACATTCATCTGAGCGATATTGATGTCAAAGCGAGAGAGGGCCTCTGTTACGTGAGCAATCATACCTGGAACATCCTGATGAACGATGATGATGGTAGGAGTGTTCATGTTGAGGGATACCGCAAAACCATTGAGCTCTGTCACTTGGATATTACCACCCCCTATTGAAATTCCTGTTACACTGATGGTCTTGTGCTCATTCTTAACAGTGATTTTCGTAGTGTTTGGGTGAGGGGCGTTACTGTCTTTCTGGATAGTCCAGACAATTTTGATGCCACGCTTGTGAGCAATTTCTAAACTATTTGGAATTTCTGGATCATCTGTGTCCATTCCCAGAATTCCAGCGACAAGGGCTAAATCGGTTCCATGCCCGCGATAGGTTTTTGCAAAAGAATTAAAAAGCTGGAACTCAACCTCGGTTGGAGTATCGTCAAAGATAGAAGAGACGATTTTACCGATACGAACAGCTCCTGCCGTGTGACTACTAGATGGGCCAATCATGACTGGTCCAATGATATCAAAGACAGATTGAAAACGAAGTGATTGCATCTGTTTCCCCTTAAAAAGATTCTTAACTCTATTATATCAAAGATTAGATGCAAGCGCTCAATTCCATGATAAAATATCTAAAATCCCCATAAAGCCTCTAAAATCAAGCCTTTTGTAACAAAAAGAGGCTGTTTAAGCGAAATAAAACATAGTCTTGTAACATTTCTACATAAAACCGTCAAGAAACAGTAATAATAGTAGGGTATGATGGAAATATAAGAAAGAAGGAGAATCTTTTAATATGAAATCAACAACTAACAAAATTAAAACAGGACTTGTAGGAGTAGCAGCAGCGCTTGCTTTCCTTGCACCATCACTTACTTTTGCACAAGAAACAACAACTTACACAGTAAAATCAGGTGACACTCTATCAGGAATCGCTGAAAAATACAATACAACTGTTGAAAAATTGGCAGAAAAAAATAAGATTAAAGATATTCATTTGATCTATGTAGACCAAGTATTGGTTATTGATGGTGAAGCACCAACTACTTCAGCTGCGACAGCAGAAGCTCCAGTAGCAGCACCTGCGGCTACTGAAACAACAACTTATGAAGCACCAGCAGCAAGCGTAACTGTAGCAGAAGAAACTGTTGCTACAACAGAAACTTCAGCATCAACTTCAACTGTAAGCGGATCTGAAGCAGAAGCTAAAGAATGGATCGCTCAAAAAGAATCAGGCGGTAGCTACACAGCTACAAACGGACGTTACATTGGACGTTACCAATTGACAGATTCATACTTGAACGGTGACTATTCAGCAGAAAACCAAGAACGTGTAGCAGACGCTTACGTTGCAGGACGTTACGGTTCATGGACAGCTGCTAAGAACTTCTGGCTTAACAACGGTTGGTACTAAGAACTGACGAACAAAATAAGATGCAAAAGTCGAGGGATGGATCTCCTCGACTTTTTTCGTGTTTCCTAATTGAAGGCCTCTGTCATCTTTCTTGTCTTCTCTAAGCAAGCATGTTATAATGAAAACTGCTCAAACGACCTTCAATCGTGAAGCACACACGACCTTCAATCGTGAATAAACGAATAGATGGGAGACTTACCATGAGTGATAACTCTAAAACACGTGTTGTCGTGGGGATGAGTGGTGGTGTCGATTCGTCGGTGACGGCTCTCTTGCTCAAAGAGCAGGGCTACGATGTAATTGGTATCTTCATGAAGAACTGGGATGACACAGATGAAAACGGCGTCTGTACGGCGACCGAAGATTACAAGGATGTGGCTGCGGTGGCAGACCAGATTGGCATTCCTTACTACTCTGTCAACTTTGAAAAAGAGTACTGGGACCGCGTTTTTGAGTATTTCCTAGCGGAATACCGTGCAGGACGCACACCAAATCCAGATGTTATGTGCAACAAGGAAATCAAGTTTAAGGCCTTTTTGGATTATGCTATGACCTTGGGAGCAGACTATGTAGCGACTGGTCACTATGCCCGTGTGGCGCGTGATGAGGATGGCATCGTTCATATGCTTCGTGGTGTGGACAATGGGAAAGACCAGACCTATTTCCTCAGCCAACTTTCGCAAGAACAACTTCAAAAAACCATGTTCCCACTGGGACATTTGGAAAAACCTGAAGTACGAAAAATAGCAGAAGAAGCAGGCCTTGCGACTGCTAAGAAAAAAGATTCGACAGGAATTTGCTTTATCGGAGAAAAGAATTTTAAAGAATTTCTCAGCAACTATCTGCCAGCTCAGCCTGGTCGCATGATGACTGTGGATGGTCGCGATATGGGCGAACATGCAGGTCTTATGTATTATACGATTGGTCAGCGTGGAGGACTTGGTATCGGTGGTCAACACGGCGGTGACAATGCCCCTTGGTTCGTTGTTGGAAAAGACCTAAGCAAGAATATCCTCTATGTAGGCCAAGGTTTCTACCATGATTCGCTCATGTCAACCAGCCTAGAAGCCAGTCAAGTCCACTTTACTCGTGACATGCCAGGGGAATTTACGCTCGAATGTACGGCTAAATTCCGCTACCGTCAGCCAGACTCGAAGGTGACTGTACATGTCAAAGGAGACAAGGCAGAGGTCGTTTTCGCAGAACCGCAACGCGCCATTACACCAGGACAGGCAGTTGTCTTTTATGACGGCGAAGAGTGTCTAGGTGGTGGCTTGATTGACAATGCCTATCGCGATGGCAAGGTTTGTCAATACATTTAAAGATGTTCTAAGAGGAATGAGAATGTTTCAATTTTTTAAGAAGAAAACGCCTAAAAAAGATAAGATAATGACTCTTTCTGACTATAAGAAAGAGTATCTGAGTGAAAAAACGACAGAGTCGATAGAGATCTTGTTTAAGGAGTTGAAACAAGCTAAAGTTTGGGTCCCTTTCAATGCTTCTCTAGTGAATGGGAGTGACGGACAAGAAGGCGCTCGACTTAAACCAGATATTCTGCGAAAAGGAGACGACTACTATTATCCTTGTTTCTTAACAGAACAAGATATTCCTAAGGACTATTATGACCGCTTTTCTTGGTTGCAATTGTCTCTTACGGACTGTTTGTTTGCTGCGGAAGGGATAGAGAGTTTTCCGGTGAGAGGGATTGTTCTAGATGCCTTTTCTGACCCAGTTGAGATTGACAAAGGAGCTTTTGAAGCGATACGCCAATCATAGTACATTTAGATTGACAAATGTTCTCAATTTGCTACAATAATAAAAGCAATAGAAATGATGGTCAAAGCTCATGGATGTTGCAGGCTTTTTTGTCCTGCACTTCTTACGAGTTTTGACTGTTTTTGTGTCGTTTAGAGGAAAGGAAAAAAGATGATTCAACAAGACTTTCGGACAAAAGTAGAAAATACGGTTTTTGGAGTTCGGGCGACAGCCTTGATTCTCCAAAATGGCAAACTTCTAGTCACCAAAGATAAGGGCAAGTATTACACTATCGGCGGTGCGATTCAAGTCAATGAAAGAACGGAAGATTCGGTAGTCCGCGAAGTGAAGGAAGAACTGGGTGTCAAAGCTCAAGCTGGGCAACTAGCTTTTGTAGTTGAAAATCGTTTTGAACAAGACGGTGTCTATTATCACAATATCGAGTTTCATTATCTAGTGGATTTGCTTGAGGATGCTCCGTTGACCATGCAGGAAGATGAGAAGACGCAACCTTGCGAATGGATTGATTTGGATAAGCTTAAGGGGATCAATCTAGTTCCAGCCTTTTTAAAAACAGCTTTGCCAGCTTGGGACGGCCAACTAAGACACATTCATCTTGAAGAATAGGAGAGAAAATGATGGTTAAGCTTATTGCCCATGTGCTTGTTCATAGTGTTGGTGATTATTTGCTCATTCAGCGTTCGGAAATTAAAAGAGGACAACCCAACGTTTATCCAACTTACTGGGATATTCCTGGTGGTGGGGTTGAAAAGGGTGAACTTCCACGAGATGGAGCTCTTAGAGAATGTATTGAAGAAGCGGGAGTTAGACTAGATAGCAGTTCGCTCAAACTTCTTCATGAAGATAGTCAACTGGATACCTCTAAGGATACGGTCTTTACTCGCTTAGTTTATAAAGCAGAGTGGGTTGGGGAGAAGCCAATTATCAGATTAGATCCTGAAGAGCATACACACTTTAAATGGGTTACTATGGATCAAGCTCTAGAGGAGGAGAAGTTAGTTCCTTATTTGCGAGAAATTTTTGAAAGGTTAAGAAATGACTTATAATTTTACGGAAGAATACGATATTATTGTAATCGGTGCGGGACATGCTGGGGTTGAGGCTTCCTTGGCTGCCAGCCGTATGGGCTGTAAGGTCTTGCTTGCGACCATCAACATCGAAATGTTGGCTTTCATGCCTTGTAACCCTTCGATCGGTGGTTCTGCCAAAGGGATTGTTGTGCGTGAGGTAGATGCCCTCGGTGGTGAAATGGCTAAAACCATTGACAAGACTTACATCCAGATGAAGATGCTCAACACTGGGAAAGGACCAGCTGTCCGTGCCCTTCGTGCGCAGGCTGACAAGGAGCTTTACTCTAAGGAAATGCGCAAAACGGTTGAAAATCAAGAAAATCTAACCCTTCGTCAGACAATGATTGATGAGATTCTGGTAGAAGATGGCAAGGTTGTCGGTGTGCGTACAGCGACCCATCAAGAGTATGCTGCCAAGGCTGTTATTGTGACCACAGGGACAGCCCTCCGTGGGGAAATTATCATCGGAGACCTCAAGTACTCGTCAGGTCCAAACCACAGCCTAGCTTCTATTAACCTAGCTGATAATCTCAAGGAATTGGGCCTCGAAATCGGTCGTTTCAAGACAGGAACGCCTCCACGTGTCAAGGCTTCCTCTATCAACTACGATGTGACAGAGATTCAGCCAGGAGACGAAGCGCCAAATCACTTCTCATACACTTCACGTGATGAGGACTATGTCAAGGACCAAGTGCCATGCTGGTTGACCTATACCAATGGTACCAGCCATGAGATTATCCAAAACAACCTCCACCGTGCGCCTATGTTTACAGGTGTGGTCA
>CAUSCX010000015.1:0-30739 GCA_963530385.1 uncultured Streptococcus sp. | reverse complement strand
AACCCGAAGGAGCGGATTTACAGTCCGCCGCGTTTAGCCTCTTCGCTATCTCTCCAATGTTCAACAAAAACTATTATATCATGAAAATTTACAAAAAACAAGCTTTATTTTGCTAAATTATAGTTTTCAATCAAAATTTCCACAGCTTTTTCAAGTTTTTTATAAAAACTATCGACATTTCCATTCTTTATGATTGCGAATTGATTGTCTAGTTCAGCAATTTCACCGATAATCTTTTTCCCAATGGTTAAAGTGTAACCTTCAAACTTTTCCTGACCAACTAAAACAGTTGCGTCTGTTAATTGAATTTCAATTTTTTTATCTTTTTTACTCATACCATACCTCTTTTCACTCTTCCTATTGTACAAGAAATTTAAAAAACTAGCAAGAAAAAACTCTTTATAAGGGCAGCCTTGATAAAGAGTTTTTGTGAGAGAATCTAATTTTTTAATCTAGGGAAGACTCATTGTTAGTGGGTTGTCCCACCCACTAATTTTATGTCCTTATCTTTATAATCTACGATAGCACCAATCGCAGCTTCGACACCTCTGACGATATCAGTTAAATTCATAGATGCTGTATTAGGCTTATTTACCACCTGTTCTGTCATATAGGGAATATGCATAAAGCCTGCTCTCATATGTGGAAATTTTTTATCCGCTAAATAGAGAGCCTGATACATCAAATGATTGCAAACAAAGGTTCCTGCTGTATTGGACACTGTAGCCGGTAACCCTTCCTCTTTAATCGCTTGAACCATTGCCTTAATAGGTAGTGTGCTAAAATAGGCTGCTTGTCCGTCCAGGCGTATAGGAGTGTCAATCGGCTGATTCCCTTGGTTATCTGGAATTCTAGCATCATCTTGGTTGATGGCAACTCGCTCAGGAGTTAGACTAGCTCTTCCTCCTGCCTGTCCGATGCAAAGCACAGCATCTGGATGGTATCGATTTATTTCTGCTTCTAAAACCTCTGCTGATTGATAAAAGACCGTTGGGATTGCCACCCAATGAACCTCTGCGCCATGAATCTCTGACGGTAATGATTTAACAGCTTCCAAGGCTGGATTGACCTTTTCACCACCGAAAGGGTCAAAACCTGTTACTAATATTTTCATTTTATTTCCTTTGCTAAAATGCCAAAAAGTACATCAAAAATACATGGATGATAATCATGATAACAGCTACTCCTACTTGCGCTTTGATAACCCCATTTGGATCTTTCATATCCAGGAGAGCTGCCGGTAAAGCATTAAAGTTAGCCGCCATTGGAGTCAATAAGGTTCCACAGCAACCTGCCGTCATTGCTAGAGCTGCAGCCACGATTGGATCAGCTCCCAAGGCAAATACAAAGGGAACACCAATTCCAGCAGTAATAACCGTGAAGGCAGCAAATGCATTCCCCATTATCATGGAGAATAGAACCATCCCAAGGACATAAGCCACTACACCCATAAAACGACTACCCGAAGGAACTAGACCGCTTATTAAATGCGAAATCAAGTCTCCAACGCCCGCAATGGTAAAAATTGCTCCCAAAGCCCCTAAAAGTTGAGGCACAATCCCACTAGTTGAGACTTGCTGAACCATGCGATTATTTTCTGCTAACAAGTTTTTAGGAGAACTCTTAGTAATCAATAAAAGAGAGATAGTTGCAAAAAATGCTGCAAGGCTGATAGCAATCTTACTAAAGTCAGGAATCATTTTTGCTAATACCAAAGCAATCAAAGCCATTAACATGACCGGAATAAAAATTTTATTCTTTAGTCGTTTAGCTTCAATGTTTGCCTTGACTTCATCCAGAGACGGTAAGGTTCCGATACGAACCTGTTTAAAGAGAGTTAGTAGTGCTAATAGCACTACGATAACTCCAATACAGATAGAAGGTAGATAAGAACCACCGATAAAACTGATGCCCAATAAAGCCCAAAACCCAGCTGTTCCAAAGCGAACTGGGTTTGTTTTATCTTTATAGCTACAATAAGCCGTATGAAGGAATTGACAACCAATCACAATATAGGTCAACTCTAATAACTGACTTGCTAGATTGCTCATTCTTCTTTTCCTTTACTAAGCTTTTTCACTAGCAGTTTTCTATCAAACAGGTAATTGTAAATTCCTACCACAAGTAGGGCCACTCCTGCAACAATAAGCGAAGCCGAAGCGATGCCTGCATAATTACTTTCGTAACCTAATTGGTCCAGAGTGCCCCCCACCAAGAGGACACCACCTGCACCAACGAAAGTGTTCTGAGCAAAGAAATTTGCAAAATTATCATTTGCTGCTGCACGCGCTTTTAGCGCTTCGCTCTCCTGCTCCGTTAATTTTCTACCTAATTGAGACTCTGCTGCTGCTTGTCCCATGGGTTGAACCAAAGGCCTTACAAACTGCGGATGTCCTCCTAGACGAATGGCAAAGAAACTATCGAGTTCCCGAAAAAAGAAATACACTGTATAAAAACTTCCTACGGTCAGACCTTTAATCTTTTGAATCAAGTCAATCGAACGTTGCTTAAGGCCAAAAGTTTCAGATAAACCTACCAGTGGCAAGGTTACTATAAAAATCGTAAGAACTCGTTGATTACTAAATTCTTTTCCCAAAATTTCCAAGAATTCAACAAGAGAAACTCCAGAAACTAGAGCTGTAACTAAACTAGCTAAGACTACCGTTGCAATTGTATCTAACTTATAGATAAATCCAACCACAATGATAAGTATCCCTATTAGTTTAATCCATTCCATATAGGCCCCTTTATTCCAAAAGTACTAGTCTGTTTTATTTGACATGACTTTCTAATTCTTTTTGGTATTTATTGTTTGATTCCAATTTTTCTTTTTGCCATTTTTCAAGAGCTGCTTGATATTCTTTAGCAGTTACAATCTCTTTTTGCAATTTCATTCCCTTGAAGATGTATGGATCACCCTTAATACCTACTTGTGAGTATGGTTTAGAGAATGGAACGACGTTGCTGACAACTGGTGAACCACCTGATGAAGCTGTTGGCATCAAGAGAGAACTATCAGTGAGCCAAGCTTGAGCTTTAGCATATTTTTCATATCTCTTATCCAAGTCATTTTTCTCAGAAACTGCATCATCCAAGAGTTTCTTATATTCGTCCAAACCTAGTTGAGCTACTACTTCCTTGTCTTTTCCTTTAGTAATACCAAGGTGTTTCATAGCAGAACCGGTCTTAGGATCCATGATATTGAGATAACTTGCTGGGTCTTGATAACTTGGAGCCCATCCAGTACTGTTCAAGTCATAGTCTTTTTGAGCAGGAACACGCGCTTGAGATGTAATGCTTTCCTTCTCGTTATCAGTCATCTGAAGGACATCAATCACGACATTTTCAGAACCAAGAGTTGATTCAATTGATTGTTTAAAGGAATTGCTTTGTTGAACGGCAATGGTATCTGTCTGTTCAACTGGAACATCCAAGTGAATTGGGAAGGTTACACCTTTTGCTTCCAATTCTTTCTTAGCTTTTTCAAATGAAGCTTTGGCTTTGTCAGGATTGTAGATGGTATCTTTTCCGTCAACGAGCTCAACACCTTTCCATTGGTCTCCATAGTTGACCAATTCTTTTTGAGCGATATCACCAAAGTTTTTGCCACCAGATTGTACAAAGTTATCTGGAACTAGACTGTTACGAATAATCTTGTCCGCACCATCTTCACCATTGAGCTGTGCAGCATAAGAATGACGGTTGAAGGCAAAGTTGATGGCTTGACGGAAGTCCTTGTTCAGCATTGCTTCTTTTGTAGAAGTTTTCTGTTCTTCACTTGTTTTCGCTGTCTTATTGAAAGATTGACGGTTTACGTTAAAGGTAAAGTAGTAACTAGTTGAATCCTGTGGACTATATGTAATTTTATCCCCGTATTGTTCCAAAGTAGAAGCAAAGTTTGAGCTACTTGGGAAGAGGCGAGCTGTTGTATAAACACCCGAAGAGAAGCTACGGATCAAGGATTCTTGGTCTGATCCATCATAGTAAGTTAATTTAACTTTCTCGATTTTAACCTTCTCTTTATCCCAATAATTCGGGTTCTTTTCATATTCGATTAAAGATTTTGAAGTCAATGTCTTCAAAATATATGGACCGTTATAAAGAATACCAGCTGGACTGACCGTTCCATAATTTTTACCAGAAGCTTTGAGGAATTCTTCATTTACTGGCAACATAGTTGCTGAAGTTACTTTGGAATTCCAGAAAGTTTCAGGTGCGTTTAGAGTGTACTCAACAGTATAATCATCTACTGCCTTAACCCCAACTGTTGAGAAGTCGTTAGTCTCACCAGTCATATATTCATTCAAACCCTTGATTGAGTTTTGAATAAGAGTGACACCGTCTGATTTGCCATCAGCTACGTGTTTCAACCCAGTAACAAAGTCATGCGCAGTTACTTCAGCGTATTCTTCACCTTCTGACGTGTACCATTTAACCCCTTTACGAAGTTTATAAGTATAAGTCAAACCGTCTTGTGAGACACTCCAATCCTCAGCAAGGGAAGGAATCAAATTCCCATATTCATCGTTTTCCAACAAACCATCAACGACGTTACCGATGATATCAGTTGTTGAAGTACGAGTTGCGATACTGTAGTCCAAAGACGATGGGTCTACTCCATAGACATAAGAGAAAGTTGTAGGCGCATCTGCTTCCTTGTCAGCTTTACCACAAGCTACAAGAAGAACTGCTGTACTCAGGGCCACTCCTGCTGTTAACATCCACTTTTTCGTTTTCATAAAGATCTCCTTTTATAATTTTTAATCTACTTTTACAATCCATCCTTCTGGTGCTCCAATGTCACCAAATTGGATACCTGTCAATTCATCGTATAGTTTACGAGTCACTGGACCAACCTCTGTCTCACTGTAGAAAACGTGGAAGTCATCACCATGTTGGATTCCTCCAATTGGTGAGATAACTGCTGCAGTACCGCAGGCACCTGCTTCTACAAATCGATCCAGACTATCAATTGGTACATCTCCCTCAACAGGTTTCAATCCCAAACGATGCTCTGCCAAATAAAGTAATGAATACTTGGTAATCGATGGCAAGATAGATGGACTCAATGGGGTTACAAATTCATTGTCTGCGGTAATTCCAAAGAAGTTTGCGGAGCCTACTTCTTCAATCTTGGTATGTGTAGATGGATCTAGATAGATTACATCTGAGAAGTGACGGGATTTAGCCATTTTTCCTGGTAAGAGACTAGCTGCATAGTTCCCACCGACCTTGGCTGCTCCTGTTCCATGTGGTGCAGCTCGGTCATACTCGTCTTGAATCAAGAAGTTTGTTGGAACCAATCCACCTTTAAAGTAATTTCCAACTGGCATAGCAAAGATGGTAAAAATATATTCCTCAGCTGGTTTTACCCCAATGATATCTCCAACACCAATCAAGAGCGGACGAAGGTAAAGAGTTCCACCAGTTCCATAAGGGGGTACGTATTCTTCATTTGCACGAACAACGGCTTTACAAGCCTCTACAAACATTTCTGTTGGAACTTGTGGCATCAAGAGACGATCACAGGTACGTTGCAGACGTTTAGCATTTTCATCTGGACGGAAGAGTTGAATACTGCCATCCTTTGTACGATAGGCTTTCAATCCTTCAAATGCTTGCTGTCCATAGTGAAGGCTTGGAGATGATTCTGAAATATGCAAGGTTGCATCTTCTGTTAATTCTCCTTGAGACCATTGTCCATTTTTAAAATTAGCGATATAACGATAAGGTAGTTTCATATAGGAAAAGCCGAGATTTTCCCAATCGATCGTAACTGTCATGACTATCTCCTTTATTCTAATCAAGCTTTGTGTTCTATTCTACACTATTCTCCTAAAAATTCAAGTATTATTTGTAATTTTCTGAAAATTTTACATATAAAAAATCAGTCACTAGGACCGATTTTTAATTTTCTTTGTCTTCTTTAAAGATTCCTTTGAGATAAGCATCAAAAACTTCTTCATCAGAAATGCTATCTGAAATGAAGCTTCCATTACTTGTGCGTTCAGATAGATTCAAATCTTGTAGGATTGCTTCGTAAGTCCTTCCATTATTGGATTGGATGACAAGTGTTTGCTCTCCATCTTCTACTTCTGTACTAAAGAGATCTCCAACAAATCCTTGTTCAGAAACTGCACCAGCAAGGAAGACACGATGTGGTTTGCTCTTTAATTCTCTAAGGACTTGAAGACCACGATTAGCACGACTGGTTGCTGGAATTTCCTCAATCGAAACGCGCTTAAGACTTCCACGATGCGTCAAAAGATAGAAAGATGAAGTGTTGCAGATAAAGGCTGCTTGTATCACATCATCTGCTTTGAGATTCATGGCTTTCACCCCTGCAGCTTTGGCACCGATAACTGGCACTTCTTCGATGTTAAAGCGGAGGGCATAACCGTTTCGACTAATCAACAGGACATCATCCAATTTAATCGGAGCTACTGCTACAATCTGGTCAGTATCGTCTTTCAACTTAGCGTACTTGACAGATTTAGAACGGTAGGTTCTCCATGGAGAGAATTCTTTGCGTTCGACACGTTTGATTTGACCAAGGCGAGTCGCTGCAAAGTAAGTTGTCGCATCATCAAACTGATCCACAACTTCTACATAGATCACTTCTTCATTGGTTTCAAAGTTTGTAATAGACTGGCTCAAATGCTCTCCGATATCCTTCCAACGAATATCTGCTAACTCATGGACTGGTCGGTAAATGACATTTCCAAGCGTTGTAAAGATTAAGAGGTGCTGAGTAGTTTTGACAGATTGAACAAAGAGCAATCGGTCGTCGTCCCGTTTACCAATTTCTTCAAGTGTTGAAGCTGCAAAGGAACGAGGGCTAGTACGTTTGATATAGCCCGCCTTAGTCACGCTGACGTAAGTATCTTCTTCAGCGATAAGACTAGCTGTATCAATCTCAATCACTTTTGCTGTATCTTCTAAAGTACTCAAACGTGGAGTCGCAAATTTCTTCTTGACTTCACGGAGTTCTTTCTTCATGAGATTGTACATGGTTCGTTCGTCACCGATGATAGCCGCAAGCATAGCAATCTTTTCACGTAGTTCAGCTTCTTCTTCTTGCAAGACAACCACGTCTGTATTGGTCAAACGATACAATTGCAAGGTAACAATAGCTTCAGCCTGCTCTTCAGTAAAATCATAACTGACCTTGAGGTTCTCTTTGGCATCAGCCTTGTTCTCAGAAGCACGGATAAGAGCAATGACTTCATCTAAAATAGAGATGACACGAATCAAACCTTCCACAATATGGAGACGTTTTTCAGCCTTTTCCTTGTCAAAGCGAGAACGTGCCAAGATGACTTCACGACGGTGGGCAATATAACTCGATAAGATGGGCACAATTCCAACCTGACGAGGGGTGAAATTGTCAATCGCAACCATGTTGAAGTTGTAGTTGATTTGTAAGTCAGTATACTTGAAAAGATAGTTGAGAACAAGTTCGGTATTGGCATCTTTCTTAAGTTCAATCGCAATGCGAAGACCATCACGGTCAGACTCATCCCGAACTTCAGCAATACCTGCTACCTTGTTATTGACACGAACTTCATCGATTTTCTTGACTAAGTTAGCTTTATTGATTTCATAAGGAATCTCAGTGATAACGATTTGTTCCTTACCACCTTTTAACTTCTCAATTTCAGTCTTGGAACGAACAACCACGCGCCCCTTACCAGTTTCATAGGCCTTTTTGATTTCATCACGGCCTTGAATAATGGCTCCTGTAGGGAAGTCTGGTCCAGGCAAGAATTCCATCAACTTATCAACCTTGGCAGTTGGATGATCAATCATGTAGACTGTCGCATCAATAACTTCAGCCAAATTATGCGGTGGAATATCTGTCGCATACCCAGCCGAAATACCAGTCGAACCATTGACCAAGAGGTTTGGAAATGCTGCTGGTAAGACAGTTGGCTCTTTCTCGGTATCGTCAAAGTTCCAAGCAAAAGGAACTGTTTTTTTCTCGATATCCTGAAGGAGATAGCCTGCAATTTCAGACAAACGCGCCTCAGTATAACGCATAGCCGCAGGTGGATCTCCGTCCATAGAACCGTTGTTACCATGCATTTCAACTAGAATCTCACGGTTTTTCCAGTCCTGAGACATACGAACCATGGCGTCATAGATAGAAGAATCCCCGTGTGGGTGGAAATTCCCCATGATGTTACCGACAGACTTGGCTGACTTACGGTAGCTCTTGTCAAAAGTATTGCCATCCTTATTCATAGAATAAAGAATACGGCGTTGAACCGGCTTCAATCCATCCCGAATATCTGGCAAAGCCCGGTCTTGAATGATGTATTTGGAGTAGCGACCAAAGCGCTCTCCCATGATGTCCTCCAAGGACATATTTTGGATATTACTCATATAGGATACAAAGCCCGTAAAATACAAAGTGAAAATAGGGAATTCTTACAGTGAGCGATGCTCACAAGAGAATTTATCTTTTTCACACAGCATTTAGGGCGTGTTCAACTCCTTTCAAAAAATGTAGAGTAGGTTTTATAAAAAAGGATTTTAGTTAAGATACAAAGGGACGTTTCGGCTTTCCGAAAATTTCTGTAGAAAAATAGGAAATCGATGCAGGGCTCGTTAAACCCAAGGAGATTTTTCTTTTTTCCTAAGTCTTAGTCCCGTGTTCAGTTACTACAAATAACCAAACTATCCTTTCTGTAGTTTAATGTGTTTAAAATGTGTTGCGTCAGTTAGTAATAAGGAGTTTTCACCCAGCATTTAAGGCGTGTTCAACTCCTTTCAAAGAATGTAGAGTAGGTTTTATGGAAAAGGAAAAAATATATGGTAAGTGAGTTTCACCCAATTCCTGTATCCTCATTTCCACTTGAAATATCTACTCCACAAATCCTCGTTTATACTTGATATGGCTAGCGATATTACTATCTACATCTTTCTTATCCCAAAGTTGGAGTTCCCATGGGTAATAAAAATTACTTTTATTTTTAAAATAGATATGAATACCGACATAGCCATCTTTATCACGTAAATACCAGTTCTTTAGTCCGTACATCTTTTGCCAATCATCTAGCTTTTCCATAACTTGAGCTATCTCTTTGGAACTTAAAATCATACGAGCACCAAAAATATCATTAAGAATGGAATTCACAGGATAGCCCTCTTGACGCTCAGAAAAACGTGTAATTTTATCTAAAATAGACTCAGAAGTTTTGACACGATAAACATAGGCAATATCTTGGACATCCGCTTTCATCAGATAGTCATTAATTGACTCATGTAAATTCAGACGGTAGACCAAAATCGCTTTAGTCGGAACTTTTGAAAAGGTATGCTTGAGATTGTTTTTTTCCACCTTACCCGTTTCAAAATAATCTTTAGAATATTCTAAATGAATACGATTAATCTCTGTAATGAGGCGTTCCACTTTTTCAATCATGAGTCTTCTCCTCTCGCTTTTTCATTTTTTTAGTTATTCTCAAACTTCTTCACTCTTTCCTCAGCGTACTCAATCATCTTCTCAGCCGCTTCTTTTTCATACTTAAATCCCATCTTTTGAGCAAGATATTGAGCTTCTTGGTGGAAAAGTTGCATCGTAGCCAGAAGAGACTGAGTGATTTTGTCTAAACTCGAAAAATCAAGTAGATCTGAGAATTTCTTTTCTTTCTCAGCAGGCAAGTAGTTAAAGAGGTACTTGTAGTTCTTACCGATATCGACTGCTACTCTATCTCTTGAGACTTGCCAAGCTAAGATTTTCAGAAGTTCTTGCTGACAAATACCGTAGAGATGGTCAGTCGAATAGATAAGTTGCTTACGACAAATTCCTTTGACCACGTAGGCTGACACCCACCAAAATTCATTACAAGATTTTTCAAAAGAGGTAGAAACGGCGATGTCCCAGAGTAACCTCTTGCTCGATGATACGTTTGCCGAACTGGTCCAGCCAAGAAAGGTCGGCTATCAGACCATCCAAATCCTCCACGATATAGACTACATCATAGTCTTGGAAACTCGTCCTTGGGAGCCTTTGGGTTTGCCTGCGAGCCGGACATGGCGACTGCATCGACCTGTAGCACTTTTGCGGTTTGCAAAATCACATCAAACATCTCAGTTTCAGTTCTCATGGGAATACCTGCCTTTTTAGTGGAAACTCTTGATTCTGTAGAGAACATGTCTATAAAGCGGACTGTCTGCTGGAACTTTTTCATTATCAAATTCTTTGACAAATTCCATGCTCAGTTTTTGCATGACTTTTTGCGAAAGTTGATTGAGTAAGGATGTAAAAGAGTAAACTTATGACAAGCTAGCTTGCTGAAAAACAAAGTCTAGACAGACTTGGGCAGCCTCCGTCGCATAACCATCTTGGCAAGTTCAAGCGAATCTGTCAGACCCAGTTTGTTGTCAAGCGTCATTGGCTGTCTCCTTTCATTCAGATTTTCTAAATCCTGTACCAACAGGCTTAAAACTTATTGACTGATAAAATCCATCTGCTTCAGATATTAATTCAATCCGTGTCAAAGGATATTTTTTGTGGATCTCCTCAATCAGCTGCTGTCCCAGCCCTTTTCTGCGGTGGGATTTATCAATAATTATTTCAGCTAAAAAGGTCGTCATCACTTCATCCGTCATATAACGGGCAAAGCCAAGAATTTTCTGGTCCTCTTCAAGCACCAAGTAATGAGACAGATTTGTTGAAAATAGAGATGTCACTTTTTCCTCTGTAAAAGAAAGCCATTTTTCACTTTGATAAAGGCTATAAATAGCTTGACAATCATTTCTGCTTGCAGGTCTGATAATCATCTTCTATTCCTCCAAATCTGTCAGACTTAATTAACACTCCCCACTGCTTCCGTTACCTTCATAGCAGGTTTGCGTTTTTTATAGCGACTACGGATAGCGTTGAGATGGTCACGGAGATCGGCATACTGCTTTTTATCTGGATAAGCATAAGCGTTGATTGCAGTAAAATCCACAAGGAAGTCATAGATTTCTTGCAGTTTCACTCGGACTTCCTTGTTTTGACTAGATGCCTTGCCCTTTTGCTCAGCCAAGCGCTCCTTATAGGCTTTCTCAAACTGAGCTTGCGCCTTTGTCAAGGTTTCTACGTGAGTTGTCAAATGCAGGGTTGCAAGGGCAGTTTGGTAGTCAGTATCTTTTATCTCCTTGAGCAAATGGTTAATAGCTTCTGTCTCTTTCTCGTAGCTCATACTCGTTATCCCAGCATAATTTTTGAAAAATTTGCTGAGTTTTTCGTAAGCTTCCTTGCTACCTGCCAGGCCAATACTTTTAACAATTCTTGCTGACAAATACCGTAGAGATGGTCAGTCGAATAGATCACTTGCTTACGACAAATTCCTTTGACCACGTAGGCTGACACCCACCAAAATTCATTACAAGATTTTTCAAAATCCGTCTCACTAGCTGGATGTATCCAAAAACGCTCTGGACTTGGAGAATAAGTCTCAAAAATACCCTTCTTATCTTCTAAAACTGTGAAGCCTGCCTCACTATCCACCCATTCTTGCATGTGTTCTTGTGGGCAGAGAGTCAAATCGATCCGATTGCCATCTTCACAAAACATGAGGTAGAGACGGCGATGTCCCAGAGTAACCTCTTGCTCGATGATACGTTTGCCGAACTGGTCCAGCCAAGAAAGGTCTCTCGTTAGATTATCTAAGTCGTCCACAACATAGACTACGTCGTAATCCTGAAACTCATCTTTTGGTGCTTTTGTATCAGTACGTGAACCAGATAGAGCCACGGCTTCAACTTTTAAACTTTCGGCTATTTGTAAAATCAGATTCATCATTTCTGTTTCAGTTCTCATGTGGTTCTTCCTCAGTGGTCTCTATGTTCTGAATAACAACATCTTCTTCTCTTTGCTTAAGAAGTTTCTGAACTCTTTTTCTTTCAAGCTCTCCGACTATAAATTGGATAATTGAACTGATTCCAAAAAGTGGTAGTAATAAAATAATTCCCATTTCTTCTGTCAGCATTAAAAAGAGGAAGTTAATAATCGAAAATATTGCTAAAAACCAGGCATTTATCCTAAGAAATTTTGAGTAACTATTAGGATAATGCTTGAGATGTTTATTGCTTTTATAAATAGCTGTGAATCCAAAAACAAGGCTCACTGGTGTGAAAATATAGAAGTCAAAAACATAGAAGAGCAATCCTGCATAAGGATTAGACCTTAAAGGATTATCAAATAAAAAGACACTTGCAGTTACTATGGTTAATAGTAAAAATTCAAGAAAGCGAATTTTCTCAGGTTTTCCTGGTTTAGCAATCATATACGTAACTGCGCCTAGTACCAGGACAATCACAAGAAAAGGAGTATCGGACAATAAACTGATCATGATTTACACCTCTTTTAGAGATCTAAAATTAAGAACTATAGACGATTTTTTCAAATCAATCCTTGAGACTGACGCCATTTATCAAAGGTTTCAATGTCTATTTTGACCATATTCATACAAAGTCCTACAACAGCCATATCATCCAAGTAGCCTGCTAACGGAATAAAATCTGGAATAATGTCAATTGGGGAAAGGAAATAAATAAGTGCGCTTAAAACAGCTAAAATAGTCCCATAAGGAACCGTTGTGTATTTCCCTTGAGCATAATTTTTCACTAAAGAAATCATGACTGGGATCATTGTAAATTTCTTACCAACCAATGGCATCTCTTTAATTTTTTGCTCCAAACGATACAAAAAATCATCTAATTCATCTTTATCGTTTAATAGGGCCTCAGATTGCGCATAACCACTTTCAAGAGCTTCTTTAACTTGCTCTTCACTTAGATTTTCAGACATAGCTTGTCCTCCATTTGTATTTATATCCTAATTTTAAAACACTGTTGCTTCTTCCAAAGTAAACTTGACATTGTCTTCGATCCACTTACGACGTGGTTCAACCTTATCACCCATGAGGACATTGACACGACGTTCTGCGCGTGCTAAGTCTTCAATCGTAACACGGATGAGGGTACGAGTTTCTGGGTTCATGGTTGTTTCCCAAAGTTGATCGGCATTCATCTCACCAAGCCCCTTGTAGCGTTGGAGGGTAGCTCCTTTGCCAAACTGCTTACGGAGTTCTTCCAGTTCTCCGTCTGTCCAAGCATAAGCCACTTCTTCTTTCTTGCCTTTACCTTTGGACATCTTGTAAAGAGGCGGAAGGGCGATATAGACATGTCCTGCCTCAACTAGTGGACGCATGTAGCGATAAAAGAAGGTTAAGAGAAGGGTTTGAATGTGGGCACCATCGGTGTCCGCATCGGTCATGATAATGATCTTGTCATAGTTAGCATCTTCAAGGGAGAAATCTGCCCCAACACCAGCACCGATGGTATAAATCATGGTGTTGATTTCTTCGTTTTTGAGGATATCTGCCATCTTGGCCTTGGCTGTATTGATGACCTTACCACGAAGAGGCAAGATAGCCTGGAACTTGCGGTCACGACCTTGTTTGGCAGAGCCACCGGCAGAGTCCCCCTCGACCAGATAGAGTTCGTTCTTAGCTGGATTCTTAGACTGGGCTGGGGTTAATTTACCAGAAAGCAATCCCTTATCTTTTTTGTTTTTCTTGCCATTTCGGCTCTCATCACGCGCTTTTCGTGCTGCTTCACGGGCATCACGAGCCTTGATAGCTTTACGAATCAGATTTGAAGCTAATTCCCCATTTTCCATAAGGAAGAAAGTCAGTTTTTCAGCAACAATACTATCAACGATTGGACGAGCTAGTGGACTTCCAAGTTTATCCTTAGTCTGTCCTTCAAACTGAAGATGTTCCTCAGGAACCAAGATAGAAAGAACAGCTGCCAATCCTTCACGGTAATCTGAACCTTCAAGATTTTTATCTTTTTCTTTGAGAAGGCCTGTCTTACGGGCATAGTCATTCATAACCTTGGTGATGGCTGACTTAAGTCCTGTCTCATGCGTCCCACCGTCTTTTGTACGGACGTTATTGACAAAGGATAAGATGTTATCTGAAAAGCCATCATTATACTGTAGGGCTACTTCTACTTGAAAATCATTGTCTTCCCCTTCAAAGTATAGAACTGGCGTCAAGGTTTCCTTGTCTTCGTTGAGGTAGGAAACAAAGTCTTGTACCCCATTCTCATAATGGAACTCGATTGCTTCATCTGTTCGCTTGTCCGTTAATGACAAGGTTACATTCTTCAAGAGAAAGGCTGACTCATTGAGACGCTCTGAAATAGTATTGTACTTAAAGTCTGTCGTAGAAAAGATACTGGCATCTGGCATGAAGGTCACTTTGGTACCTGTCTTAGATTTTGGTGCTGTCCCAACCTTTTCTAGAGTTGTTACTGGCTTCCCACCATTTTCAAAACGCTGTCTATAAACTGTTCCATCACGAGTAATTTCTACTTCCAGCCAACTAGAGAGGGCATTGACGACAGAAGATCCAACCCCGTGAAGACCACCTGAGGTCTTGTAACCACCTTGACCGAATTTTCCTCCAGCGTGGAGAATGGTAAAGATGACCTCAACCGTTGGAATTCCCATAGCGTGCATTCCAGTCGGCATTCCACGTCCGTGGTCTTGAACCGTTAAACTTCCGTCTTTATTAATGGTCACATCGATACGGTCACCAAATCCAGACAAGGCCTCATCGACCGCATTATCGACGATTTCCCAGACTAGGTGATGGAGACCTGCACCATCGGTCGATCCGATATACATCCCTGGACGTTTTCGGACCGCATCCAACCCTTCTAGCACCTGAATGGCGTCATCATTATAATTGTTAATATTGATTTCCTTTTTTGACACAAGGAACCTCCTATTTATTCATCTTTTCTATTTTACAGGTTTTCGAAGGATTTTGCAAAATTTTCTAGTTAAAAAGCCTATTCACAAGTCCTTTTTAGCAAAAAATCGTCCATCTTCACCAAAAAAAGAAACCAAGATATACATCTTAGTTTTCTTTTCCTTTAATTTGGCTTGTAGCCACATCTTCACCAAACCATTTCTGGCTGATTTCTTGGAATTTCCCTTCTTGATAGAGTTCCTTAAAAGCTTTATTAAAATTTTCTAGCAAGGTCTTATCAGCCGGTCTCACTCCAACTGCAAAGGATTCACTCTCAAAACCAGCAGGAAAAATCTCATACTGGTCTAAAATTCCTTCAGTTTCAAGATAATAATTGGCGTAAACACGGTCAATTAAAAGGGCATCAATCCGATCATTTTGCAAGTCAATCAAGGCTTCGTTAAAACTCTGATATTGGTTGGCTTTTTGATCTTTTACGATATTTTTTAAAAGTTCTGGTTGGGCTTCGAAATCTAGATAACCAGAAGATCCTGCTTGGGCTCCCAAAATCTTATTTTTCATATCCGAAACCGACTGGATATTTTGCGATTTTTTTGAGACGAGAACCTGCTGATTCTCCATATAAGGAATAGTAAAAGCTACCTTCTCACGGCGTTCATCTGTTGCGGAATATCCATTCCAGATAGCATCAATAGTGCCGTTTTGAAGTTCTGTTTCCTTCATATCCCAATCAATGGGTTGAAACTGTACCTTAAACCCCAGTTTCTCAGAAACAGCCTGTGCTAAGTCAATATCAAATCCGACATATTGGCCATTCTTTTCTTCAAACCCCATAGGAACAAAGGTATTGTCAAATCCAATAGTAATGCTTCCTTGTTGTTGGTATTTGTCCCAATTATCGACTTTGGGATCACTAGCTTTTTGCGTACATCCTACTAGGGAAAAAGTCAGAAAGAATACTAAAACAAGACTGATTTTCTTTAGATTCATAGATACCTCCTACTTAGGCTCTACTTTGAGAATCTGATCAGCAATATTCTCTGCAAACTGGAGATCGTGGGTTACAACAATCTGAGTCATGCCTAATTCTCGATTTTGTAGGATTAGTTTTTCAACCTCGAGCCGCAACTCTGGGTCAAGGGCTGAAGTTGGTTCGTCATACCCAATCACTTCTGGATCAATCATCATAGCACGCGCTAAGGCAACCCGTTGCTTTTGACCTCCGGATAATGAGTATGGATAAGCATCCGCATGAGCTTCGAGCCCCAGACGAGTGAGTAAGTCGACCGCCTTCTTCTTTGCATCTGCTTCAGACATCCCCATAGTCTTGATAGGTGACAAAATCAAGTTTTCCATAACGGATAAGTGAGGAAAAAGCTGAAAATCTTGAAAAACAAAACCTAACAAGTGGCGCTTTTCAAGTTCATCCAAAGGTAGGGATTCTCCATTATAGAAAATCTCTCCTGAATCAATGGTCTCAAGTCCAGCTAACATTCTAAGCAAGGTTGTCTTCCCACCACCAGAAGGTCCAACGATGGCCAAAATTTGCTTTTCAGGAATTGTTAAACTGAAATTGGATAAAATTTCTTTTTTTCCAAATTTTTTGCTGATATTTCTTAACTCTAACATGGATAACCTCCTATCTATAGTAGCTGAACTTCTTCTCAAGTTTCTTAGCTAGGATGGTGACGATACCAATCATAAGCAGATAAATAGCTCCTGCTAGAAACATTGGAATCAAGCTCGCATCACGATTGGCTGCAGTACGACTAGCTAGGATTAAATCTGAAATACCGAGTGCATAGACCAGAGAAGTATCCTTAACCAAACTCATAACCTCATTAAATACACTTGGTAGGACAATCTTGGTCACCTGTGGCAAGATGATATAGCGAACTGTATCAATAGGATTAAATTTCAAAACCTTAGCTGCTTCGTATTGCCCCTGAGGAATCGTTGCAATTCCACCACGGAATATTTCTGCGAAATAGGCTGCATAATTAAGCGTAAACGCAATAATCGCTGCAGGCACCCGATCTAGTCGAATCCCGATACTTGGGAGAACATAATAAATAAAAATTAGTTGCAAGAGTAAGGGTGTCCCGCGCATCACCCAGATATAGATATCAATCATATAATGGAGGGGTTTCCAATGGACCTGTAAGCAAAAAGCAACCAAAATGCCTAAAGGGATTGAAAAGAGCAAGACCAGTGCAAAAACTTGTAAGGTCATTGTAGCACCGCTCAATAAACTTGGTAATATCTCGAATAAGTAAGACATATTCCACCTCCTAAAAATAATTGTTCCTATTATAGCATAAATAAACATAAAAACAAGGAATTTCTGAAATTTTCATGAATTATTAAAACTTATTATTGATTCTCGATTTATCATAATACTTACAAGAATTATTTCTATCTGCATCAAGTATCAGATGTCACAAATTGAGAAAAGATTCCTTTCCGTTTCTCTCCTATTTCATGGTATAATAGAAGCATGATGACAATAGTATTATTAATTTTAGCTTATTTATTGGGTTCTATCCCTTCAGGACTGTGGATTGGGCAAATCTTCTTTAAAATAAATCTAAGAGAACATGGTTCAGGTAACACTGGAACGACCAATACCTTTCGAATTTTAGGTAAGAAAGCGGGTATGGCAACATTTGTGATTGACTTTTTCAAAGGAACTATCGCAACCTTGCTTCCACTTATCTTTCATGTTCAAGGTGTCTCCCCTTTAGTCTTTGGCCTTTTAGCTGTGATTGGGCATACCTTCCCAGTATTTGCAGGATTTAAAGGAGGAAAGGCTGTCGCAACTAGTGCTGGAGTCATTTTCGGATTTGCTCCTCTATTTTGCCTCTATCTAGCAGTTGTCTTCTTTGGAACTCTTTATCTAGGAAGTATGATTTCTCTCTCTAGTGTTACTGCTGCCCTTGCTGCTGTACTTGGGGTGATTCTCTTTCCACTTATCGGCTTCTTACTGCCAAATTACGATTTATTATTCGTAGCGATTATCCTAGCCCTCGCAGGTTTAATTATTATCCGCCACAAAGATAATATCAATCGTATTCAAAACAAGACTGAGAACCTAGTTCCTTGGGGACTAAATCTCACCCATCAAAAACCTAAAAAATAATTTAGAGAAAAGGCTTTTAAAAATCTAGCTCTACTACTGTTCAGAGAGTAAGGAGAGAATATGCAACATAATATTAGTGACAGCGAGTCTAACCAGCAAATCATTAAAGATTTTATTAGTAACTTCATCGGTTCGCTGAGTGGTAAAGCATTCAATTTTGCTTTAGGTTTGATGTTACTGGACCAAACAAAATCTGCTATGAGTTTTGGGATAAATATGATTATTTATCCTTTAGTTAGTTTGATTTTCTTGGTTCCTATTGGCAATATAGTAGATAAGTACCGCCATAAAAAGATTCTAACCTTTAATTTCATTTTTCGGATGCTTATCTTTCTCTTCTTTTACGCCTTCTATTTTTTAACGGATTCATCTAGTATCTTGTATCTGGTGATTCCATTCGTTACACTCCACTCTATCACAGTCAATATCAGTGACACTTGTTATTCAGCTTCTATTCATGAATTAGTCAATGACAGAAAAATTCAACGATTAAGTTCTGTTACACAGACCGCCATCGCTATTGCAACTATGCTTTCTCCAGCTATCGGAGTTATTTTTTATAGTTGGATTGGTTTTGCAGGTTTTATTCTTATCGAGATCCTTGCAAACTTTCTATCCTTAGGAGTTCTGCTCACTATGAAATTTTACTACGAGTATGAAGAACCTGAAACGACGAACAAAAAACTGGAAAAACAACTGTATGGAGTTAAAGAAATTATTCACTTTTTAAAAGAAAATCAGATTGTTAAATACATCATTCTTGTGAGTGTCGTTCTTAACTTCTTCTACACCTCTATCAGTATTGGAGTCCCATTTGTAGTCAAAGAACAGCTCCTCTTAGATAATGCAACCGTTGGTATCCTTGAAACCATGTCAGCAATTGGAATGCTGCTAGCTAGTATTTCCATGTCACTACTACCGGACAAAAAAGAAAACAAACTCCTCTCTAATAAAATCAGCTTCCCTCTATTTCTTCTAATCATTGCGATTATTGGTTTAGGAGTAACATTGTCAACAACCCAGTCTCAAATCTTTATTTCAACTCTTGGTGGTTTATTCATGGGAATCATCGCATTTACTCTGGTTATCTTAAATATTGTTGTCATGACCTACCTTCAAAGTACCATTGAAACTAAATTTTTAGGCAGAGTTATGAGTACCTTATTTACACTCAATACCTCTATTATGCCAATAGGAACACTTGTATTTACTTATTTATTCCAACAAGAAGTAAATGGTGGGGTTATCTTTATTGTTGGCGGTACTTGCCTTCTAATCTATACGATGTTCCTACTACCTCGCATTTTCAACCTTTTAAAAGCAAATGAAGCAAGTTCACAGTGATTAATAATTGTAAGTGAAAAAACTTTTTTGATATCTTTACGAGGTATAATTCTTGATAAAATAAAAACGTCAGATGAAACTGACGTTTTATTTATGTTATTTAGATTTGATATAGTTGATACCATCTGCCTTTGGAGCAACTGCCTTACCAAAGAAGGCTGCTAGTACGACAATGGTCAAAAGATATGGTGCAATTTGCAAGTAAACGGCTGGAACTCCTTGCAAGAAAGGAAGTTGAGAACCGATAACTGCCAAACTTTGTGATAGCCCAAAGAAAAGACTTGAAAGCATAGCACCAACAGGATTCCATTTACCGAAGATCATAGCAGCAAGTGCGATAAATCCAGGTCCTACGATAGTTGTAACGGAGAAGTTAACAGAAATTGACTGAGCGTAGATAGCTCCACCAATTCCACCTAGGAAACCTGAAATCACAACTCCGAGATATCTCATCTTGTAGACATTGATTCCCAAAGTATCTGCTGCTTGTGGGTGTTCACCAACTGAACGAAGACGAAGTCCAAAGCGAGTTTTAAAGAGGACAAACCATGCTAAGAATGAGAAGGCAATTGCTAAGTAACCAAGTAAACTTGTTGACTTGAAGAAGATATCTCCGATAACAGGGATATTCGCCAAAACTGGGAAGTCAAAACGCCCAAAAGTTTGCGTTAAGTTGTCCGTTTGGCCCTTGTTATAAAGTACCTTCACCAAGAAGACTGCCAAGGCTGGCGCCATCAAGTTAAGTACGGTACCACTGACAACATGGTCAGCACGGAAATGAACTGTAGCAACTGCGTGAATGAGTGAGAAGATAGCTCCGACTAATCCACCAACTAGAAGAGCCAACCAAGGAGTCGCTGCTCCTAAATCTTGTGCAAACTCAAGGTTAAAAACAACTCCAGAAAAGGCACCCATGACCATGATTCCTTCAAGACCAACGTTTACAACTCCACCACGTTCAGAGAATACTCCTCCGATACTTGTGAAAATAAGTGGTGCTGCATAAATCAACATCGAAGAAACCATAAGGGTTAACATTGTTGTAATCGACATCCTTATTTACCTCCTTTAAGTTGCTTTCTTGGTTTGACAAAGCGTTCGATGATGTAGTGAACGCTGACAAAGAAGATAATTGAGGCTGTAACGATACTTACAAGCTCAGATGGTACTTGTGCAGCATTCATACCAGGGGCCCCAACTTGAAGCACTCCGAACAAGAAGGCTGCAAATAAAATTCCAACTGGTGAGTTTGCCGCAAGTAGACTTACCGCCATACCGTTAAATCCGACTGCCAATGATGAGCCTTGTACGTAGACGTTTTGGAAAGTTCCAAGTCCTTCTACCGCTCCACCAAGCCCTGCAAGGGCACCAGAAATAATCATTGATAGAATAATGGTACGTTTCGCTGAAATCCCTGCGTACTCAGATGCATTTGGATTGAGACCAACGGCACGGATTTCAAAACCGAGAGTTGTCTTCTTAAGCAAGAACCAGATAACTGCAACTGCTATGATAGCAAAGAAAATCCCAATATTCATACGAGAGTTCCCTGTTAACTCAGCAAGCCAAGGTGTTTGATAAGTTGCGTTTTCACTTACTCGGATGGATGAGTCAGTACTTTGCATGATATCTTTGGGGAAAGAGTGGATAAAGGCATTACTTGTATAGAGAACAATGTAGTTCATCATGATTGTTACAATGACTTCAGATGTTCCGAGGTAGGCCCTTAAAATACCAGGAATGGCACCAACGATACCTCCAGCCACCAACGCAATAACAACTGTCACAAGAATCAACAATGGGCGTGGTAAATCTGGATTTGAAAGAGCGAACCAGCCACTCATAACCCAGCCAGCGAGTGCTTGTCCTGGAAGACCAACGTTAAAGAAGCCAGCACGACTCGCAACTGCAAATCCAAGAGCAATCAAGACTAATGGACCCATGGCACGGAAAATTTCACCGATCCCACGAACACTACCAAAGGCTGTGTAGAATAACTCTTCATAACCCCAGATAGCATCGTAGCCAAAAATCCACATGACGATGGCTCCAAGCAAGATTCCAAGGATAACAGAAATCAAGGGAACCGAAATTTGTTGTAATTTTTTAGACATCACTCTTCTCCTTTTCCAATTCACCACCAGCCATCAAGACACCAAGCTCTTGCTTGTTGGTTGTTTCTGGCGTAACAATCCCTTGAATTTTACCATCGTGGATAACAGCGATTCTATCTGAGACATTTAGAATCTCATCTAGTTCAAAGCTGACTACAAGGACAGCTTTCCCATTATCACGTTCTTGAATCAAGCGTTTGTGAATGTACTCAATAGCACCGACGTCCAATCCACGAGTTGGTTGGCTGACGATGAGGAGATCAGGGTTTCGATCAATCTCCCGAGCAATGATTGCTTTTTGTTGATTTCCTCCAGAAAGGGCTTGAGCTGGAACAATCTCACTAGCGGCACGAACATCGAATTCTTGCATTAATTTTTTCGCATAGTCAACGATATTCGTATAATTTAAAATTCCCTTCTTGCTAAGAGGTTCTTTATAGTAGGTTTGAAGAGCGATATTTTCAGAAATCATCATTTCCAAAACCAAGCCATCACGATGACGGTCTTCCGGAACGTGACCAACGCTTAGTTCAGTAATTTGACGCGGATGTAATCCTACAATGGATTGACCTTTCAATTCCACACTACCAGACTCAATCTTACGAAGTCCTGTGATAGCTTGGATCAATTCAGACTGACCATTTCCATCAATACCGGCAATTCCGACAATTTCACCAGCTCGAACATCGAGTGAGAGATTTTTAACAGCAGGAACGCCACGGTTTTCATTAACAACCAAGTCTTTAATGGACAGTACGACTTCTTTAGGTTGTGGTGCTTGCTTATCAGTTTTGAAGGAAACAGAACGTCCCACCATCATTTCTGCCAGGTCAGCATTAGTTGCTCCAGCAATTTCAACTGTTTCGATGGATTTACCACGACGGATAACTGTAACACGGTCTGATACAGCACGGATTTCATCCAGTTTGTGGGTAATCAAGATAATGGATTTACCTTCTTTGACCAAGTTCTTCATGATAGCCATTAACTCATCGATTTCTGATGGCGTTAAAACGGCAGTTGGTTCGTCAAAGATAAGGATATCAGCTCCACGATAAAGTGTTTTCAGAATTTCCACACGTTGTTGAGCCCCGACAGAGATATCTGCTACTTTAGCAGAAGGATCTACCGCCAAACCGTAACGTTCAGACAATTCGTTGATTTCTCGTGTTGCGCGAGCAATATCTAACACACCATTTTTAGTCAATTCACTTCCCAAAATGATATTTTCAGCAACTGTGAAAGCCTCTACCAACATAAAGTGCTGGTGAACCATCCCAATTCCTAAGCTAGCTGCTTTTGATGGCGAGTCTAATTTTACAACTTGACCGTTGACCACAATTTCACCACTAGTTGGTTCTAGAAGCCCTGCAAGCATGTTCATAAGAGTGGACTTACCAGCTCCATTTTCTCCTAAAAGTGCATGAATTTCACCTTTACGAAGTTCAAGGTTAATTTTGTCGTTAGCAACAAATTCGCCAAAAACCTTAGTAATTTCATGCATCTCAATGACATTTTCGTGTGTCATATGCTCTTCCTTTCAGAATTTTATTTTGTTTCAATAAAACCTGCTAAAGAATCTTAGCAAGCTCTATTGAGACAAAACAATTTGCCTCAATTCTTAAAGAAGCGGCCACAGACCGCTCCCCTAAGAAATGACTTTCATCCATTATTTTTCAGGAACTTTTACACTTCCATCAAGGATTTTAGCTTTTGCATCTTCAACAGCTTTTTTACCTTCTTCAGAAAGGTTAGTTGTTACTAGATCAACCCCTTTATCCTTCAATGAGTAAACGATCACTTGACCGCCAGGGAATTCACCTTTTTCAGCTTTGTTTGCGATATCTTGAACTGTTGTTCCAACTTGTTTCAAAGTAGAAGCAAGTACGAAGTTAGCTTCTTTACCGTCTTTAGAAGTATATTTACCTTCTTCAACTTGGTCACGGTCTACACCGATAACCCAAACTTTTTCGCCTTCGTTTTTGCTTTCATTCAAAGATTTAGCTTCTGAGAAGACACCTGCACCAGTACCACCAGCTGCTTGGTAGATTACGTCTGCACCTGCAGCGTACTGAGCTGCAGCGATTGTTTTACCTTTAGCGGCATCACCAAATGAACCCGCGTAGTCTACTTGAACCTTGATAGATGGGTCAACTGACTCAACACCAGCTTTGAAACCAGCTGCGAAACGAGAAATAACTTCAGATTCCATACCACCTACAAAACCAACTTGTTTTGTTTTAGTAGTTTTAGCTGCTGCTACACCTGCAAGATAAGCTGCTTCGTTGTCAGCAAATGTTACGCTAGCTACGTTCTTTTGATCTTTGATCACATCATCAATCAAAACATAGTTTTTGTCTGAATGTTCTTTTGCTGCTTCTTCAACCGCATTGTGAAGGGCAAAACCAACACCATAAATCAAGTTGTAGCTTCCTGCTGCTTGGTTCAAGTTGTTAGCGTAGTCAGCTTCACTTGTTGACTGGAAGTATGTGTAGCCTTTATCTTTTGCAAGATTGTGCTCTTTACCCCAAGCTTGAAGACCTTCCCAAGCTGATTGGTTGAATGATTTGTCGTCAACACCACCAGTATCTGTAACGATAGCTGCTTTAGTCTTCAAATCAGAAGATGAAGAAGCTGCGTTACGAGAAGAGCGATTACCACATGCAGCAAGTCCAAATGCTGCTACTGCAACTAGACCAAGGCCTAGCCATTGTTTCTTGTTCATTACTGAACCTCCTAAATAAGATGCGCAACGAAGTTGCAAGTATGGATTGATTGGCCACAGGGACCTTTGTCACTCAAAGAGTGACGCAGACTAATGCAAGTCTGTAAATGAGTATGGAAGTAATTCCCCGACCGTCATCTCGACCGTCGATTTATCTTTGGCAACTAGAGTCACCTTTAGATCTTGTTCAAAAAATTCGACCATAACTTGGCGACAAGCTCCACAAGGAGAAATAGGTTTCTCAGTTTGACCGTAAACAATCAATTCTGAAAACTCACGTTGTCCTTCGGAGATAGCTTTAAAAATAGCTGTTCTCTCACCACAGTTGGTCAAGGGGTAGCTAGCATTTTCAATATTGCATCCTGTATAAACACTGCCGTCCTTGGCAACCAAAACAGCACCAATCGGAAAATGTGAATAAGGAACATAGGCGTTTTTACTAGTCTCAATCGCTAAGTCAATCAACTCAGTAGTCGCCATCTGCTAACTCTCCTTTTACGATCGCTACACCAGCAGATGTCCCGATACGAGTAGCTCCAGCTTCAACAAAGGCTACTGCATCTGCATAAGAACGAGCTCCACCAGCAGCCTTAACCCCCATATCAGGTCCAACTGTCTGGCGCATTAATTGAACATCTGGTAGGGTTGCACCACCTGTTGAGAAGCCTGTTGACGTCTTGACAAAGTCTGCTCCTGCTTTCTGAGCTAGCTGACAAGCCAAAACTTTTTCCTCATCAGTTAACAAACAAGCCTCGATTATAACCTTAACGAGTTTATCTCCGCTTGCCTCAACAACAGCTCGAATGTCTGACTCAACTAAATCAGCATTCCCAGACTTGAGTGCTCCAACATTGATGACCATATCAATCTCATCAGCACCATTTTGGATAGCTTCTTTGGTTTCAAAGGCTTTAACAGCTGATGTGGTCGCCCCAAGAGGAAAGCCAACTACTGTACAAACCTTGACATCAGTATCTACGAGTGCAGTTTTTGCACGCGAAACCCAGCAAGGATTGACACAAACACTGGCAAAATCGTACTCTCTTGCTTCAGATAGCAAACGATCGATTTGCTGTTCGGTAGCATCTTGCTTTAAAAGCGTATGATCAATGTATTTATTTAATTTCATTTCGGTTTTTCCTTAAATCAGGAGATGATTTCAATGATTTCACGCGTTTTTATCGTTTCATCACTTATCTTAATTTTAACATAATTTTGGAAATCTGTAACTAGTTCCGGAGAAATTTTGCCATTTGCATATACTTTTGCAACAATTTCACCTTTTTTGACTGATTCTCCAACTTTCTTCTCAAAAACAATCCCTGTCTCATAGTCAAGAGCATCTGTTTTAACGGCACGACCAGCACCCAATCTCATAGCAAAAAGACCAAACTCCATGGCTGGAAGTTCTGCGATAAGTCCGTCTTCTTGAGCAGGAATATCAATTACATGGTCAACTTTTACTGGACGATAGAGGTCTTCTAGGTCTCCACCCTGAGCTAGAACCATCTCTTCAAATTTCTTGAGAGCCTTACCATTTTCAAGCTGTTGCCTTACTTCCTCGACAGTTTTTTCAACATTTGCTAAAGATAGCATAATTTGGGCTAGTTCACAGATAAAGTGGCTAATATCTTGACGGCCTTTACCTTGAAGAATTTCCAGAGCTTCTAGGATTTCTAAACGATTACCAATGGCACGTCCCAAAGGTTGACTCA
This sequence comes from uncultured Streptococcus sp., assembly GCA_963530385.1. Classification (GTDB taxonomy): domain Bacteria; phylum Bacillota; class Bacilli; order Lactobacillales; family Streptococcaceae; genus Streptococcus. The sequence goes on along the minus strand of CAUSCX010000015.1, from coordinate 4,922 downwards.
TATCAGTAATAACTGCTACTGTCTTACGACCTACAGCCTTACCAAGGTTTACCATGGTTTGAGCCAGTTGGCGTGCCTCATCAACTGTCTTCATAAAGGCACCTTCACCCACTGTTACATCCAGTAAGATAGCATCAGCTCCAGCTGCAATTTTTTTACTCATAACCGAACTAGCAATCAAGGGAATGGTATCCACTGTTGCCGTCACATCACGAAGGGCATAGAGAAGCTTATCCGCTTTGACTAGTTGGTCAGATTGCCCAATAACCGAAACCCCAATATTCTGGACTTGTTTGATAAAATCATCCTGACTTCTCTCTACTTGAAATCCTTTAATGGATTCTAATTTATCGATAGTACCACCAGTGTGGCCTAAGCCCCTACCGCTCATCTTAGCCACTGGGACATCAAAACTGGCTACCAAGGGTGCTAGGATTAAAGTTACCTTGTCACCAACACCACCCGTAGAGTGTTTATCAACCTTCACACCATCTATAGCTGACAAATCAAACTCCTGGCCTGTCTTAACCATATTCATGGTTAAATCAGAAATTTCTCTCGTAGTCATTCCTTGGAAATAAACTGCCATGGCAAAGGCTGACATCTGGTAGTCAGGAACACTTCCTGCCACATAGCCTTCAATCAACCATTGGATTTCACTGGAACTAAGTTCATGTCCGTCTCTTTTTTTCTGGATTAGATCTACTGCTCTCATTCTTTTACACTTTTAAGGATGTAATATCCCTTATCTTTCTTTACAACCTCGCAATTGCCAAATACGTCTTCCATCTTACTTTTGGCACTTGGGGCTCCTTGTTTTTTCTGGATAACAATAGTCAAATCACCACCGTCTACTAAAAAGTCTATACTTTTTTCGATGATTTCGTGAACTACTTGCTTGCCTGCACGTATGGGCGGATTCGAAATGACATGGTTAAATTGTCCCTCTACCTGCTCATAAATATTAGACTGGAAGATAGTCGCTTGAACCTTGTTTTTTACTGCATTTTGCTGGGCTAAATCCAGGGCACGATTATTGATATCCACCATAATTGCTTGGGCACCATAAGCCTTGACTAAAGTTAAGCCAATAGTACCATAGCCACAACCAACATCAAGAATTTTTTCACCTTTTTGAACATCAAGGCATCTTAACAACAACTGACTTCCAAAGTCAATCATTTTTTTACTAAAGACACCAGCATCTGTCAAAAAGGTCATCTTTTGCCCAAGTAGCTCAACTCTAAGCTCATGAACATCATGGGCTGCATCTGGATTTTCTGCATAATACATTTTACTCATGATACTATTTTACCATAAAAATAAGTTATTTGTAAATCGTTTACAAAGGCATCAAGCCTTTAAATCACATTGTATTTTTTCAAACATAATATAAGTTCTGATTAGGATTAGGGACCTAGTAAAAAGCTCCCCACTGCCATGGTAATCGGAAAAGCAAAGATACAAGCTAAACCAAAAAAGAAGAGCCAGCACTTTCTTTTAAGGAAAGCTAGCACAAGGTAGCCAAGACCTATGAGGGGCAATAAGATAAACAGAACAAAAGTGGTCCAGTTATAGGAGTAAGGTCCTATTGAAAATGAGAAATTAAGCCAGTTGGGTGATAACCATAAAACAACTACAAATAGGCTGATAAAAACCAGCGTTTTTTCTCTTAATCTAGCTTTCATCTTAGTCCTCCTTTATAGGTTTTCTATCTTAGATTTTAACAAAGAAAGCGCTATTCTTCAATCTCAATCAATTATTGGAAACGAATGACAAGTCATTGGGATCTACAAGGTATCACAGTCAGGATAAAACAACAAATTTATTGTCTATAATCAGACACATTTTGATTACTATTGCTTTACCTTCAAATACTTAATTATCAACAGTATTCCCAACAAGATGTTTAGATAAAGGCCCAACTGATAAGTTTGTGTTAGGATTTCCAAACTTGTCCACAGTCGTATCAAATCTTCTATTGACATGCGGAATAAATAACCCTCTGTAGCAATCCACAAAATCAAAAATAGATAACTACTAGCAGCAAGCCATTTCGTCCACCGTTTTTTTAGTAAGAAAGCAATTAAGAGCGAACAGATAAAGACAGCTGTTACAATAGCATGATCCATCAAAAAAGTAAAACCGTAATAGGTTTCCACAAAGCGTCTACCATTATCTGCATTGGCTCCTTTTATAAAAGGTAAAGCAAAACTTAAAATAAAACAGAGTTCCAATATGTAACTTTTTAAGATTTTCATAGTACACCTCCTATAAGTTGTGAACTAAAAAGCCCCCTTTATTAGCTGATAAAATCAGGAGAAACCAGCTCCTACTTCATCAATAATTTGTTCATCCTCTATCTACTTATAGTATATACTACTGACTTACCACATTCAAGAAACCGCTTCATTTTTTTAGCTTTTTATGGTATGATAGACAAAATATCTAGGGGAAAACAAATGACCAACGAATTTTTACATTTTGAAAAGATAAACCGCGAAACTTGGCAATCCTTGCATCGCAAAACAACTCCTCCCTTGACCGAGGAAGAATTAGATTCAATCAAGAGTTTCAATGACCAGATTAGCCTACAAGATGTTACTGATATCTATCTGCCACTGGCACATCTGATTCAGATTTACAAACGTTCCAAAGAAGACCTGGCCTTTTCAAAAGGCATTTTCCTTCAAAGAGAGAGCAAAAAACAGCCCTTTATTATCGGAGTTTCTGGAAGTGTTGCTGTAGGTAAATCAACCACAAGTCGTCTCTTGCAAATTTTGCTTTCTCGTATAGTCCCTGGAGCAAGTGTTGAACTGGTTACGACGGATGGTTTTTTATACCCAAACAGTGTCTTAATGGAGCAAGACATTCTCAACCGCAAGGGTTTTCCTGAGAGCTACGACATGGAAGCTTTACTTAATTTCCTAGACCAACTCAAAAATGGGCAGGATGTTGATATCCCTGTTTATTCCCATGAAATCTATGATATTGTCCCTGGTCAAAAACAACGAGTAGAAGCTGCTGATTTTGTCATTGTTGAGGGAATCAACGTATTCCAAAATCCTCACAATGCTCGTCTCTACATTACTGATTTCTTTGATTTTTCAATCTATGTAGATGCCGCTGTCGAGGATATTGAAAGCTGGTATTTGGATCGTTTCTTAAAACTTCTTAGCTTTGCTCAAGATGATCCAGGCAACTATTACTACCGTTTCACTCAACTTCCTCTTAGTGAAGTCAAGGATTTTGCCCATCAAGTTTGGACCAGTATCAACCTAACCAATCTCCAGAATTACATTGAACCGACACGAAATCGTGCCGAGGTCATTCTCCATAAATCTAAAAATCACGAAATTGATGAAATTTACTTAAAAAAATAATTTTCCCTTGTCAAAACGTAAGTTTTCAGATATAATGGTATAGTTAGTAAATATGGAGGTAAGAACATTGGCAAACATTAAATCAGCTATCAAACGCGCTGAATTGAACGTTAAACAAAACGAAAAGAACTCAGCTCAAAAATCAGCTATGCGTACTGCTATCAAAGCTTTTGAAGCAAACCCATCTGAAGAACTTTACCGTGCTGCCAGCTCAGCTATCGATAAAGCAGAAACTAAAGGTTTGATCCACAAAAACAAAGCTAGCCGTGATAAAGCACGTCTTGCAGCTAAACTTGGTTAATCATTAACTGCATACAAAATGAGCTCCTCGGAGCTTTTTTTGTGCACATTTTCTGGAGGTTATTATGAAAATAGCTATCATTGGATATTCTGGAGCAGGTAAGTCAACTCTAGCAGAAAAATTGTCTCGCTACTACTCCATTCCCAAACTTCATATGGACACTCTTCAATTTCAGCCAGGCTGGGTAGACAGTGACCGCGATTGGATGTTAAAAGAGATGAGAGATTTTCTCACCGAACATTCCGATTGGGTGATTGACGGTAATTATTCATGGTGTCATTATGAGGAAAGAATGAAAGAAGCAGATCAAATCATCTTTCTAAATTTCTCACGTTGGAATTGTCTGCTTCGAGCCTTTAAGCGTTATCTTAAATACAGAGGAAAAGTCAGAGAAAGTATTGCTGCAGGGTGTCCTGAACGTTTTGACTGGGAATTTATCCGTTGGATTCTCTGGGATGGACGAACAAAAAATGCTAAGGAAAGATACCAACACTTAAACAATACTTACACAGAAAAGATGCACACTCTCCATTCTCAAGCAGAGATTGATTGTTTCTTGCAATCTTTAAAAAAGTAAACAATATAGTAGCATTTCATTAAAATCAACATGTACTGATTGACTAAAAAAGGAAGATTTTCATCCAGAAAGTCTTCCTTTTTTCCTTTTATTCAACAATTAAAAATAACTCGAGCAATTTATAAATCAACAATAAAATTCCCCTAGAAATGAAGAGAATCTTGTTCATAGTTTCTGAGTTCGTGATACAAAAAAACTGAAGGAAGTAAAGTCCTACTTCTTTCAGTTTTTTATTGTCTCAATTTAGAAAAAACTTCTCCAATCTTCCCTTCGATAACCAAATCAGCTTGGCTGTCTTGAGGAGTGCTGGACTTGTTGATAACGACAAGATTTGACCCTGAAAAATAATTGATTAGGCTAGCTGCTGGGTAAACAACTAAGGAAGTGCCACCAATGATCAACAAATCTGCTTGCTGAATGACTTGGGCTGCTCGACTAAATACACCCATATCCAGAGGTTCCTCATAAAGGGTTACGTCAGGTTTGACCACCTTGCCACAATCTAAGCAGTAAGGAACTGGACCCTCAAGTGCCAAAAAGGCAGTCAAATCATAAAAGCGATGACAGCCCAAACAATAATTACGATCTGCACTACCATGCAGTTTCAAAACTTTCTGAGATCCTGCCATTTCATGGAGACTATCGATATTTTGCGTCACAA
>CAUSCX010000014.1:0-32681 GCA_963530385.1 uncultured Streptococcus sp. | reverse complement strand
CATCAGCCACAATCTCAATCGAAATCACATCGATATCTTCAGGACTTTGAGTATCTAGAGCAAAACGAAGTTTTTCCTCATCCATCTGATAGGGGAGATCGAAGTGGATGACCTGCCCTAAGGCATGAACACCACTGTCCGTTCGCCCAGCACCATGAATGGTAATGGCCTGTCCTTTATTTAATTTGGTTAGAGTTTTTTCAATTTCCTCTTGGACACTACGCGCGTGAGGTTGCCGCTGAAAACCAGCAAAAGCGTAGCCATCATAAGAAATTATAGCTTTATATCTAGTCATGTATCTATTTTATCAAGAAAATTTCTCTGCAACAAGTTTGAAAACCAAAAATTGTACGGGGACAAATATTGATATAATCTAATTCTTATCTAGATTTTATCATCATATATTTTCGTACAGGTACTTCAACCATTTGAACGATTTCAAATCCTTCTTTTTGGTAAAGATTGTAAGCTGTTTGATTTGCCTCGTAGACATTTAGAGAAATAGTATCTATGTCTTCATTTTCAAAGGCCAAACTAACAAATTTCCTTAAAGCCTGGCTACCTAAGCCTTGCCCCTGTTTCTGGGGATTGATAAAAAATCTCCCGATATGAAGATTCCTGTCTTCTAGCCTGATTTTCTGGATAAGCCCCACAAACTCTTGTCCATCAAATATTGAAAAAATTCCTTCCAAATCTTGCAAGACTTGAATTGTCAAGGGAAAAGGAATCATTGGTCCCATCCATTGCTTCTGAAAACTTTCTCCCAAAGCATTAGACCAGCGACAAATGAGTTGGGCATTTTCTATCTGAAGTCCTTTTTCAAAGTGAATTTTCATATTTGCTCCTAAAATTTCTCCTATATCCAACTATTATACTCTTTCTCTTATTTTTTCCGAATAAATAAGTATGATTCATCTTTACTTTTTTCTTGTTGGAGCTATTTTTGCTTCCTTTCTTGGATTGGTCATTGATCGTTTCCCTGAGCAATCCATTGTTTTCCCTGCTAGTCACTGTGATTCTTGTCAGACTCGCTTGAAATCACTGGATTTGATTCCGATTGTCTCTCAAGTAGTCCATTGCTTTCGCTGTCGCTATTGCAAGGCCCACTATCCTTTCTGGTATACCCTCTTTGAGTTATTCTTGGGGCTACTCTTTCTAACTTTTTCTTTGGGATTTCTAACTTTGAATCAAGTCATTTTGATCGCCGCTGGCTTGACCTTAGGCATCTACGACTTTCGTCATCAAGAATATCCCTTGCTAGTCTGGCTGACTTTTCACTTATTCCTCATAGTTTGCTGTGGTTGGAATCTAGTTATGATTTTCTTTCTTATCTTGGGAATTTTGGCTCACTTTATCGATATCCGCATAGGTGCAGGGGATTTCCTCTTTCTAGCCTCTTGTGCGCTTATCTTTAGTCTGACAGAATTACTAATTTTGCTACAGTTCGCTTCCACAACTGGCATCCTAGCCTTTCTCCTGCTAAAGAAAAAGGAAAGACTTCCTTTTGTGCCTTTCCTCTTACTTGCTGCTTGTGTGATTATTTTGGGTAAGTTACTGCTTCTCGGATAAAGTCAGTGATATCTGCTACTTGTCCTTCATGTAGAGCCTTAACAATCTTGGAACCGACGATAACGCCGTCTGATACAGCATTAAATCGTTCTACATCATCCTGAGTGGATACACCAAAACCTGTCAAGACTGGGATATCTGCCACTTGATGCAGTTGAGCCAAGTGCTTGTCCAAGTCTGCACGGTAGTTGCCTGCTTTCCCTGTCACCCCGTTAATAGCAACAGCATAGACAAAACCTTCAGCTCCCTCAATGAGTTCTTTTTGACGCTCCATTCCTGTCGTTAAGCTGACAAGTGGAATCAAAGAAATATCTGTACCTGCCAAAAAGGGCTCTACAAAGTTAGCATGTTCATGAGGGAGGTCTGGGATAATCAAGCCTTTAACCGCTGTAGTAGAAAGTTCTTTGACAAATTTCTCAACACCGTATTGAAAGAGAGGATTAAAGTAGGTCATGATGACAAGCGGAATTTCAGTTTCAATGGTTTTCAAGGTTTCGACTAGAGACTGAGTAGAGGTCCCTTGAGCTAAGCTACGCAAGCCGGCTTCTTCGATAACTGGACCATCTGCAACCGGATCCGAGAAAGGAACTCCTATCTCAATGGCAGATACACCCAAGTCTTCTAAAAAGCGAATTGTTTCAGCAAGACCATCCAAACCTTTTTCATGGTCTCCAGCCATGATATAGGGAACGAAAATTCCTTTTCCAGTCGCTTTTATAGCGTTCAATTTTTCTGTTAGTGTCTTAGACATGAGCTTCTCCCTTCTTTGCTGCGTCTGCTTCCAATCGGTCTTTAACTTGAACCACATCCTTGTCCCCACGACCTGATAGACAGACAATCATGGACTTGTCTGGACCGAGTTCTTTGGCCAATTTCACCGCAAAGGCAATAGCGTGGCTAGATTCCAAGGCTGGGATAATCCCTTCCACACGAGACAAGAGTTGGAATCCTTCCAAGGCTTCTTCGTCTGTCACAGGAACATAGCTGGCACGTTTAATATCGTGGTAGTGAGAATGTTCTGGACCGATACCAGGATAGTCCAAACCCGCTGAGATAGAGAAGGCTTCTAGAATTTGACCATGGGCATCTTGGAGCACATCCATGAGAGAGCCGTGGAGAACACCTGGACGACCCTTGGTCAAGGTAGCTGCGTGGAGCTCCGTATCCACACCGAGTCCTGCTGCTTCAGCTCCATACATTGCTACTGACTCATCTTCCACAAATGGATGGAAAAGCCCAATGGCATTCGAACCACCACCAACACAGGCTACTAGGGCATCTGGCAGATTTTCACCTGTCAATTCTCGATACTGTTGTTTGGCTTCGCGTCCGATAACACTTTGGAAGTCACGCACAATTTCTGGGAAAGGATGAGGTCCCAAGGCAGAACCAAGAATATAGTGGGTATCATCGATATTTGCAACCCAAGAACGAAGGGCTGCATTGACCGCGTCTTTGAGCACGCGCGAACCATCTGTCACTGCCTCTACCTTAGCTCCTAAAAGCTCCATACGGAAAACATTGAGGGCTTGACGTTTGACATCTTCCTCACCCATGTAGATAGTACATTCCATGTTGAAGAGGGCTGCAGCTGTTGCAGTTGCCACACCATGTTGACCAGCACCTGTTTCAGCAATAATTTTCTTCTTGCCCATGCGTTTAGCGAGGAGAACTTGTCCCAAGGCATTGTTAATCTTGTGGGCCCCTGTATGGTTAAGGTCTTCACGTTTAAGATAAATCTTGGCTCCACCGATATGCTGGGTCAAGTTTTTTGCGTAGTAAAGAGGAGTTTCACGACCTACATACTGGCGCAAAAGTTGGTTTAACTCTTCTTGGAAACTTGAATCTGCCTGACTTTCACGATAAGCCTCTTCCAATTCCAATACTGCTGTCATCAATGTTTCTGGGACAAAACGTCCACCGAATTTTCCGTAAAATCCATCTTTATTTGGTTCTTGATATGCCATTCTTTACCCTCTCTATAAATCTTCTAATCTTTTCATGATCTTTTTGTCCGTCTGTTTCTACTCCGCTTGATACATCTACTGCATAGGGAGTAAAGTGTTGAATTGCTCTTGCTACATTGTCTTCATTTAGCCCACCTGCGATGAAGAAAGGATGGGCTAGTTCAGTCGTATCCAGTTGCCCCCAGTCAAATGTTTGACCACTCCCTGCCACAGGTGCATCAAAGAGGAGATAATCTGCCTGAGAATTGGGTACATGACCATTTCCATCCACCTGAACTGCCTGAATGCTGGCACAAGGTAAATTCTCAAATAAATCATCTGTCACTCGACCGTGAACCTGTATCAAGTCCAAGTCAACTTTATCAATCGCTTCTAACAGTTCTGCCCGACTGGGTGAAACAAATACTCCAACTTTTTGAATATGGCTAGGAATAAACTTAGCCAGCTCTGTTGCTTGTTCCAAGGTCACCTGTCTTTTGCTAGGTGCAAAGACAAAACCGATATAGTCTGCTCCAGCTGACACAGCCGTTTCTACCGCTTCTATATTCGATAGTCCACAAATCTTAACTTTTGTCAATCTGCAACTCCTTGATTCTCTGGGCTACATCTTCTGCTTGCATAAGGGCTGTTCCTACTAAAATTCCGTTAAAGTATGGTGCTACTCGTTTTGCATCCTCCTCTGTAAAAATAGCAGATTCAGATATGTACAAGCAATCATCTTTGAAGTGTTTAGCCAAGTCTACACTGGTCTGCAAGTCGACTGCAAAGGTTGTTAAATTGCGATTGTTAACACCAATAATTTGAGCTCCAAGTCTATGAGCCACTTCCAGTTCAGCAAGATTATGAGTTTCCACCAAAACTTCTAGACCAAGATCTATCGCGTAGTCGTAAAGCTCCTTGAGTCGTTTTTCAGATAAGGCCGCTACGATGAGCAAGATGACTGTCGCACCTGCATTGCGAGCGCGGATGATTTGCTTTTCATCGATGATAAAGTCCTTATTCAGCGTCGGAATCTCTACCTGACTAGATATCTCATGAAGATAATCCAAATGACCTTTAAAGAAAACTTCATCTGTCAGAACCGAAATCATCACTGCGCCGTTCTCCTCGTAAGTCTGGGCCTGTTGTACGATATCCACATCAAGATTGATATCACCTAGACTTGGGCTTGCCTTTTTGACCTCAGCAATGATTTGCAAACGGTCTTGATGATTTTTTAAATATTCACTCAATCGATAAGTTTGACGCAAGGATTGAAGCTCCTCTCGCTCCATCTTTTCAACTTCACGCGCCTTTTGCTCTAGGATATGTGATAAAAATTCCTGACTCATCTTTGATACTCCTGTAATAGTCTGAGTTTTTCAAGGGCCTTACCACTAGCAATTACTTGACGTGCCAATTCAACTCCGTCCTTGATACTGTCTGCTTTACCATTGGCGTAGAATCCGAGACCTGCATTTAAGACTGTTGTTTCCAAGAATGGGCTTGGTTCGTTATTAAGAACGCTGACAAGGATGGCTGCATTTTCATGAGCATTTCCCCCACGAATGTCTTCAATAGCAATCCGTTCCATTCCCAAATCTTCTGGAGTAAAGGTTGATAAAGTAATTTCGCCATTTTCAAGAAGGGCAATGCTGGTAGTCCCATTCAAACCAGCTTCATCCAACCCTTCTGGACCAGCTACTACAATAGCACGTTTGCGACCCATGTTTTTCAAGACCTGAGCAGTACTTTCCAGAAGTTCAGGACGACTGATTCCTAGAAGCTGTGTTTCCAAAACCATTGGATGGATGAGCGGTCCTGTCAAATTCATGATGGTTGGAATTCCCAATTCCAAGCGTGCTGGCATGATATATTTCATAGCTGGATGCATGTTTTTGGCAAAGAGAAAGACGATTCCTGTTTGATCAAACACTTTACCCAACTGTGCTGGTTTGAGATCAATATTGATTCCCAAAGCTTGCAAGACATCTGCTGACCCAGATTTTGAGGAAATGGAGCGATTTCCATGTTTGGCCATGTGGATTCCTCCACCTGCCAAGACAAAGGCTGCAGTTGTTGAGATGTTAAAGCTAAATGACTTATCTCCACCTGTACCGCAGTTATCCATAGCATCTTGAATGTTTGTTGGAATGTGTTGAGCATGTCCTCTCATGACTTGAGCGAGGGCTGTTCTTTCCTCAGGAGTTTCTCCCTTCATCTTGAGGGCTAACAGGAGTGAAGCGATTTGTGCTTCCGTCACACGTCCTGTTACGATGCGTTCAATCACGTCTGTCATTTCAACACTTGATAAATCTTCAAAGTTTGCTAATTTTTCAATAATTTCTTTCATTTTGTGTTCCTCACTTTACAACTTTCTCAATAAAATTCTGAATAGAAGAAAGGCCATCTGGCGTTCCGATACTTTCTGGATGATACTGCAAGCCATAAATCGGAAGAGTTTTGTGTTGAATTCCCATAATGGCTTGGTCATCTGTCGAACGAGCTGTCACTTCAAACTCTTCTGGCATCTCTTCAATTAAAATACTGTGGTAACGCATGACTGGACGATTGTCCTCAATCCCTTGATAGAGAACGGATGGAGTCTCAAATCGAATCTGACTTTGTTTCCCGTGCATAACTTTAGGAGCTAAGCCCAACTTACCACCAAAGACTTCTGCGATGGCTTGGTGCCCCAAACAAATCCCTAGAATCGGTTTCTTACCTGCAAAATCACGAATCATTTCTTCCATTTTCCCAGCATCAGCTGGCCAACCTGGGCCAGGAGAGAAAACTAATCCATCTGCCTTTTCAGCATGTTCATAAAGATGTGGGTCATCATTTCTCAAAACCTGAACATCTGCGAAATTCCCAATATATTGAGCCAGGTTATAAGTAAATGAATCATAATTGTCAATCAATAAAATCATGGTCTTAGATCTCCCATTCTAGTCATAGATTTAGCTTTGTTAATGGTTTCTTGGTATTCGTTCTGAGCGATGGAATCATAAACAATTCCTGCACCTGCCTGTACGTAGGCTGTTTTATTTTTAAGAATCATGGTTCTAATTGCAATGGCGAAATCCATATCTCCAGTTGCTGATAGGTAACCGATAGCTCCTGCATATACGCCTCGCTTCTCTGTTTCTAGTTCATAGATGCGTTTCATGGCCCGAATCTTTGGTGCTCCCGATACTGTTCCTGCCGGAAGAGTCGCCTTCAAGGCATCCATGGCAGTCAGTTCTGGTAACAAACGACCTTTAACCACGCTGGTCAAATGCATGACATAGCGGAAAAGTTCAACTTCCATATACTTGGTTACTTGGACACTTGCTGTTTCAGCAATTCTGCCAATATCATTTCGTCCCAAGTCAACCAACATTCGGTGTTCTGCCGTTTCCTTCTCATCCGAAAGCAGATCTGTCGCCAAAGCCTTGTCTTCTTCATCCGTAGCTCCTCTAGGTCGCGTACCTGCAATTGGATTGGTTGTCACGATGCCATTTTTGACAGAGACCAAGCTCTCTGGACTGGCACCGATAATTTGATAATCTCCAAAATCATAAAAGTAGAGGTAATTTGATGGATTGGTCACTCGGAGATTTCTGTAGAAGTCAAAAGGATTTCCAGTTACCTCTGCGGAGAAGCGCTGGCTAAGCACACATTGGAACATATCTCCATTGCGAATCAAGTCACGAGCTGTTTCTACCATTTCTTCAAATTTCTGAGGTGCGATATGTGGCCTAAACTGAAGTGGAGAAATGTCCAAATCTTCAAATTCATTCGAAGCAAGGATGTTTAACTCCTCTAAAACCTGATCCAAAGCCGCTTCTAGTTCTTCATTGCTACGATTACTGTAGAGAACATCCTCTATGATATGAATTTTTTCTTTCTTGTGGTCAAAAACTATATAACTCTCATAAACGAAGAAATGCATATCTGGAGTCCCAATCGTATCCTCAGGGAGCTGGCCAATTTCTTCATAGAGAGAAATCATATCATAGCCAACAAATCCGATAGCTCCACCACCAAAAGGTAGGTATGAATGGTGCTGGCTCTTATGAGTCACCTCATAGAGGAAATCCAAAGGATCACGATCAATCACCTGACCATTTTGATAAAGAACTCCATTTTCAAACTTAATCTCAAAAACTGGGTTATAGGCTAAGATAGAAAATCGAGCATTTTCTTTTTCTCTTGGGATACTTTCAAGTATAACCTTGTGTTGTCCGTTCAAGCGCATATAAGCCAAGATTGGTGATAAAACATCTCCATGAATGATTCGTTCCATTGTATTTTCCCTTTCAGTTCTTCTTAGATTCCGTGTTAATTCTACAAAAAATCCCCACGCAAAATAACTTGCGTGAGGACGAAATTCGCGGTGCCACCTCAATTATAGGATTTCTCCTATCTCTCATTCCTGTCTCAGACCTTCCTGTAACAGGCTGTGCGATAAAGGGCACTCCCTTGAGAATCATGTTTTCTTCTCCCATTTTTAGATGGACCCAACCTTACAGTTTTCTCTGCTTGTTTTCAGCAACCACAAGCTCTCTGTGAGAGAAACAGCTATAATCTTTCCATCCTTTTAAAATTTAAAACTTGATGCTATTTTCATTTTTCCTTGGTCTATTTTTTAACAGTCGATTCCAAGATAAAAAAAGCCCACACACGGAATTTACTTCCATGTGAGGGCGTTTGTAACGCGGTACCACCTCATTTGTAAAGAGACGACTATCCCCTTTACATCTCTGCCTTGTCTAACAACAAGTTGCACTGTAAGGTGTGCCTACCGAATTTTCATTGTTTCAAATTCACTTTTAAAATCAGCCCAATTTCACTACTTTCAACCACCTGTTCACAGTAAACACAGGCTCCCTGAAGATCAAAAAATAATTACTTTTCTGATTTGTTGAGTTAATTATATGTTATTGTTTTTTCTTTGTCAACCGTTTTCACTAATTTTTTACTAATTTTTTTAATTATTTTTGTGAAGAACCAAGAATTTCTTCAGAAACTCTGACAAAAGTCTCAATGATATAATCCACTTCTTCATCCGTTAATTTCGTGTGAAGTGGTAGTGTAATCTCGTTTACAAAGTAGTCATAAGCCTTAGGATAGTTTGCCATATCAAAGCCAAGATTCTTGTAAGCTGTCAAAAGTGGAAGCGGTTTGTAGTGAACGTTACTTGCGATTCCTGCCTTAGCCAATTCTTGGATAATCTGATTTCGATCTTCGAGACTAGCACCTTCTACATGGGTAACGTAAAGGTGACGACAAGATTCAACAGTATCTGTCTGATGAGTTAAGGGATGAATCCGAGTTCCTGCAAATCCACGGTCATAACGAGACACGATCTCTTTACGACGGTCAAGCAAGCCAGGATAACGGTCCAATTGTACCAAACCAATCGAAGCCATAATATCTGTCATGTTACACTTATAGGCAGGTTTTACAATATCATATTCCCATGAGCCTAGCTGCATCTTGGCAAGAGCATCTTTGGTTTGACCATGAAGAGAAAGGATTTGGAATTCCTTGTACATTTCTTCATCATCAATAGCTGGATTAGCTTTCCAAGTTGCACTTCCCCCTTCGGCAGTTGTGAAGTTCTTGACTGCGTGGAAAGAGAATGATGTAAAGTCTGCGATGGAACCAGCTGGTTGCCCTTTGTAGGTTGAACCCAAAGCATGGGCACTATCAGATACTATAACAATACGATTAAAGACCTTTTGCCACTTGCTAGTAGCTGTAAATAGGTCACGTTTCTTCTCAACAACTTGGAACAAACGATCATAGTCACAGATAATTCCCGCAAGTTCTACTGGAATAATCACCTTAGTATTCTCAGTAATCGCTTGTTCCAGCTTGTCATAATCCATTTCAAAGGTATCACCTTGGATATCAACCATAACTGGTGTCGCACCTACGTGAGTGATGACACTACATGAAGCTGTATAAGTCATAGCTGGAACGATAACTTCATCACCAGACCCCACTTCAAGCACGCGCAAAATCAATTCAAGGGCTGCTGTGGCAGAGTTGAGGCAGACTGTCTTAGGTGTTTGAGTATAGAGGGATAGGCGACGTTCCAATTCTTTTGTCTTTGGACCTGTTGTGATCCAACCAGAACGAAGGGTATCTGCTACTTCGGCAATTTCAGCTTCGGTAATATCAGGTGGTGAAAATGGAATATTATACTTTGGCATTGTTTTACTCCTTTTATCGGTTTTAAGTCTTAGAACTATTTTATTTTAAAACTTCAATTACAGTCTGAAACATGATTTTAATATCTCCGAAGAAATTAAAATCACGTAAGTAGGCTAGATTAAAGTGCATCTTCTCTGGAAGGACTCTTTCCACATAAGCCTGATCAACGGTCATACCTTTTGCAGTCATTTGACTGATGATGGCGTCCTCGTCCTTATAGTTAATACTGGCAAGGGAAGTAATTCCCGCAGGTAAGAGCAAGGTAGCCATCATTTCAGGGCTATACTGCTCTGTGTAGCGTGGTACTTCTGGGCGTGTTCCTACAAAGGACATCTCTCCTTTGAGGACATTGACCAATTGCGGCAATTCATCCAAACGAACACGTCGAATGAAATTTCCAACTTTAGTGATACGACTGTCATTTGCAGAAGTTACCAGACTTCCTTTTTTATCAGCATCCGTCACCATGGTCCGGAATTTCCAAATCTTGAAATGACGGTTGTACTGGGTTACCCGCACTTGCTTGTAAATAACTGGACCCTTGCTATCTAGCTTAATCCAGATGCTTAGAATCAGAAATAAGGGGGAGGTCAAGATTAACAAGACTACGGCTAGAAACAAATCTAGACAACGCTTGAAAATCAGTGAGCCTTTTCTTCTAGACACAAGCTGGTAGTATGGTTTTACCTCGCTCAATTGCATTTCTTGAGGTAGATCATCCCATTTCAGCATGCACATCCTCCTCTGTTTTTATATATAATCATTAAACATTCTACATTATACCACAAAATGAAAGAGCCTGTGCAAGAAATCTGTATTTTAAAGGAATTCTTCCTTAGGATAGTGCCCCTGCCTGAAGACTATACATCTTGTAGTAGGTTCCCTTGAGGGCTAGCAGTTCTTCGTGCGTACCCCTTTCGATAATCCTTCCCTTGTCCAAGACATAGATACAGTTGGCATCTTGAATAGTAGATAGGCGGTGAGCAATCGCAATGGTTGTCCGTCCTTTCCTCATTTTCGCTAAGGAATTTTGAACAAGTGTTTCTGTTTCAGAGTCAATATTAGCAGTTGCTTCATCCAAAATCAGAATTTTTGGTTGACTGGCTACCGTACGAGCAAAAGCCAGAAGTTGACGTTGTCCCGTTGAAAAGCTTGAACCACGCTCAGAAACAGGAGCATCATAACCATCCGGCAATTTCTGAATGAAGGGATCGGCATCCACAAAAACCGCCGCTTTTTCAATTTCTTCTTCACTGAGATCCTGATACATAGCAATATTCGACTTAATCGTACCATGATAAAGAAAAGGTTCCTGTAAGACTAGCCCAATATTATTTCTCAATTCTTTCTGACTATAGTCTCGGATATCAACATCATCTATATAGACACGACCTGACTGAAATTCATAAAAACGCATGAGAACATTGATGATCGAAGATTTCCCAGAACCAGTATGACCAACAAAGGCGATAGTTTCTCCCTTATTGACCGTAAAGGAAATATCATCCAAAATCTGATGTTTCCCATCATAGGAGAAAGAGACATGTTCAAAGCGGACATTTCCCTCAGTGAGCCGTACATCCTTAGACTGCTGTTCTGGCTCATACTCCCTTTGATCAATCATAGCAAAGACACGACTTGCTGAAACCATCGAAGTTTGTAAGGTCGAAAAATTCTGTGATACATCGATCAAGGGATCAAAGAGACGATTGATATACTGGATAAATGCATACATAGTCCCTGCAGTAATCCCCATATAAAGGCCTCGATAGCCAAAATAAGCCATCAAGACAGCATAACCAAGGAGCTTGAGTAGACTCATCGCAGGTCTCAAAAAGAGAGAGTCAACTGAAATGGAACGATTGGCATAGACAAAATGTTCTTCATTGATCTTATCAAATTCTTCCTGTAGCCGTTTTTCTTGATTGAAAGCCTGAATAATTCGAATTCCTTCGATACTCTCTGCAAGTTTGCTATTGATATCTGATAAGAGGCTCCTCGTTTTTTCGATGATATGGACCGATTTTTTGCGATAAAGATTAACCAAAACAAAAATCAAGGGTAGAAATAAAATGATTAGTCCTGTTAAGCGATAATCCAAGATCATCATGGTGTAAAGGGTGGTCACAAAGATAAAGACTGCTGAGATAAAGCTTGATAAAATCCCTGAAAACATATCACTAATGGTCTCTGTATCATTGGTCAAACGAGACACGATGGAACCTGCAGGTGTCTTATCAAAAAAGGACATCCCCAGTTTTTCCATATTAGCAAAGGCATCTCGCCGAATATCTCTGACAATACTATAGGACACGCGCGCAAAGAGGAGATTTCCCACGTATTGCACAAGCATTTGCAAGATATAAAGGCAATAATAACCAAGCAACATCAAAATAGCCACATGATTGAGATCATGGAGATAATGGTCAATGAATTGAGAAGCAACAAGAGGAATAACACTCTTAATAATCGTTGTAAATAGGAGAAAGGCTAGCGCACAAATCGTAAGCCAGGTATAGGGCTTGAGATAACGAATGAGGCGTTTCAATACCATCCACTGTTGGTGCTTATTCTGCATCTTCTTCTCCTTTCATTTCTAACTGTTGTGATTCATAGGTTTGGGCATACCAGCCACCCAAAGCCAACAAATCATCGTGTTTCCCGCGTTCAATAATCCGGCCATCCTGTAGAACCAAAATTAAGTCTGCATGGACAACCGCGCTAAGACGGTGAGCGGTGATAATGGTTGTCTTATCCTTGCGAGTAGCCTTGAGATTGTCTATGATGGCGTACTCTGTCTTTGCGTCCACCGCGGAAAGAGAATCATCCAAAATCAAGATATCTGGATCTAAAATCATGGCACGACTCATGGCCAAACGTTGTTTTTGCCCACCCGATAAGCTGACCCCTTTTTCACCGATAATGGTGTCAAATCCCTGAGGCATCTCTGTAATATCTTGATAGACTTGAGCAAGCTTCGTCGCTTCTACCACTTGTGGAACTGTTAAACTTGGATTTCCAAAACGAACATTTTCGAGGATAGAAGTTGCAAAAAGAAACTGGTCTTGAGGAACATAGCCAATCAAACTACGAAGGTCGGTCAAGCGATATTCTCGTATGTCATGCCCATTTAAGTAGATAGCTCCTCGGTTGACATCATACTCTCGTAAAAGCAATTTTAAAATAGAAGTCTTTCCAGAACCTGTTTGACCAACCAACCCTAAGGTCTGACCTTTTTCTAAGGTAAAATGAATTTCATGTAGCGTATCTTCATCTTCAAAGGCAAAATGATCAATGGCATACTCCAGACGACCATTCTGAATACTAGGGAGTGGATGTTCTGGATCTTTAACTTCAGACTCATGCGCCAAGAGATTTTCAATACGTTGATAAGACACGTTTCCTCTCTGGGTGATGTTAAACAAGAAACCAATCGCCATTAAAGGCCAGACTAACATATCCAAATAACTAATAAAGGTGACTAAATTCCCAACCGTCACACTTCCTGCCTGAATCATGAGTGAACCGACTAAAAGGGTGAGAACATAGGAAGAACCAACAAAAAGTAAGACCATGGGATCAAATAGGTTATCATATTTCATGGTTTGCATATTCTTTTGGAAGGTTCGTTCATTCACTGTTTGAAATGAATCCAACTCATCAGTCTGGTAACCAAAGGACTTGGTTACTTTAATTCCCGAAACAGACTCTTGCACCTTATTATTTAGCTCAGAAAAGGCTGCTTGTGATTGGCTAAAAGCTCGGTGTGTTTTTCGACCTAAACGACTCGTCGCAACCGCCATGAATGGCAATGGAATAATGGCTACCAGTGTCATCTGCCAAGAAATACTTAAAAACATGGTGAGCAAGGTAACCAGGGCTGTAATCGTCGCATCTACTGCAGACATCACGCCACCGCCTGCCAATCGGGTGAGAGAATTGATATCATTGGTCGCATGGGCCATTAAATCTCCTGTCCGATAGGTCTGGTAAAAAGAGGGAGACATCTTGGTAAAGTGTTCAAACAAACGAGACCGCATGATTTGCCCTAAGCGGTAAGAAGTTCCCAAGATATACATACGCCAGACATAGCGAAGATAATAAAGTCCAATCGCAGCAAATACTAGATAGATAATATTGAGAAGAAGATCCTGATGCGTTAACTGGCCAGAGGTAATGGCATCAATGACATGCCCCATGACCATCGGCGGAATTAAATTCAGAACTGCAACTAGGGTTAAAGCTAAAATACCTATTAGATAACGGCGCTTTTCTAATTTGAAAAACCACCAGAGTTTTCGGATAATGGTCATGTTTTTCCTTTCTAGTTTTACATCTGCAAATTGAAACCTGAGACACATTGCCCCAGGTTTTCGTTATTCATAAGTCACGACCGTTACAGCACCTTTGTCGTATTCTACGATAAAGATGTTTATATGAGTAACATTTCATTCTCTTTCTTTCCTTTTTCTAAAATCATTCTTTATTATAAAGGAATAAACTTGATTTTTCAAACCATACGCTGGGGAATTGTGCCTTTTTCTGGTATAATATTGTCTATAATCTGAATGAAAAGGTACACACTATGAAACTAATCTCATGGAATATTGATTCCCTCAATGCAGCGTTGACGAGTGATTCTGCGCGTGCGAAATTATCACAAGACGTCCTCCAAACCTTGGTTGCTGAAAATGCTGATATCATTGCCATCCAAGAAACCAAGCTTTCAGCTAAAGGGCCTACTAAAAAACATCTTGAGGTGTTGGAAGAACTCTTCCCTGGATATGAAAACACTTGGCGTTCCTCTCAAGAACCTGCTCGTAAAGGTTATGCTGGAACCATGTTTCTCTTTAAGAAAGAACTCACTCCAACTATCAGCTTCCCAGAAATCGGTGCACCTTCTACCATGGACTCGGAAGGCCGTATCATCACTTTAGAATTTGATACATTTTTCGTGACTCAAGTTTACACACCAAACGCTGGTGATGGCCTCAAACGCTTGGAAGAACGTCAAGTCTGGGATGTCAAATATGCAGAGTACTTGGCTGAATTAGACAAGCAAAAACCTGTTCTAGCGACTGGAGACTACAACGTTGCCCACAAGGAAATTGACCTTGCCAACCCAGCCAGCAACCGCCGTTCACCAGGATTTACAGACGAAGAACGTGAAGGATTTACAAACCTTTTAGCCAAAGGATTTACAGATACCTTCCGTCATATCCATGGCGATGTGCCAGAACGCTATACTTGGTGGGCACAACGCAGCAAGACTTCAAAAATCAACAACACAGGCTGGAGAATCGACTACTGGCTCACAAGTAACCGTGTAGCAGACAAGGTTACCAAGTCAGACATGATTGATTCAGGTGCACGCCAAGACCACACACCAATTGTCTTGGAGATTGAATTGTAAGGATTTTCTTTATGGACTACAATGCAGTTATTCCCGAGTTTATAGTCTCAAATATAGAACAGTCCCGTTCCTTCTACTGTGATTTGTTGGGTTTTACCATCGAATACGAGCGACCAGAAGAAATCTTTCTCTTCCTTTCTCTTGAGGATTGCCAGCTAATGCTAGAAGAGGGGACAAAGGATGAATTAGCTAAACTTAGTTACCCATTTGGCCGAGGAGTCAACATCTCCTTTGGCATCAAGGATGTCCCTAGGCTCTATCAGAAATTGTTAGAATCCAACTATCCTATTTATCGTCCTTTGACCAAAAGAGAATTTCTGGTTGGCGACCATTATATCCATCCTCATGAATTTGCAGTTTTAGACCCAGATGGCTATTTTTTAAGATTTAGTGAATAGTATAATACACCACTAGAGTGGAAAAAGAAATAAAAAAGAGGCGTTTGCCTCTTTTTTATGTTTCCTATATCCTCACCTGTCTATCTTCAGACCGTTGTCCGGTGACAAACATGGTGAAGGTTGCCTTGCAGACATTTCGGCCATCTTGGTTAATGATGTCAACATCGACGACACAAGTGGTGCGTCCTTGATGGACACATTCTCCTTTGATAGTGAGAACATCCCCTAGATTTCCGGCTTTCAAGTAGTTGATGGAAGACTGGAGTGTCACCCCGTCTAATCCTAGCGAAATCACCACAAGACCACTGATTTGGTCACAAAGGGTAAATAGATAGCCTCCATGGGCATTTCCATAGTAGTTGAGCGACGAGTCCACTACTTTTGTTGTTACCACCACGTGACCATCTCTCATTTTTTCAATTTCGTAGTTTTCAAAGGCAGATATAGCGTCAAAGTGAAAATCTTTCATACGTTCCTCCTGATATTTCAAACGACACTATGATACTACTTTTCAAGACTCTACGCAAGAGAGAAGCACTTATTCAGGTAAAATCCCAACCTGCTCCACAAAGCGCATAAAGGCAACTTGTCCTTCTTCTGTTTGCTTGTAAACTCCTGCATCTTCCAAAACTCGAGCAAAGATTTTTCCAACAGATTCTTGGACGATATTAAGAGCTTGGTCTTTGTCAGTCAATCCAGGATGGGATTCTTTCAATTCATCCGCCCATTCTTGGTGATAATCTGCTACTAGAACATCCTCTCCAACCAGGTAAGCTGCTACTTGCTCCACTTCTTCCTTCAAGCGTGGTGGCAAGATAGCCAATCCCATAACCTCTATCAAGCCGATATTTTCCTTCTTGATATGTTGGACATCCTTGTGGGGATGATAGATACCATCTGGATGCTCTGGAGATGTTTGATTGTCTCTCAAAACCAAGTCCAACTCAAACTGCCCATCTCGCTTACGGGCTATCGGTGTGATAGTGTGATGCGGTGTTCCATTACTTTCTGCCAAGACCTGTACACTTGGATCTGAGTATTGGCGCCAAGCCAGTAAGATTTTCTCAGCAAGATTGGTCAAATCGTCTTTTGAATCCGACGTTAATCGAATCACTGACATAGGCCACTGAACAATTCCTGCTTTGACAGATTCAGAACCTTCAAAGGTAAAGCTCTTTTGTAAAGGCGCCACTTCCATCGGGAATACATGTCGCCCACCTTGATAATGATCGTGCGTCAGAATGGAACCACCCACGATTGGTAGATCAGCATTCGAACCAGCAAAGTAGCCTGGAAATTGCTCCACAATTGCTAACAAACGTTCAAAACTTTGGCGACTAATGGCCATAGGATGATGCTTGCTATCTAGGAAAATACAGTGCTCATTAAAGTAAGCGTAAGGCGAATACTGGAAACCCCACTCCTGCCCAGAAATATCAAAACGAATAATCCGGTGATTGCTTCTAGCTGGATGATTGACACGACCATGGTAGCCTTCATTTTCCATACAGAGCTGACATTGAGGATAGTTACTCGACTTAAGCAACTTAGCTGCCGCAATCTCTTTTGGATCCTTTTCAGGCTTAGAGAGATTGATGGTAATCTCCAGTTCACCGTAGTCAGATGGTACACGATAAGCAATATTCTTTGCGATAGCCTTTAGTTTGATGTAGTCATTTTTCTGACTGAGTTGGTAGAAGTCTGCAATTGCCTGCTCTGGTGACTGGGCATAGGTATTCCAAAAATCACGATTGACCTGACTTGGAAAAGGGGTTACCAAGTCCATGAGGTCAGCACCGAGAATCTCACGCGCAGCCTGACTATCTTCAATTGTTTCCAATCGAACGGCTTCCTCGACAAGCTGATCTTTTAGTTCAATCAAATCATCCTGGTCAGTCTCAACATCAAGAACTCCATCTCCAACCAGTGCTAAAACACGATTGGTCAGATAGATCCGATCCAACCCTTCAAAGCTACTTTCTGCAATGACTTTGGTTACAAATTTTTCTACTAAGGTCACTAGATAACCTCCTTCTGACTATTCAAGGATGCGAGTTCCACCTGCCACTTCAGCGATATAGAAGCTTGGAGCGTAGCCAACTACTTCCTCGTAGTGCTTGCCTACAGCTTCTTTAAAGGACTCAACAGCATCCTTTTGAACCAAGGCGATTGCACAACCACCAAAACCTGCTCCTGTCATACGAGCACCGAGAACACCTTCTTGAGCCCAAGCTGTATGAACAAGGGTATCCAATTCCAAACCAGTCACTTCATAGTCGTGCTCAAGTGAAACATGAGAAGCATTCATCAAACGACCAAACTTGTCCAAATTTCCTGCTTGAAGAGCCGCTTGTGCCTTAAGGGTGCGTTGATTTTCAAGAACAGCATGGCGGGCACGTTTCAAACGATTTGCGTCTTTGATTAGATAGCTGTATTCATCAAAAGCCCATTCATCCAACTCACCTAAAGTCTGGATATCCAAGGCAACTTGGAGTTCTTCCACTGCTTTTTCACATTCAGCACGGCGTTCATTGTACTTAGAATCTGCTAGTTCACGGCGCTTATTGGTATTCATAATCACAACGACATTGTCTTTCAAATCAAGTGGTACCAAGTCGTATTCTAGAGTGTTAGTATCCAGGTAAATAGCACGGTGGTCAGCCCCCATACCGATGGCAAACTGGTCCATGATACCAGAGTTAACCCCAATAAAGTTATTCTCTGTCAATTTTCCGATTTTAACTAAGTCTAGACGGTCCAATTTTAGGTCAAAGAGGTATTCTGCCACGACACCTGTCAAAAGCTCCAAGGATGCAGAAGAAGACAAGCCCGCACCATTTGGTATATTCCCAAAAACATAGAAATCAAACCCTTTATCAATCACATGACCAGCTTCTTGCAAGAAATGAAGGACACCCTTTGGATAGTTGGTCCAGTTGTGCTCTTTCTCAAACTTAAGGTCAGCTAGAGGCACTTCGATGATTCCTTTATCCTCAAAGTTAGCTGAGTAAAAACGCAATACTTGGTCATCACGCTTACGTGCGGCCCCATAAGTTCCGAGTGAAATAGCAGCTGGGAAAACATGGCCACCATTATAGTCAGTATGTTCCCCAATCAAGTTGATACGGCCTGGTGAGAAGAAGGTTTGATCTGCTTCTTGACCAAAAACCGCAAGAAAGTCCTTGCGAAGTGCATCAGCAGTAAGATGTTGTGTCATATGAATTCTCCTTTGACGAAATATTAGGTAAAAAAGTTTATCCTGTAATCGTTTTCTTCTATTGTACCCAAGGGTTTTGCTTAGGTCAACATTTTTACCGATATTTTACTAAACTATGAGTAAAAAGGAAGAAAAATATGCTATAATAACCTAAAAAGGAGGGGAATTATGGCTACACTCAAAGATATTGCTCAGCTAGCCTCTGTCTCGATCGCAACTGTATCCCGTGTCCTCAATCGCGATCAGAGTCTATCTGTGACAGAAGAAACTAGACATCGTATTTTAACCGTTGCCGAAGAACTTGGTTATAACAAACATCTCAAAACAGGCGAAAGTCACAAGCTTAAACAAAAGATTGCCATTATCCAGTGGGTCAGCGAACAAGGTGAGTTGGAAGACCTCTACTACTACCAGATTCGACTAGGAATCGAAAATAGGGCACAAGAATTAGATTATGACATCTTGCGCTATTTTAACGACCAACCTTTTACGCTTAGCGAAGAAGTCATTGGGATTCTTTGTATCGGAAAATTTAGCCAAGCACAGATTGCCTCGTTTGAAGAATATCAAAAACCTCTAGTTTTCCTTGACAGTGATACGATTGCCCTTGGTCATACCTGTGTCATTACGGATTTCTATAATGCGGTTAGACAGGTGGTTGATTACTTTACAGATCATGGGCTTAAAAAGGTTGGTATCCTATCCGGTCTTGAAACTACTACTGACCAAGAAGAAGTTATCTCAGATAAACGCTTAGATTACTTTAAATCCTATACGCAAGAAAAGGGAATTTATAACGAGAAATTCATTTTCCAAGGACTATTTACTGCCCAATCTGGATATGACTTGATGAAAGAGGCTATCGAAAAATTAGGAGATAAACTTCCACAAGCCTTTTTTGCAGCTAGTGATAGTTTGGCAATCGGAGCCCTGCGCGCCCTTCAAGAAGCCAGCATCAGCATTCCAGATCGCGTCAGCCTTATTTCCTTTAATGATACTATTCTAACCAAGCAAGTGTTCCCACCACTTTCTAGTATTACTGTCTACACCGAAGAAATGGGACGCACAGGAATGGATATTTTGAACAGAGAAGTCCTTCACGGACGTAAAATTCCAAGCCTCACTATGCTTGGAACCAAACTGACATTAAGAGAAAGCACCTTGCATTAAGTACAACACTTGAACATAAAAAAATCCTAATAAGAACTTTTCAGTTCTCTATTAGGATTTTCTTTTTTTAATCCATCACAATCATAGACTTGATAGTCTTACGTTCATCCATAGCCTTATATGCTTTGTCAATATCTTTCAGTTTATAGCTTGAAGTAAAGACACGGCCTGGATTGATCTCACCATCAAGGACAGCTTTAAGCAAGAATTGCTTATCGTATGTTGTCGCAGAAGCTGCTCCACCTGCAACAGAGATATTTTGCATAAAGGTTGAACCAAGAGCACGATTCTTATAATGTGGAACTCCTACAAATCCCATACGACCGCCATTATGAAGGACACCCAGTGCTTGCTCAACAGCCGCCTCAGTACCAACACACTCAAGTGCTGCATCTGCTCCACCGCCAAGAATTTCACGCACCTTGGCAATGCCTTCTTCACCACGTTCGGCCACAACAGCTGTCGCTCCTGACTCCAAGGCCATTTGTTGTCGATCTTCGTGACGACTCATAAGGATAATTTGTGAAGCGCCACGCATTTTAGCTGCGATGACAGCACATTGCCCAACAGCCCCATCCCCAATAACGACAACCTTGTCGCCTTTTTGCACATTAGCAACACGCGCTGCATGGTAACCGGTCGGCATGACATCAGCAAGTGTTAAAAGTGACTTGAGCATGCCTTCGCTGTAATCTGAAGGTTGACCTGGAATTTTCACAAGTGCCCAATTGGCAAAATGGAAACTGATATACTCAGCCTGGACACCACCTGACCAGTTGATGCCAATATGGCGATCACAAGTCCCATCATAACCAGCACGACAGGCATCGCACTGACCACAACCATGTGTGAAAGGGGCAATGACAAAGTCACCTGGTTTTACTGTAGTAACTTCCTCACCAACTTCTTCGACAATTCCGATAGCCTCATGACCGCTATTTCTATGTCCTTCTTCCATTTCCGGATTACGGTAATTCCAAAGGTCCGATCCACAAACGCAAGTACGTACTATCCTGATAATGGCATCATCTGCTGCCTCAATTTGTGGGCGATTTATTTCTGCTAGACCAACTTGTCCAGCTTTGGTATAAACTGCTGATTTCATAAAATATTCCTCTCTCTATGTAACTACTTCAAGTATACACTTTTATATCCCATATTGTAAGAGGAAAAACTCTTAAGGAAACTTTTTATCGCTTCTCCTCCTATTTGATGATGGTAAAATTAGACTAGCTTAAAAAAGATAAAAATCTTTCTGCTGTTTCTGGTTCTTGATGATCATGAAAGAGTGTACTTTCTCGGTCCAATCTTTCTATGCTCTTCATTTCATCTTCTGTTAACTCAAAGTCAAAAATATCAAAATTCTCTTGCATACGTTCTTTTCGAACCGACTTAGGAATGACAACAACATCACTTTGAATCAAGAATCGTAGAGCTACCTGAGCTACTGATTTTCCATGTTTTTCTCCAATTTCCTTCAACAAAGGAGTATTAAAGAAGTCATTTTTTCCTTCCGCAAAAGGCCCCCAAGATTCAATCTGGCAATTGTATTTTTCCAAATACTTTTTGGCTTCTTTTTGTTGATAGAAAACATGGGTTTCTATCTGATTAATAGCCGGTTTAATTTCCACAAAATACTGAAGATCAATAAAACGATCCGGTGAAAAATTAGACACTCCAATAGCACGAACCTTTCCAGCTCTATAAGCTTCTTCCATTGCTCTATAAGTTCCATAATAATCACCGAAAGGTTGGTGAACTAACAAAAGGTCAATATAATCTGTTTGTAGTTTTTTCAAGGATTCTTCGATAGAGGCTTTGGCCTTTTCGTATCCCGCATTACTAATCCAAATTTTTGTTGTAATAAAAAATTCTTCACGTGGGATACCTGACTCTTGGACAGCCTCTCCTACACCTGCTTCATTTCCATAAATTTGAGCAGTATCAAAGGAACGATAACCAACCTCGATAGCATCTAGTACAATACGTTTGGTTTCTTCAACAGGTGTCTGAAAGACTCCGAATCCTAATTGAGGCATTTTGACATTATTGTTTAAGGTTTTGTAAATCATTTTATGGTCTCCTTGTTTCTTATGATGATTATAGTTTACATCGAATCAATAATTTTGTACACTATAAACAAAGGAAAGCACTTTTCATATAATGAAACCTAAAAGGAGGCTGCTATGCTAAATCTAGAAGAACTAGAACAACTTGTTGCTTTTAAAGAATTAGGAACCCTCTCTAAAGTCGCTGAACAATTCTTGATTTCCACCCCTTCCCTTTCACGTTCCATGAAACATTTAGAAGAAGACTTCGGTGTCCCTCTTTTTGACCGCAGTGTCAATCGGATTTCACTGAATGAAACAGGTGAACGTGCTGTACAAGTAGCTCGACGCATTTTAAAAACAAGCCAAGAAGGGATTAAAGAAGTGAGGAATTACGATCAAAACCTTAAGACCATCACAGTAGCCTCTGTTGCTCCAGCTCCCCTTTGGACTCTTCTCCCAGCATTAACTATTCTCTATCCCAATATGCAAATCCAGCACAAGATTTGTTCAACAAGTGAGGTACTTGAAGCAATTGAAAATAAGACCACTGATTTAGCCGTCTTGCCCTTTGCCTATGAGGGATACTCGGTTGATTGTCTTCCTTATCTAAAGGAAAATCTGGACATTGTCGTTTCTCTAGAGCATACCTTGGCAAAAGAGAGTACTGTTAGCTTTTCAGACATTGATGGCTATAACTTCCTTTTGATGAACCAGATTGGTTTCTGGAACGACCTAGTCTTAGAGAAAATGCCTGCTTCTAAATTCCTTGTTCAATCCAGTCATTTTGAATTTGATGAATTAGCCAATAACTCCACACTACCACGCTTTGCAACCAATCTTAGTAAAGACAGAGAGAAATTTCAAGAAAATCGAGCGATGATTCCCCTATCAGACGCTGAAGCCAAAATCACCTACTATTTGGTATCTATAAACCCAGATATTTGTTTGATGGATTTAGTAGATCAACAATTTGAATAAAACAAAACTCCTAGAAAATCTACTTCTCTAGGAGTCTCTTTGTATTTAATGATGGTGTTCTTTCACACTTTCTACTTCCAACTCCTCAATTTTGCGCTTATGGGCTTGGTGGGTTGCTACATCCGCATCCACCTCAATGGTGACATTTTGAAAGCCACAATCTTTGAGTAAGTCTCGAATGGATTCTTTACAAACTTCCATATGTTTGACATGTTCTAGACAAACATGGATAATGGCATTTTTCTCCAAGCCATCCATGGTCCAGAGATTGAGCTGATTGACGCTAGCGACATGGTCCAATTGCTTCAAATCACTCTTGATCTTCTGGATATCTACTCCTTCTGGCACAGCATCGAGGAAAATTTTGAGCGTAGACCAAAAACGTGGAATGGCTTTTGAAAGAATAAACAAAGAAATAGCGAGTGATAAAAGCGGGTCTAGGATATACCAGTCTGTAAATCTGAGAATAATGGCCATCAGGATAACAGCCACCCAACCCAAGGTATCTTCCAGAAAGTGCAGGCTCAAAATAGACTCATTCTTTGTTTTTCCTTTACGAACTACTAGACTTGCCAACACATTGATACTGACCGCTATGATTCCTAACCAGAGGATTCCCTCATCATTGATCGTCTGTGGATGAAAGAGTTTTGTTATATTTTCCAAGATAACCAGAACAGACCCTGTCATCAGAATCACAGCTGTTAGCAAGGCACCTAGAAGGCTAAACCGTTTGTAACCCAAGGTGTAATGACTATCTTCTTCACGATTGGAAATTGTTTCTAGAAAGGCTGATATCCCAATTGAGATTGCATCTCCAAGATCATGGACAGAGTCAGCAAGGACCGCACTAGAACCGAAAATCCCTCCTGCGATAAACTCAACAATGGCATAACTTAAATTCAAGAAAAAAGCTAACCAAACTGTATGTTTTGTCTTCATAATCAACATTCCTTTGTTATAATAGATTCATGAACATCTTGTTCATTATCATTATCTAACATTTATTTCAGAAAGGATAGGAGCAAACTGTTTACTTTGTAAGAAACGGAACAGTTTGTTCAAAGTGTCCATATGACTGCTCAAGATCGTCGCATTACCAAGACTCGAAAATCTATCTATACTGCTTTTTTACAATTACTAAATCAAAAAAGCTTTGAAACGATTACCGTTCAGGAGATAATAGACCTAGCAGATGTCGGTCGTTCCACCTTTTACAGTCATTATGAAAGTAAGGAATTACTCCTAGATGAACTCTGTCGGTACCTTTTCCATCACCTCTTTGAACGTGAAGAGCACCTCTCAACCGAGGATTATTTGGCACATATCTTTTTGCATTTTAAGAAAAATCAAGACCATGTTAGCAGTCTTCTCCTATCAAAAAATGACTACTTCCTCCGCCAACTGCAAAAAGAACTCAGACACCATGTCTACCCTATGGTCGTCCCATACTTGCAAACAGTTCATCCCAAGATTCCGTCATCCTATCTTCAACACTTTGTCGTTACGAATTTCATCGAGACCTTGACTTGGTGGCTGAGAGAAGGAAAAATCCATACTGAGCGAGAAGTGGTCCAGTTTTATTTGGAGATTCTGAAAGTGGGTTCGAATTAGAAAGGAGTGTTTTCAATGTCCATCGTGCAATTTTATTTTCTTTTTCCAGCCCTATTCATGCTTCACGAACTCGAAGAAATCGTTTGGATGCCAACCTTTGTCAAAAAAATATCAATCCAGTATCCAAACAATCGAATCCTACCTTATTACACTCCTTTTGCTTTCAATGCCATTGTCTTGGAGCAATTTTTGATCCTACTTCTTTCGCTTTTCCTTAGTTGCTGGTTTAACAACTATACCATTTACGCAACCATTGTAATTGCTTATATCTATCATGTGGTCGGACATCTTATTCAGACAATTGTCATTCGAAAATATGTGCCTGGATTGTTGACTGGCATTTTTACGAGTTTATTTTCTCTATTCTATCTCAAAAATAACGTACCCACCAATCTTTATTGGTACTCTTTTATCACTTTAATCTTTATCATTATTAATCTTGCACTTTCATTCATGGTTCTTCATAAGAAGGCTCTCAAACTAAGGTAAGTTAAGGTCTTAAGTTCTTAACACTATCACATTTCATTTACTTTAATTATCCTAGAAAGAAAAAAATATGCCACTTTATTACATTTTTAACATTATTACAGCCTTCTTAGCCCTTGCTTTTGCTCTTCTTCATTTCATGGCTAGCCTTTCAGAATAAAGAAAGAGCAAAAACACTTTAGGAAATCGGCTTCTCCTTATCGGAAGTAGCATTGCGACCTTATCTCTCATCCTCTACTGCTTTTTGCCGACTGTCGCACTATTTCTTTGGCTGATTGGCTGTGGGGTGATTTACTACGGAGCCTATTGGAATGGCAAGCACAAAGAAAACTTCAATCCAGCCCACCATCTGATTCGAATTGGAATCGCGCTTGTGCTTACCCTCTTGTTAGCCTTGATATAATAAAAAGGATCGACTGATCCTTTTTTATTTACTGTTAAGAGTATCAACTAATCCAATAATCCTTTGAGAATTGATTACTTTAGAATCCCTTCTTGCACCAAAAACTCACGTGCTACTTCTTCAGCTGATTTGCCTTCCACACCAACCTGGTAGTTCATCTGACTCATCTGACTCTCCGTGATTTTCCCAGCCAACTTATTAAGAATGCCTTCTAATTCTGGATGTTTTTTAAGAAGAGCCTCTTTCATCAGTGGCGCCCCTTGGTAAGGAGGGAAGAGTTGTTTATCATCCTCCAAAACCACTAAATCATAGCGAGCAATTTCAGCATCTGTTGAGTAAGCATCTGTAATTTGGATGTCACCTGACTGGATGGCTTGGTAGCGAAGAGCTGGTTCCATAGTGGCTACATTTAGATTTAATCCATAAACAGACTGCAAGCCCTTGTTTCCATCCTCACGGTCATTAAATTCGAGTGTAAATCCTGCCTTGAGCTGTCCCTCAACCTTTTTCAAATCTGAAATCGTCTTAAGGCCATATTCTTGTGCAATCGTTCTTGGTACAGCTATTGCATAAGTATTTTGATAAGCCATAGGCTTAAGAAAAGCGAGTTGATCTTGCTTTGAGATACCATCACGAGCTACTTCATAAACCTTCTCTGGATCATGACTAACTTTTGGGGAGGGCTGCAATAAACTTTCTGTTATAGTACCCGAAAACTCAGGATAAATATCAATGTCACCTTTTTTCAAAGCTTGATAAAGAAAGTCAGTCTTCCCAAAGTTAGGTTTAACCGTCACCGTCATATTGGTATTTTGCTCGATGAGAAGTTTATACATATTCATAAGAATTTCTGGTTCAGGTCCCAACTTCCCAGCGATGACGAGATTGTCTTTCTCATTATGTGGAATGATGCTTGGAGCATAACTAGCTCCCAAACCAAGCACCATAACAGCAAAGGCTGCAACAATCGTACGCAACTTTGCCTTTTCCAACCATTTGAGAACAGCATTAAAGAGAATGGCCAAAATGGCTGATGAGATTGCACCGATTAAAATCAGACTGGCATTCCGACGATCAATACCCAAAAGGATAAAGGAGCCCAAACCTCCAGCTCCAACAAGAGCCGCTAGAGTCGCTGTCCCTATAATCATGACAGTCGCTGTCCGAACTCCCGATACAATGACAGGCATGGCCAGTGGAATTTCAAACTTCTTGAGTCGCTCCCACTTGGTCATACCAAAAGCAACCCCTGCTTCCTCAAGACTTGGATCAATTCCATTCAAAGCTGTGATTGTATTCTCCAAAATCGGGAAAATAGCATAAATAACTAGAGCTGTAAGGGCTGGCAAAGTTCCAATTCCCATCAATGGAATGAAAAGTCCCAGAAGAGCCATGGAAGGAATGGTCTGGAAGATACCAGCCACTTGTAGCACCAAGTTCGCTGCTTTTTTGTGACTATTTAGATAAACAGCAAGTGGGATAGTCAGAAAAATAGCTACCAATAAGGTTAAAAGAGATAATTGCAAGTGCTGTCCTAGGGCCGTTACCCAGTCCCCAAAACGCTCTTGAAAAGTTGAAATCAAATTAGACATGACGGCCACCTCCAAACAAGTTCGCTACAAAGTCTGTCGCAGGTGCTTGTAAAATGGTTTTAGGTTCTGCAACCTGGCGTATTTCTCCATCCTGCAAAACGGCAATGCGATCCCCTAATTTTATGGCCTCGTCCGTATCATGTGTTACAAAGATGGTGGTCATACCGAACTCCTTGTGTAAGTTTTTGGTGAGATCCTGCAACTGCTTGCGGGAAATGGCATCCAAAGCTGAAAACGGCTCATCCATCAGTAAGATTTTTGGTTCCCCAATGATAGCCCGCACAATCCCAATCCGCTGTTGCTCCCCACCAGATAACTCACTAGGCCTGCGCTTTGCATACTCTGCAGCAGGCAGACCCACCTTGTCCAAGAGTTCTTCTGTTTTAGAGGCGATTTGTTCCTTGCTCCAACCCTTCATCTCAGGAATCAGTGCAATATTTTCAGCAACCGTTAGATTTGGAAAAAGGGCAATGGCCTGAAGGACATAGCCGGTACTGAGACGTAACTCCCGTTCATCATAGTCCTTGATCCGTTTTCCATCCATATAAATATTGCCATCTGTCGGCTCCAAGAGACGGTTCACCATCTTGATCATGGTGGTCTTTCCAGATCCTGAAGGACCCACTAGCACCATGAATTCTCCATTTTCAATGCGGAGATTGACATCTTTTAAAATGTCTGTATCCGTATAGCGCAGCACTACATTTTTGTATTCAATCATTTAGTCTTCCTCATTTTTCACAATAACTTTGCCAAAAGAATAGCTTCCTTCCAGATAAGCATGCGCTTCCTGAATTTGGTCAATCTTATAAATCTTTTCAGGCCCTACATCCACATGGTAACGCTCGACAAAGTCTGCCAAAGCCTGAAGCTTGTCTTGAGACACATTGGCAGAAGCAAAGGTCGTCAAGTAGAGATTGCAAGAGAGCATCTCGATTGGATCAAAGTCTGGAACAGTCCACTGACCACCCAGTAGGCCACAAGAACAGATAATCCCGCCTTCTGCTGTCCGCGCAAAAGTATCGAGAATAGCACTTGGACCGACAAGATCCAAAATCTTATCGAACTGCTCTTGCGTTTGCAAGACACCATCCTTGTCCAAAATCACCTGATCAAATCCGACCTCCTTCAATTGCTGTTCCTTAGCTAAATTTCGGCTGGTTCCTGCCAGGTAAATCTTAGGAAATTTTCCTTTAAGCAGTTTAGCAAAGGCAATTCCTACACCACTGGTTGCTCCTCGAACTAACACGCTATCTTTCTCCTCAATCTTAAGATTGAGAAAAGAGCCAAATGCCGTGTAATAGGTTTCAGGTAGTGCGATCAAACTTTCCAAATCAAGTTCTGACTTGATTGGATAAATTTGTTCATTTGGAAGAAGTGTATACTCTGCATAACCTCCATCAAAGGCTCGCCCCATCTCTCCCATAATGGAAATGATTTGTTGACCAATCTTCAAATCCGGTCGTGTCGTTTCTTCCACAAGACCGACACACTCAATCCCTAATACACGAGGAAATTTCACAGATGGTGATTGTCCCTTACGGGTAAAAATTTCACTATGATTGATGCCAAATCCTTGGATTTTCACCAGGGTCCAACCTGCCTTCAGGACTGGTTTTGGTCGTTCGACAACTTCTAATACCTCCGGTCCACCTGGAGTGCTTACAACAACTGCTCTCATAATGTATTCCTTTTTAAAATTTCCCTCTATTGATCAAGTCTTCTACCTTAGGCATAACTTCCTTATTATCCCAATGTTCAACAATTTTCCCATTTTCTAAACGGAAGATATCGTATTGAGCATAGGCAACGCCATCAATCAATACCTGACCATAACTCACTGCAAAATTTCCTTGAGTCAAGAGTTGGAAAACAAAGTCATAGGCCACATGGTGCTCGCGTACATAATCCTTATAAGCTTGACTCCCTTGCCCAATCTCATGATTATGCTGAATCACAGAATCACATCCTCTGCCACAAAGTCTTCCCATTGATCGAGCTCCTTGTTTTGGAAAATTTCTGTCAAGAAACGACGGACCAGCTTTTTATTTTCCGCTGACTTGTCCAAGTCCTTGATTTCAAAATCTCCAAAAATCTGATCAAGTTGCTCATTTTCAGGTGTACGATAGTAGTCAATAACATCCCAATGCTTAACGATACGAGCATTTTCATCTGCACGGAAAGTATCTGTCGTCACCCATTGGGCTTCTCCACCGTTTAGGTACTGGTGCACATGAACAAAAACCAGATTGCCATCTTCAATGGTACGAACAATCTTGATTTCACGTTCTGGATGGCGCTTGATAAAATCTGCAAAAAAAGTAGCGAATCCTTCTTTCCCATCCGGCACTCCTGTCGAGTGTTGGATATAGGTATCCCCTACTGAGCTTGCTTGCGCTTCTGCTACACAGCCATCTTGAATAGCACGAATATATAGATTTTGTGCATTTTGTGCTTGAATGGACATGATTTATTCCTCGTTTTCTTTTTTCTTTAAATTAGTGATAATACGCTCTTGATAAGCTTCAAATTCCTGGATTTCTTGATCCGAAAATCCTTGGTAGAAAATTTCACCTAACTCTTTACTGACACGGTCTCCAATTTCTTTTTGCGCCCAACCGAGATCTGTCAAAGAGATATATTTTTTCCTTTTATCCTGCGTACAAGGTTGAATCGTAACCAAGCCTTGTTCTTCCAATTTCTTAACCATACTGGTCAATGTATTATTGGATAGACCTGTCGCAAGAGCAATATCAGTTGCGGTAGCACAACTCAATTCTTGCTTCCATAAAATCGTTAAAATTTTCCCCTGTTCACTTCTGTATTGTGCTTCTGGCTCCTTACTAAGTAACTTTTGAAAAAGTCGCCCGTTCAATAAGCGTATCTGTAAAGCTTGGTAACCCCCTTGCATCTTATCCATCTCGTCTCCTTTTTCTTCTATATCGAAATATTAAAATTATTGTATCACCTATAGTTACATCTGTCAACTATTTCGATATAGAAATAAAAACTTCCTACTAAAAAGCAGAAAGTTTTCATTTTTATAAAATTAAACATGAATCACATCAGGAGCATCCCTCTTAAAGAAAGTACTATGAGCCAGACAAGGACCGTATTTACGATTTTGACTATAAACCAAGCATAAAGGAATGATAAAAATTTTTATAAAGTAGAGTAAGCAAAAAAGTAAAAAATAACTAAAACTAAGAGTTTTTAAATCAAGAAAGTAAAGATAACAGACAATTGATGTATTCAATAGAATATTGAAACCCGTAGCAAAACTAGCTGATATGATATTCGTCTTGATCTGAGAATTAAAGAGTTTGACAAGAAACAAGGCTAATAAAGAAGTATTATAGATACAAATCGGTTTATAATTATTACGATAGAAAACTAAACATTTATTGTTATAAAAAACAAGCCCTCTGCTAAAATTACTCGCTTTGTTAATCCAAACATGGGAAACTCCACTAATATCACTCCAAGGAACAAATAAATCTAATCTTCTAAGGTAAATCCCATCCTGTAAAATAGAAAATTTCCAAGGAAAAAGAAAATTTATACCAATGCCAACTAAAATTAATAAAAGAAGGAAATACCCTAACTGTGTTTGATGAAAGTTGAAGGCGTAATCAAAGATAGTAAATTCTTGAATTCCTCGCCCAGCAATTTGATGAACACCTAGAAAAAACAAAACAATTATAAATAAAACAAATCTATAAAAAATACTACGAAATTTTACACTTTTTGGCATAGAAATTATTCTCCTGGATTATAGAATCATCATCAAATAATGCTTTACGTTCTTATATAACACTAGTATACCATTAAATACTCAAAGAATATAAAAATGAAAGAAGAGATTTTTAAAAATAGAGCTTGGCCTTGACCAAACTCTTCATTTTTCTACTTTTCCTCAACTAAGCGTTTAAACTCTGCTTGGATCTCTGTATTTTCTGTCGGTTTTAAGTACATAACCCCACCATTTGTTGTTGGAGAATGAAAAACAATCGCTTCCCCTGTATCAGTTATCGCAAAAAAGTAGTTATGCACGTCCGGGTATTTATCCCAGTTACTATAGCGCTCCACAATTCGATACTTAGCATTTCCTAAACCTGTATCAGTGTATTCGGCATTCATTTTTTCGCTTGGTCCATCTCCAAAGGTATAGAGATTATCTGCACCAACATCACCACCAGAAATTCCCTTTTTGTAATTCGGTTGACCAAGTCTTTCTCCCCATCCTTTAATGAAAGCTTCTAATTTAGCAGATTTACTAGTATTCCAAGGGTCCCTTTGCTTATCTCCCGAGATAGCCGAGCTAGGAGAAGTTTCAAATTTCTGCCAATCTAGTTGCTTGAAATTCATTAATTCTGTCTCTGTCTTACCAAAATCAGAATGCAAACTTTTGTTACCAGGAACACGAATGTCCTGTTCCCGAACTTTACTTGCTGCTTGCTGGCTCGAATTCAGATGATAAAGTACTCCCCTACCTTCACCTGTACCAGATGACCAGCTTAATTCTAAGATGTCTCCACCCTTATAGATATTCATAGAATTTCTAGCACCACCATGACCTGCAACAAAGCCTTCAGCTAAAAGGAGTGGCTTCTCATTCACAAGATAATAAAGACCCGAAATAAAATAATCACCATTAGATTGCTCAACCCCTATTAGCAATTCCTCTACACCATCTTTATTAAGATCCGCATAGGCATAACTCATTTTATCTGATTGAAAAACCGCATTTTCAACTGACCAACTATTAATAGGGCGTTCAGTTGCATTCAATTTTTGATAAAGATTTGCAATTGCACTTGTATCTTTAGAAGTAGAAAATATCTTTTTGTAATCCTCAAAAACTGGCTCGTATAAATCTTTGTAATTTTTCTTAGACTCCCCAGACTTTATCTCGTTACTAGTCGTTGACTGACTAGTTGTAGTAGATAAACTAGTATCATTACTAGAAACATCAGAATTTTGATTACTACAACCAACTGTTAAAAAACTAAATATAAGAATAAACAGACTTCCTACTATACTTCTATTACCCATAAAAATCTCCTCTTGAAATGAATGGTGACCATGCTTTGCCTACATTATATCAAATATTTTAGAGTTTCGGTAAAATAAAAAAACTTATATATACAAATACTAAGTAAATATGTTCTATAATTCTTATATTAGATACACCTTCGATAAATACTATAGATCTAAACATAATGTAGGAAAAGCCAATAGGAGCTATAACAAAAAGAGATTAAACCATTATTTAAAGGTAATTTTTAATATAATTATTTTATATTAGAAACTTACAGGAAATTAAAGAAAAGATCATATACACATTGATACATTAAAATATAAATTCAGGATAGAAGCTAGAAAAAAGCCACGAAATCATTAAAAAAACTTTTATACTCTGTGACTTTAATAACATTAAACAAAATCTTCCTAAATTTGAAAACCAAAAGAGCAACCAATTTTGTTTCGCTCCAGATAGTAACAATACGACACTCAACCACAGTTGTCAAAGAGGGCAAAATTGATAATTAAAGGCACAAAAAAAGAGCTAACAAGCTCTAATTACGGAGAATAAGGGATTCGAACCCTTGCGCCAGTTACCCGACCTAACGATTTAGC
>CAUSCX010000013.1:0-33117 GCA_963530385.1 uncultured Streptococcus sp. | reverse complement strand
TTAAAAGTCAAAGTGAAAATAGAAAACTTGACGAAGAAACTTTAGTTTCTATGAAAGTTTATCTTTTTCACACAGACTTTAGCCCGTGCTCTAATCTAAGATATCAAGGACGTAGAGAACTTTGCATCTACTGATACAAAGCTTCTCGTCTGATTAATTTGTTTGCATAATTTATTTTATGTATTATTGTTTGTTATGAGTTTTACGGATTGCATCTTTGATGCTTTCAACTGTTGGAATCATTGCATTTTCAAGATTTTGTGCATAAGGCATTGGTACATCCTCACCTGCACAACGACGAATAGGTGCATCTAAATAATCGAATGCTTCTGATTCTGAGATAATAGCTGAGATCTCACCGATAAAACCACTTGTCTTGTGGGCATCGTTGACAAGAACTACTTTTCCAGTTTTCTTAACTGAATTAATGATGATGTCTTTATCAAGTGGAACCAAAGTACGTGGGTCTACTACTTCTACTGAGATGCCTTCTTCAGCCAATTCTTCAGCTGCTTGCATGACACGACGAAGCATTTTACCGTATGTTACAACTGTTACATCAGTTCCTTCGCGTTTAATTTCACCAACACCAAGCGGAATTGTATAGTCCGGATCAACTGGAACTTCACCTTTTTGGTTAAATTCTGATTTGTATTCAAGGATGATGACTGGGTTGTTATCACGGATAGAAGACTTAAGAAGTCCCTTCATATCAGCAGGTGTACCTGGAGCAACAACCTTCAATCCAGGGATGTGAGTGAACCAAGATTCCAATGATTGTGAGTGCTGAGCTGCAGAACCTACTCCGTTACCAGCGGCACAACGGATTGTAATAGGCACTTGACCTTTACCACCAAACATGTAACGAGTTTTAGCTGCTTGGTTGACGATATTATCCATGGCAATAACAGAAAAGTCCATGAAAGTCATGTCAACGATTGGGCGAAGTCCAGTCATAGCAGCACCAGCAGCTGCTCCAGAAATAGCTGCTTCGGAAATCGGACAGTCACGAACACGTTCTGGTCCAAATTCTTCAAGCATACCTACAGATGTACCAAAGTCTCCACCAAAGACACCGACATCTTCACCCATCAAGAGTACATTTTCGTCGCGACGCATTTCCTCAGACATTGCAAGGATAATGGTATCGCGGAAAGACATTAATTTAGTTTCCATATTTTCTCTACTTCTCCTTAGTCTGCGTATATATCTTCAAATGCTGATTCTAGTG
Organism: uncultured Streptococcus sp.; assembly: GCA_963530385.1. Classification (GTDB taxonomy): domain Bacteria; phylum Bacillota; class Bacilli; order Lactobacillales; family Streptococcaceae; genus Streptococcus. The sequence continues at coordinate 31,886 of CAUSCX010000013.1, read as the reverse complement.
GAGGGAATGGACTCTCTTCAGCAAATTTAACAGATGCTTCCACTGCTTCCTTAACTTGTGCTTGAATTTCTTCAAGTTCTTCTACACTTGCAATCTTGTTCTCAACAAGGTACTTACGAAGATTTTCGATTGGATCTTTTTGTTTCCATTCTTCTACTTCTTCACGTGTACGATATTTACCTGGGTCTGATGATGAGTGACCAAGCCAACGGTAAGTTACACTTTCGATCAAGACAGGACCTTTACCAGAACGAACATGGTCAACTGCTTTCTTAAATCCTTCGTAGACATCGATAACATTGTTACCGTCTTCGATAAACATTCCTGGAATACCGTAAGCAGCACTACGCTCATGGATATGCTTGACATTTGTCATTTTCTTAATATCAGCAGAGATTCCATAACCGTTATTGATACAGTAGAAAATTACTGGAAGATTCCAAATTGAAGCCATATTAACAGCTTCGTGGAATACACCTTCATTCGTCGCTCCATCACCAAAGAAGCAGACAACGATTTTACCAGTGTTTTTCATTTGTTGAGTAAGGGCTGCACCTACTGCGATTCCCATACCACCACCTACGATACCGTTAGCACCAAGGTTACCTGCATCTAGGTCGGCGATGTGCATTGATCCACCTTTACCTTTACAAGTTCCCGTATACTTACCAAGGATTTCAGCCATCATACCATTAAGGTCGATTCCTTTAGCAATAGCTTGTCCGTGACCACGGTGGTTCGATGTTATGAGGTCGTCTTCGTTTAGAGCTAACATAGCCCCAACGTTTGCAGCTTCCTCACCAACAGAAAAGTGCGTCATACCTGGCACTTTACCTTTTTTTACTAATTGAGCAATTTTTAAATCCATACGACGAATTTCTTCCATCTTACGGAACATCTCAAGCAAAAGATTTTTATCTAAAGTTGACATAATCTTGCCTTTCTAAGTTTAAATTCTTATAGTTCTATTTTACTGTATAGGTTAATTTGTGTCAAAAAATATGCCTGCAATTTTTCACAATATAAAAAAAGAAAAGTCAGTAAAATCAAGACTTTTCTTTATATAAAATACAAATTTCACAAGTTATTTTTTCATTATTTTTCAACAAATCATTTGAATCTTTTCATAATAACTTGTAAACGCCACTGATAAAGAATTCCACTTACCATTAAACTAATGATGAGAGCAATCCAATAGGAGTACGCACCTAAACTAGTTGAATAATCAAGATATAAGCCAAGCGGAATCCCTACCCCCCAGTATCCAAGAAGACCAAGGCAAAAAGGAACAATCGTATCCTTGTAACCTCTTAAAATCCCTTGCAAAGGTGCCGCAAAGGTATCAGCTAACTGGAAGAATAAGCTATAGGTCATAAAAGAAGCTGTTAGTTGGATAAATTCTGGATCTTGACCATATAGTCTGGCTACATTTTCACGATAGATGTAAAGAAAACTAAGTGTTAAAACTGCAAACACCATAGCTGTTAAACGACCAATATGGATATACTGTTTTGCATCGTCTAACCGTTTAGCTCCTACCTCATAAGAAATCACAATAGCCATTGCTGTTGAAATGCTCATAGGAAAAGCGTACATGAGAGATGAAAAGTTCATGGCAGACTGATGACTAGCTATTATCAATGATGAAAACTTCGCCATAATCAAGCCAACGGCTGAAAAAATAGCAACTTCAGCAAATACCGTCCCACCAATTGGTAGACCAAGATAAATAGCTTCCTTGATTTTTTTGATTTGTAGGGGCATAGGTCTTTGGAGTTGATATTCCTTGAGCTTTTTATGCTTTAACAAGACCAAAACCGAAATCAGCAACAAAGCCCAGTAGGCAAGGGAAGTCCCCAGACCTGCTCCTGCACCTCCTAACTCAGGAAAACCAAAAGCACCATATATTAGTAAATAGTTAAATCCACTATTTAAAGGAAGTAAAAGAAGCATGAGATACATAGACAATTTTGTCAGTCCTAGTGTATCAAGTAGTGAACGAATAACACTAAAAAGTAAGAGAGGAATAATACCGATGGCTAAGAGCCACAGATAACGTATGGCAACGCTGGATACAGCCACTTCAAGTCCCATGAATTGTAACACAATTGGTGCTAGAAAGAAAACCAAGCCAAAAAGTACGATAGATAAGGCTAAAGCCAAATAAAGAAATTGATAAAAATCCGAAGAAACTTCTTTCTTTTTTCCTTGTCCCAAATGGTGACCAATAATAGGTACCAAGGCTGAGACGATTCCAGTCAAAAAGGTAAAGAAAGGATTCCATAAACTAGTTGCAATTGAAACACCCGCTAGATCGAGAGTATTATATTGGCCCGTCATCGTGGTATCGACAAAAGATGCGGAATAATTAGCGAATTGATAAATTAAAATAGGAAAGAAAATTTTTAAAAATAAGATGATTTTGTCTTTAATAGTTTCTGTTGAATGCATACCTACTCTTTCTGCTCCTTTGCATCCAAGCCAAAAAGCTTTAAGCTGTATTTTCTCAAGCTCAAAGGTGGATTACTAGTTTTTGATGTCGTGTGCCAGCAATTACATGAGGCGCAATAATAGCTTCTAACCAAGCCACCATTATCAAACTCTACAGCATGATCAGCTTTTTCCTTGGTTTCATACTGAATTTTAGCACGGTTAGCGGCTGGACAATATACTCCATGGTAAGCATTTCGTTTACGATTTCTAAGTTTACGAAAATAATTCATCCTCAAGCTCCTAATCTGCTTGATAAACGATTTGTCCCATACAGATAGTATATTTGACCTGCCCTTTTAATTGTTCACCAATGAATGGTGAATTAGCTGCTTTAGAAGCAAAATGCGTATCAACGATTCGATCAGCTTTATCATCGAAAATCGTAATATCAGCCGGACCATTTTCAGCCAAATATCCTGCTTCAAAATGATACAATTTGGCAGGGTTTACTGTCATTTTTTCTAATAATTCCATCAGGGTTAGCTCACCAGCTTCGACTAAGTAAGTTAAACCGAGTGACAAAGAAGTTTCTAAACCTGTCATACCTGATGGAGCTTTGGTAATATCTTCGACATTCTTTTCATCAGCATGGTGAGGCGCGTGGTCAGTAGCAATGACAGAAATGACACCTGACTTGAGTCCTTCAATAACTGCACGACGGTCAGACTCCAGACGAAGAGGTGGATTCATCTTAGCGTTACTTCCTTTAGTCAAAAGAAGAACTTCAGTCTTAGAAAAATGCTGGGGTGCTACTTCTGCAGTTACGTTTGCTCCCATATTTTGAGCAAACTCCACAACTTTGACACTTTCTTCTTTTGACAAATGCTGGATATGAACATGAGCCTTGGTTGCATAGGCAATCATGACATCACGAGCAATCATAGCATACTCTGCAACTCCTGTTGCACCGCAGATATGGAAATGTTCTTTAGCGATATTTTCATTAAAACCAAGCGTACCATTTAAACCAGGATCTTCTTCGTGCAGGCTGATAAAGGTGTTTAACTTTTTAGCCTCTTCCATGGCTTCTTTGACCACTTTACTGCTTTCAAGTGGAATTCCATCATCAGAAAATCCAACAGCTCCAGCTTCTAAAAGCGACTTAAAGTCTGTCAAATCTTGGCCATTAAAGTTCTTGGTAATTGTTGCTACAGATTTAACGTTGATCATTTCCTTTGCCGCAGATTGAAGAACTTCCTGCAAAGTCTCAACATCTGAGATAGTTGGATTGGTATTAGCCATCATAACGACAGTTGTAAATCCACCTGCAGCTGCTGCTAGTGCTCCTGTATGAATGTCTTCTTTATGAGTTTGACCAGGTTCACGGAAATGAACATGGATATCCACCAATCCAGGCGCAACTACAAGACCAGTAGCATCTATTGCTTGAACTCCCTCAACATCGATTCGAGGAGCGATTTTAACAATTTTTCCATTTTCAACTAAAATATCACTGACTTGATCCAAACCAGACTTAGGATCCATTACACGGCCGTTTTTGATTACTAACATCGCTTTACTCCTTTATTCGTAGAAATCCACTTGGGTATCCAATAATTTTTCACCATCATAGACAAATTTAGCTGAAAAGAATGGTTTATCTTCTAAAAGCCACTCTACAAAGGTATGGTCCCCTTCCCAGGTCGGCTTACTTAAAACCTCATCGTAAGGAACCCATTCTAAGGTTCCTTCATTACAGTCAATCAACTCACCTTCAAACTCAGTTACTTTAAATACATAGGTGTACCAGTCAAGGTCTGGTGTAAACTCTGGAAAGGTGATAACTCCTTTTAATACTGGTTTTGCTCTTAGACCAGTTTCTTCAAGAATTTCACGAGCAGCACATTCTTGTGGAGTTTCCCCCCGTTCTAACTTTCCACCTACACCGATCCATTTCCCTTCATGGACATCATTAGGCTTTTTATTGCGATGAAGCATAAGTAGCTCTTTTCCGTTATCAATGTAGCAAATTGTCGCTAACTGAGGCATATTCTCTCCTTATCTAAGCCAATCTATTGGCTCTTGTCCACTTTCTTTTAAGAATGCATTTGTTTTTGAAAATGGTTTGGACCCCCAAAATCCTCTGTAAACTGAAAGAGGACTTGGGTGGGCTGATTCGATAATCAAGTGCTGATGATTTGTAACCAAGGACTTCTTCTTACGTGCATAAGCACCCCAAAGTACAAAAACTACGGGTCTATCAATATTATTGACAACCTTGATCACAGCATCTGTAAAAGGTTCCCATATCTGCCCAGCATGACCATTTGCTTGACCAGCAGGAACTGTAAGGCAGGCATTTAACAAAAGAACTCCTTGCTCGGCCCAGCTAGTCAAATCATGTGAATTCTTAACTCCAATATCATCTGCAAGTTCTTTTAAGATATTTTGTAAAGAAGGAGGTGCTGGAATACTATCTGGAACTGAAAAACTCAAACCTTGAGCCTGACCTGGTCCGTGATAAGGATCCTGACCAAGAATGACCACCTTAACCTCTTCTAGAGGTGTGGTCAAAAGTGCCTGAAAAACCTTTTCTTTGGGCGGGTACACAGTTCCATGAGCATAAACCTGCTCCATAAAGTGATTGATTTGAGTAAAATAACCTTTCGGTAATTGCTCTTTAATCAAAGCATGCCAAGATGAGTGTTCCATAGCCAACTCCTTCGTTTATACTGCCTCTATTATAGCAAAAAGTGGCTATCTAAACCACTTTTTACAGTATCTATAAACATCCCGAGAAGTTTTATAATGAACCTATACTAAAAAGCCTCTATTCAACACCTTTTCTCATATTAGAAAGAATAAATTCTTTGTCGATGTCATCAATATTCATTTCAGTTCGAGTATTAAGATTTTCATGATATCTTTTATTCAATTCCTTTGCAACGCTAATCTTAAACTCATCACTTGATTTTAGTTTATAGTAATCAAATCCTCCAGAAGCAGCGCTACAGCAACTCCCCCAATCTGAAAGATAGCCTATTATTTCAAAAACACTATCATTGTATTTTTCAAATTTTTTAGTTGCTGTACTTTTTAAATAACCTGAAATACAATTTACAAAAGAGTAGTAATACTTAGAGTCACGAAATGAATTGTATTCTGCACTATGAAAACTTGGATCGAGAATTCGTGCTAATCGTACATCTTCCATAGTGGGTTTTCTGGTCATTTTAATATCAGTCTGCAGATAAGCATAATAGGTTTCCTTATCAAAGAAAGCTCCATCTACTGCTATCAAAGCACCGTACATGCCATCTTCATACTGAAAAACGATCACAGCACCGTTCCTATATTTGCTTTCTACAGGAACAGGCGGAGCAATTCTCTTTTTGGTATTTTCTTTTTTTACACTAATTTTTTCTAAGAACTTTTCTAGATTTTTACTTCTTTGTTCTAAAAATTCACTATCTGCACCCAATTCTTGGGCAAGTTCTAAATCCTCTTTGTTGAGAATGATTTCTTTAATTTCAAGCAAGAATTCGTCATCTAATTGCCCAACTTCCCATAAACAGTGTGCTAAGGCGAACAAGACATCATACATATCGTCATCGTATAAATCCGACGTCAAGTCATTTTTAATTGTATTTGCATCTTCTCCTTGATTGTATCTCTCGAAGAATTCTTCTTTAATATCTAAGGAGGTGTCATTTCCAAAAATCGTTGCATCCCATGTTCCCATAATTTCGAGACTCCTATCTACTTTTAAACAGTTCTAAATATTTTGTAAAGTTACGCTGACAACAAACTAGATTAAATCTCCCCTTAGTCAGAGATAAGGAGAGATTACTAAAACTATACTTAAGCACATCTTAAAGATTAAATTTCTATTATTTGACTTTCACCCAATAAATAAACTATTTAACAATTAAATAATGTGCATCTTTTATCTTATAATTTTCTAAACTGATAACTGTTTGTTTCTTATCAAGAATATCATATTTAATCAGAGAATCATTAAATAAAAAATAATAGATGTTGTCATTAAATGTAAAATATGGTGCAATATATTGCTCTGTACTAAAGCCTTCCAGATGAATAATATCTTCTTCCAAATTGTCTAGATTGACTGTAGTAAAGGAAAATTCGCCATTATATAATCCCTCATTTTCTATAATCAATTGGTTATTTTTAGCATCATAGTGAATATTTGTTGGATACCTATCTGGAATATCGATATAATCCTTGTTTTGACTTTTTATATCAAAAACCAATAATTTATTTCCTGACTTATATTCCCCATTAGAATTACGTCCATCAAGTGCTTCTACAATATACAAGACATCATCTACATTAACCATTCTCATATATGCTGATGTTTCGTTTAGATTGTATTTTTCGACGATGTTGAATTCTTTATCCATTTTCCAAATTTCAGCATTAGGAACTTGAGTTGATAAATCCAATGTGGTTACAAGTAAGTATAAATAATTATCTACAATAACAAACTGTTGACTAGCATTTAGTTGTCCATCATTTTTCATGGTAACATTAGTGACCACTTCTAAATTGTTATCATATTTATAAAATTCAATTCTATCTGTAAAGACAGCAGTTGCATATAAATAATCCCCATCAGTAATGGATGCGTAAGCATCATTTCCTTCTGCTAATTTAAATGTTTCACTTAAAGTTTCCTTATTAATTCTAGATACATATCTTTTTAGACCTGAGGTATCTTTTGTTTTTGCAGTTGAATAGGATCCTGCATCTGAAAAACTTTCTGCCCAATAGATGTATTTTTCTTTTCTGGCTATATTACCCTTGAACTCATTTAAATCATAATCATCAAATACAGCTATTTTATCGCTATTCCAGATAGCCATTTTATAATCATCTACCAAATTTACCTTATTTGACTGACAGGCACTTAGACAAATAAGGCAGAAACAAGCACTTATTAACATCAACATGAAGTTCATGGCTCTTTTATTTCTTTTCAATATCATACTGATTTGCTCCTATATAGCTTTTTATACCAATTTAAGACATTCAAACAGATGAATAGATAATTTATTGACTAGTTTAGATGCTTCTTTTTAATACCTGCTTGATTAACTGTACTACCAATTTGATATCCATATACAACTTAACGGTAGATGACAATCACAATATTCTTATCATTATATCCTAGTATGATTTATTATATCAAAAAAATAAAACGTTTTCAAAAAATACCAAAATTTCTTGCACTCCATGCTCCAGGTTTTCTAGAATATTTTATATTTTGTGATTTTTAAAGGATTCCCAAGCAATCAAGCAGAGCCTGATAAGAGTCGACTTCATAAGTTGTCTGGACTTGGGTTTTATTTTCCAGATGTTGAGGATTGTACCAGACAGTATCAATTCCTGCATTTTGTCCACCCTGAATATCAGCTGATAAGGAATCACCAATCATAAGGGCATGATTTTTATCAAAGTTAGGGATACGAGCTCCAATTTTCTCATAAAATGCAGCATCTGGTTTTTGGGTATGGAGTTGCTCAGAAATGAAAATCTCCTTGAAAAATGGTGCGATACCAGATTGCTCTAAACGTCTTGTTTGAATAAGGGTAATTCCATTTGTCGCAGCATAGAGCTCATAGCCTTGTTTTATCAAATTTTTTAATAAATCTTCCACACCTAGGTAAGTCTGCCCCTGTTTTGAAAGGAAAAACTGGTAGCGCTCTGCTAAGTAGGACCCATCTTTTTCAATACCAAAATGAGCAAACAATTTTTCAAAACGAGTGTTAATTAACTCAGCCTTTGTAATTTTTTTCTGTTCCAAATCCTTCCAAAGGGCTTTGTTCATGGGCACATAATAATCTTTGTAAGTTTGGATATCCTCTACTCCTTCTTCTTCTAAGAGTTGCGTCAGAGCTATATCCTCAGCAGCATCAAAATCGAGTAAGGTATGGTCGAGGTCGAATAATAGAAATTTGTATTTCAATTTTAAAAACTTCCTTTCTTGGGGGGACAAAGAGTGGGACTAAATGATTCAAAAAAATTTAAAAAATTTTACCTCTACTTATTGAATAACTTAGCCCAATTCTGCTTGGAATTTAAAATTCTGGAGACATAAACCTCATATTTGTCGATATAATAAAAAGCTAAGTAATTTTCAATTGGCATATATCGATAACGTTTTCCGTCATCTGTTAATTCACCATAACCTCGACTTGACACCAAAGGACATTCTTCTGGAAAGGTTTCTAAAGTTTCTAGTGCCGTTAGAATAAGGTCTAGTTTACTATCGGCAGATTGCTGGCTGTAAAAATTCAGTACAATATAATCATGTATTTCTCTCAAGTCTTTCTTAGCTTGATCCGTAAGAGAAACATGGTAACGTTTATGATTAGTCAAGTCCAAATTCCTTTCTTACATCTGCCAAAGACGTTAGTTTACCTTGCTCAACTTCTTGATGACCCATCAAAATTTCCTTTTTCAAGTCTTCAAAAGCAACCTGATATTGAGTCTCTTGTAAATCACTAAATACGAACTCTTTAGGATCAACCGCACCTGTCGCAATTTTACGAAGTGCAGCATTAAAGATATCTGACAGGGTTAACTTTTCATCAGCTATGATTTCTTTCGTTTGTTGGTAAAAAGTCGAATCTGCTCTAAAATTAACTGGTTGAGTACTTGCCATGATTAATACCTCTTTGTAAAGATGATTTGTAAATACATTTTATCATCTTTAGATTTGAAATTCAACGAAAAGCTCCTTTAACAGAAAAGGAGCTATCTTGTATTTTATTGGTGTACAGCTTGTGCTGCTGTGATTAGAGTAAGTTTGAAGACGTCGTCTGAGTTACATCCACGAGAAAGGTCATTAACTGGTTTGTTCAAACCTTGCAATACTGGACCAACTGCTGCAAAGCCACCGAGACGTTCTGCCATCTTGTAGCCAATATTTCCTGCTTCAATACCTGGGAAGATAAAGACGTTTGCTTGTCCAGCAACCTTGCTTCCTGGAGCTTTGAGTGCAGCTGTTTCTGGAACAAAGGCCGCATCGAATTGCAATTCACCATCGATTTCCAAGTCAGGGCGAAGATCGTGAGCAATTTTAGTCGCTTCAACGACCTTATCAACGCTTTCACCAAAACCTGAACCTTTAGTTGAATAGCTTAGCATAGCAATTTTTGGTTCGATACCGAACATCTTAGCTGTAATTGCAGAGTTAATCGCAATTTCTGCCAAAGCTTCAGCATCAGGATTGATATTGATGGCACAGTCACCAAATAGGTAACGCTCAGTGCCACGAACCATAAGGAAGGCACCTGAAGTACGACTAACATTTGGACGTGTTTTAATGATTTGAAGGGCTGGACGAACAGTTGCCGCAGTAGAGTGAATAGCTCCTGAAACCATTCCATCTACCAAGCCCATGTATACCAACATAACACCAAAATAGTTCACGTCTTTAACCAAGATTTCGCGAGCTTCTTCTTCAGTCATTTTTCCTTTACGACGTTCTACAAGTGATGCTACCATTTCTTCAAATTGAGGGTAGTGGGCTGGGTCGATGACTTCATAACCATCCATGATTCCTTCGATTTCAAGATAGATTTTAATTTTATCAGGATTTCCAAGTAGGACAGGAATAACTTCTGTTTCTTTTACGATGCGTTTTGTTGCTTGAAGAATACGTGGTTCTTCACCTTCAGGCAAAACAATACGTGCATTTTTACCAACTAGGTTGGCTTTTAAATTTTCAAAAACTTCCATGAGTTTTTACTCCTTTTAAGATAAATTATTATTTGATAACTGAGTAATAAGGGTGTTGAAATCATCCGGCAGTGGACTTTCCATCTCCAACCGCTCTTCAAGAAAAGGATGATAAAACGATAAGTAATGGCAATGCAGAGCTTGACGCTCTATGCCATGTTTAAGACTACCACCATATAGGTCATCACCAAGCAAAGGGAAACCTATATGAGAGAAATGGACACGAATCTGGTGGGTCCTTCCCGTATGTAGGCGAATATCAACTAGATGAATATTGCCATAAGACTCCACTATACGATAGGAAGTATGGGCATACTTACCACCTTTTGCCACTCGTCTAGTGATTATGGAATCTTCATCTCGAGCAATCGGTGCAATGATTTCACCTTGCGGCTCCAGAAACCCATCTCCTTTAACTAAAGCAAAATAACGCTTCTCAATAGCTTTCTTCTGCAACTGCTTATCTAGTCTAGCATGGGCATATCCGTGTTTAGCAAAAAGCATGAGGCCCGAAGTATCTCGATCTAGTCTGGTTACAATGTGGACCTGTTGATTTTCGTAGTTCTGATTCACATAATAGCCCTTGATAAAGTTAGCGATGGTATTGGAATGATTGACACTAGGAATCGAGGCCACACCAAAGGGTTTGTTTAAAATCAAGAAATGATCATCTTCAAACAGAATATCCAGTGGATAATCAATGGCTTCCAGTGTCTCGAAACCTTCCTCAGGAGGAATGTCGATGACAACCACATCCCCAATATCTAAGAGATAGGTTGCATTTTGTGGATGACCGTTTACGCGAATATCTCCACCTCGAAACTTGATTTTGGCAAGTAAACCTTTCGAAACTTCGTGTTTTTTTAAAAAGGTCTTTACCTTGACATGTTCGTCAGCAATAAATTCAAACCTCATTCATCCACCTCACCAATAAAGGCATCCTTGACACGATTCCAAAAACTAGTATGGCTTGGTGTTGCGACAAAGTGAATCTTGTGGTGGTCTATTTGGTATTCTATCCTTTCAATATTTCGATAAGAATAAATGCTATTGTCAACAGAAATCGTATGATAATCATTGCGAGTCGGTATCAATTCAATCTTATCCTTTTTAGGCACAATGATAGACGAACCTAAAGTTCTGTAGACACGATTGTTGAGACTTGCAATTTCTGTCAATTGAAGGGCCTCAATAGTAGGGTGCAAAACAGCTCCACCAAGAGATTTATTATAGGCTGTACTCCCGGTTGGCGTCGATACCGTCAGGCCATCTCCTCGAAAACGTTCAAATGGCACTTGGTTAATGATAATATCGGCAACCATAGTTCGATCAGCTCTTCGAATGCTAGCCTCGTTCAAAGCTCGGAAAATCTTCACTTCCCCGTTTTCCAAAAATACCTTTACATTTAAAAGTGGATAAGACACACGAGCTCCAGTATCTAACTGTAAATTAGTAAGTAATTGATCTAGTTCAAAATCACGGTAATCCGTATAGAAACCTAAATGACCCGTGTGAACACCAACGAAGCGAACCTTATCCAGCTGGTTTTCATACTTGTGAAAAGCAGACAAAAGCATCCCATCCCCACCTATGGAAATCACGATATCGGGATGTTTATCATTCAATATAAAGTTATTCTTTTTTAGTCGGTCTCTTAATTCATATAAGACTCTTTGACTTTGAGGTTTGCGATTAGCGATTAGATCAATTCGTTTACCTGTATTCTTCATCGGTATCGTCACTATTACCTACCCCGTCATTTAACTTTCTATACAATGGATCAAAGAGTGCCTGTGCTTCCTGGATATCATCACGAATTTTACTCATTTCTTCATCCAATTGATGGGATATCCTTGCAGTAATTTCCAAGCGTTTCTTAATTTCTTCTGGAAAATCCCCTTGATATTTATAATTGAGAGAATGCTCGATGGTAGCCCAGAAATTCATAGCCAAGGTACGAATCTGAATCTCCACCAGAATCGTTCTTGCCCCCTTGATTGTGTCAACAGTATACTCAATAATCAAATGGTAAGAACGATAGCCTGAAGCCTTTCGATGAGTAATGTAGTCACGTTCTTGGACGACTCTCATGTCTTGCCTCTTACGAAGGATATCAACAACCTCGCTAACGTCATCTACAAATTGAACCATGACACGTAAACCTGCAATATCTTGCAAGTCCTGTTCCAGCGTATCATAGCCAATCCCGCGACGAGCCATTTTTTCTTTTATACTTTCGATTGGTTTGACTCGACCAGTTACAAACTCAATTGGAGAATGTTTATTTTGTTTGCGGTATTGTTTTCGAATACCTCGGAGTTTTATCTTCAGCTCTCCGACAGCCTGAATGTAAGGATCTAAAAATTCTTCCCATTCCGTAATCATATATCTTTTTCATCCAATTCTCTATACACTTCGATTTATCTAGCTTTTGATTTTCTAGGAAAAATCTTATACAATAAATACAATGCTTATTATACCATATAATCGCTTTCAAAGATAAGGAAAAAGTTAAAAAAATGAAACATTTAGAAATTGAAATGAAAACACTCCTAAACCAGGATGAATATAAAAAATTACAAACTCACTTTTCAGGAGTCACACCTATTACACAAAAAAATTACTACCTAGACACGCCTGATTTTTACCTTCGTAAGCATAAAATTGCTATGCGCATTCGTACTTTTGAAAATAGCGCTGAATTGACCATAAAAATTCCACAAAAAGTTGGAAATATGGAGTACAATCAAGATCTAAGCCTAGAGGAAGCAAACCATTGTCTTAAAGAATGTAAACTTCCACAAGGAATGATTCTTGACGAATTGACTAGCCGTGGACTTTCAACCAGTGGCTGGGTAGTTTTGGGTTGCCTAACTACTGTTCGTTACGAAAAGCAAACTCCTATCGGACTCATGGCTCTTGATCAAAGCGAATATTTTGATATTGTTGACTATGAGCTTGAATTAGAAGTAGAAGATGGTAAGCAAGGTAGACTTGATTTCCAAGAATTTTTACAAGTCAATGAAATCCATTACAAAAAAGCCCCATCAAAATTGGTCCGTTTTATAGAAAATATGAAAAAATACTGAAATAATCTTCTTTTTTTGATAAAATAAAAGGGATGAAAAATAATAGAATCTGTTGTAAAGAACACTTATCACTAAAAGTGTTTCACTACAGCGATTCACTTAGTTTAAAGAGGACGGTTTATCGATGTCAGATACAAAAAACATGAAACTTTTCGCACTATCTTCCAACCAGGAAATTGCTCAAAGAATCGCAGATGCTGCAGGTGTCCCACTTGGAAAAGTATCTTCACGCCAATTTTCAGATGGTGAAATCCAAGTTAACATCGAAGAAAGTGTTCGTGGATACGATGTTTATATCATCCAATCAACTAGTTATCCAGTAAATAACCACTTGATGGAACTCTTGATTATGGTTGATGCTTGCGTTCGTGCTAGTGCTAATACCATTAACGTTGTACTTCCATACTTCGGCTACGCTCGCCAAGACCGTATCGCTTCTTCGCGCGAACCACTTACTGCTAAACTGGTTGCAAATATGTTGGTAAAAGCCGGAGTTAGTCGTGTATTGACTCTTGACCTCCATGCCGTTCAGGTTCAAGGATTCTTTGACATTCCTGTAGATAACCTCTATACAATCCCACTTTTTGCAAAACATTACTGCGATAAAGGTTTGACTGGTTCCGATGTGGTTGTTGTTAGTCCTAAAAACTCTGGTGTAAAACGTGCTCGTAGTCTTGCAGAATATCTAGATGCTCCAATTGCTATCATTGATTATGCAGAAGATGATTCTGAACGCAGTCAAGGTTATATCATCGGAGAAGTTGAAGGTAAAAAGGCAATCTTGATTGACGACATTCTGAACACTGGCCGCACCTTCTCTGAAGCTGCTAAAATCTTAGAACGTGACGGTGCAACTGAAATCTACGCTGTATCCAGTCATGGATTATTCGTTAATGGTGCTGCGGAGTTGTTGGATGCAGCTAATATCAAGGAAATCCTGGTTACAGATTCAGTATTGACGGAAAGTAAAAAACCTAAAAACGTTCAATATATCACTGCTAGCGAATTGATTGGTGATGCAATGGTTCGTATTCACGAAAGAAAACCAGTTAGTCCACTTTTTAAATAGAAATTAGGTGAGTTTTTGATTTATTTGGATAATGCTGCAACGACTCCCATGTCTTCAGTAGCTATCTCAGCAATGACTCAAGTCATGCAAGAAACTTATGGCAACCCTTCTAGTATTCACGGCCATGGGCGTCAAGCGGGTAAATTATTACGTGAAGCGCGTCAAGAGTTAGCAAAATTACTTGGGACAAAGCCCCAACACATTTTCTTCACTTCTGGTGGTACAGAAAGTAATAATACAGCTATTATCGGCTACTGTCTCCGTCATCAAAACAGCGGGAAACACATTATTACAACCGCTATTGAGCATCATGCTGTACTTGAACCAATCGAATATCTAGTAGAAAATTTCGGATTTGAAGTAACTATTTTAAAACCCGAAAATCAAGAAATCACGGCAGACCAAGTAAAAAATGCACTGCGTGAAGATACCATTCTTGTTTCTACTATGTTTGCAAACAATGAAACTGGTACACTTTTACCTATTGCTGAAATTGGTGAAGTTCTAAAAAATCATCCAGCCGTCTATCATGTAGATGCGGTTCAGGCAGTTGGAAAACTAGAAATTCTTCCTGAAGAGCTGGGAATAGATTTTCTTAGCGCTTCAGCACATAAATTTCACGGACCAAAGGGTATCGGTTTCCTATATGCTGCTTCTGCAGATTTTGATTCTTACCTACATGGTGGAGATCAAGAGCAGAAAAAAAGAGCAGGAACAGAAAACCTTCCTGCCATTGTGGGAATGGTAGCAGCTTTAAAGGATGATCTTGAAAACCATGACCAAAACTTTAAAAAGGTTCAAAAACTAAAAGAAACATTCTTAAAGGAAATGGTTGACACAGACTATTATCTAAATCAAGGGAAGAATCAACTCCCTTATGTCCTCAATATTGGATTTCCAGGTCAACGAAATGATCTACTACTCCTTCGTCTGGATCTTGAAGGTATTTCTATTTCAACTGGCTCTGCTTGTACTGCAGGTATCGTTCAGGTTAGTCATGTTCTTCAGGCTTTCTACGGAGAAGAATCTCCTCGCTTACACGAATCTGTTCGCGTCAGCATCTCACCTCAAAATACAGAGCAAGAAATGATCACCCTCGCACAAACTCTAAAAGAAATCATTGGAGGTTAACTCAATGGCATTCGAACAAACAATTAAACTTAAAAATTGCCGTTACGATTATACACTCAGCCCAACTGTTAAGAAATTTACTCTTAAAGATAATACTTTTTTTGAAACTAAAATTGGTAACTATGAATTAACACGCCTTCTTGAAAAAGTTCCAAATAGTGGAGAAGGATTTCAACTTAAGATTATCATCAACAAAGAATTAACAGGTGCAAAAATCAATATCACAGATAAATTTGGCCTACGTTTGGTTGATATCTTCAAATCAGAAGAAACTCATATCCACCAAGAGAAATTCTACTTCTTAATGGATAGCCTTGTTGAGCGTGGCGTATTCACTAAAAGTGAAAGATAGGGGGGCCCAATGTTTCGATTAACTTACAAGGACACCTATTTAGTAGAGCGTGTCCAAGAATTTGAAGATCTTGAATCCCTTATGCTGTCACTTTCAGGCTGTGTGACTCTTCCAGATACTACCGTTATCACTTCTCTTACCTATAATGGAAAGGAAATCTATCAGGGGCTTCTGGGAGATCTCTATCGTTTTCTATCTCACTATGATTTTACAAAGATAAGCTAAGATTTTCTTAGTTTTTTCTTGTTTTTGTTGATTTTTTCACAATCTTTCTATAAAATAGTATTTAGAAAGGTTGTGGTTTTGTGAAAGAAAAACAGTCTGCTATTCCAAAAGCAACAGCAAAGAGACTTTCTCTTTATTATCGTATCTTTAAAAGATTTCATGCAGAAAAAATTGAAAGAGCCAACTCAAAACAAATTGCCGAGGCCATTGGTATTGATTCTGCTACCGTTAGACGAGA
The DNA here is from genome assembly GCA_963530385.1 of uncultured Streptococcus sp. GTDB lineage: Bacteria > Bacillota > Bacilli > Lactobacillales > Streptococcaceae > Streptococcus. The sequence continues at coordinate 15,582 of CAUSCX010000013.1, read as the reverse complement.
TTTTTCCTACTTTGGTGAACTTGGTCGCCGTGGATTTGGCTACGATGTCAAAAAACTAATGACCTTTTTTGCTGATCTTCTAAATGATAATTCTATTACAAATGTTATGTTGGTGGGTATTGGTAATATGGGACATGCTCTCCTTCACTATCGTTTCCATGAACGAAACAAAATGAAAATCATTATGGCTTTTGATTTAGATGATCATCCTGAAGTTGGGACAAAAACTCCTGATGGAATCCCAATTTACGGAATTTCCCAAATCAAGGATAAAATAACAAATGCAGATGTAAAAACTGCAATCTTAACTGTTCCGAGTATCAAATCACAAGAAGTAGCTAATCTCCTTGTCGAAGCAGGTATTAAAGGAATTTTAAGCTTTTCACCCGTTCATCTCCAACTACCAAAAGATGTGGTAGCTCAGTATGTAGATTTAACTAGTGAATTGCAAACTCTCCTCTATTTCATGAGAAAAGAGGATTAGAAAGCGAAAGCATTTATGAAAAAACCAGTTATTGGGATTACAGGAAACGAAAAAGCTCATCCTGATGATGAGCTGATGATGAGCTATGCTGCAAAGGGCTTTGTTGAAGGAGTCAAGGAAGCTGGGGGAATTCCCATTATCCTACCAATTGGTGATCAAGAAATGGCCAGTTACTATATTGGCTTGATTGATAAACTCATTTTAACTGGTGGACAGAATGTCGATCCAAAGTACTACGGTGAGCCTAAAATGATTGATAGTGATGACTACCACCTTCAGAGAGACATTTTTGAGCTAGCTCTTATAAAAGAAGCTATCAAACAGAAGAAACCCATTTTTTCTGTTTGTCGAGGCACTCAACTCTTTAATGTGGCTATGGGAGGGACTCTTTATCAAGATATTGAAGATCATTGGCAAGATACTTCAGCTGAGTACACAACGCAACGTTTAGTCACCGAGCCTGATACTATTCTTCGAGAAATCTATGGAGAAATCTCCCATATCAACTCTTTCCACCATCAGAGCATTAAGGATTTAGCTCCAAATCTAAAGGTTGTAGCTCATGATCCTAAAGATGGAATTATCGAGGCTATAACAACAGCTGATGATTTCCCTTACCTCGGTGTTCAATGGCATCCAGAATTTCTCTTTGAAAATCGCCCAAAAGATAAAACACTTTTCGACTATGTCGTCAATGAACTTTAAATCAAGAACCTGCTATAACTGTAACAGGGTTAGTAAATCATGGATGAAATAAAAACACCTTCTTCTCATGAGCTTTTGAAAGATTTAGAGGTTGGAGTTTTCTTATCAGGTAAAGTGGTTGGGCAAGGTCCTCTAAACTATAATGGATAATTTTATATCAAGTCCGTCTTCTCGCGGTAACTAAAATAATCGGAGTGTGAGACAATTAGATGGTCTAATAAGACCAGACCCATTAATTCGCAGGCTTCTTTAACAAGCTTGGTAACATGATCATCATTTCTACTAGGCATAACAGCTCCTGACGGATGATTATGAACTAGAATCACGGATGTTGCCATGTGCTTTAAGGCATAGTGGAGAATTTCCCGTGGTTCAGCAATACTTCTAGTAGCAGATCCGATGAAAATGGTTTGCTGGTGAATAATTTGATTTTGAGTATTCAGATAGAGCGCCACCAGGTGCTCTTGTTTTTTATCTCCAAGCTCAGCTTGCATCTTTTTAGCTAATTTTCGACTGCTAAGAATACTCTCCATTTCCACTGTTTCCCTTTTATGGATACGGTAGCCTAATTCAATAACTGCTTGCAATTCGATTGCCTTAACACGTCCAATACCCGATAGAGTTTGCAATTCCTGTAGACTCATTCTTTTTAGATCAGTTAAACATGTTAGATGATTTAAGACCTTCTGTGCTATTTCAAAAACATTGGCCTGTTTTGTGCCTGTCCTTAGTAATATTGCCAGTAATTCTTGGTTACTGAGCGCTTCTACTCCTTCTCTGACTAGTCTCTCTCTTGGTAAAAGCGAATCTTCTTGAAATGAAATACTATACATAAAAATCCTCCTCAATTTATTATTCGTGAGAAGGATCTTAAATCAGATAAATTTTAAGTGTTTTTAAATCTTTTCAAGTGCAAGACGCAAATCTTCAATCAAATCATCGACATTTTCTAGACCTATTGAAAGACGGATTTGATTTTTAGTTACTCCTGCTGCTTCTAAATCAGAGTCAGACAATTGGGCATGAGTTGTAGTTGCTGGATGAACTACCAATGATTTTGCATCTGCTACATTGGCAAGGTTTGAAAAGATTTCTAAGTTGTCAATCACTTTACGTGCTTCTGCTTCTCCACCTTTAACATGGAAGGTAAAGATTGATCCGACCCCTTTTGGTAGGTATTTTTCAGCCAAAGCATGATATGGACTGTCTGGAAGTTTTGGATAGTTAACCTTTTCTACCTTTGGATGGTTCACAAGGAAATCAACGATTTTTTCAGCATTTTGAATATGGCGTTCTACACGGAGAGAAAGTGTTTCAAGACCTTGTAAAAGCAAGAATGAGTTAAATGGTGATAGTGCAGCTCCCATATCACGAAGCAATTGCACGCGAGTAGCAACGATAAAGGCTGCAGCACCAACATCACGGGTATAACTGATATTATGGTAGCTTGGATCTTCTTGGACTAATTGAGGGAATTTTCCTGAAGCAGCCCAATCAAATTTGCCACTATCAACAATGACACCACCGATTGTTGTACCGTGTCCGCCAATAAATTTAGTGGCAGAATGGACTACAATATCTACTCCATGTGAAAAAACATTGATGAGATAAGGTGTTGCAAAGGTATTGTCTGCAACCAAAGGAATCTGATGTTTGTGAGCAATTTCAGCTATTTTTTCAATATCAGGAATGTTGATGACTGGATTTCCCAAGGTTTCAATCAAGACAAGTTTGGTATTGTCTTTAATCGCTGCTTCTACCTCTTCTAGATTATCGATATCAACAAAAGTTGTGGTGATTCCATAGCGAGGAAGGGTTTCTTTCAAGAGGTTAAAGGTCCCACCGTAGATAGTTGAAGCTGCAACAACATGATCACCTGCATGAGCAAGTCCAAGAATAGTATAAGTAAGAGCTGCCATCCCAGAAGCTGTGGCAAGGGCTCCTACTCCACCTTCAAGAGCAGCGATACGTTCTTCAAAGGCTGAAGTTGTTGGGTTAGTGATACGAGTATAGATATTACCAGCCTTCTGAAGGGCAAACAGGTCTGCACCTTCTTGTGTATCTTCAAATACAAAAGATGTTGTTTGATAAATTGGTACAGCACGAGACTTGGTAGTAGCATCTACCACTTGTCCTGCATGCAATTGTAGGGTTTCAAATTTAAATTCACGACTCATAATCAGACCTCCAAAGATTTCATTAGGTTTATTGTATCACCTATTTCACTAGGTTACAAATACAACTTTGTTATATATTGGAATAAGAAATAGCTATGCCTGATAGATAAAAATAGTAATCTTTTATTAGAATTGTAGAACTTTTTTCAGATAGTTTAAAATGTTTGTTTTCACTTCTCCCATACTTTATAATGAATATGAAGGAGAAGACTATGACAGAAATTACTCATGAAATTGATTCAAACTTTGCAGGGCGTTTAAATATCTTGCGTGCTGGTGTACTAGGAGCTAATGATGGGATTATTTCCATCGCAGGTGTTGTTATCGGGGTTGCCAGTGCGACAAGCAATATCTGGATTATTTTCCTCTCAGGTTTAGCAGCAATCTTAGCAGGTGCATTTTCTATGGCTGGAGGCGAGTATGTCTCTGTATCTACTCAAAAAGACACTGAGGAAGCCGCTGTAGCGCGTGAACAAATACTTTTGGATAAGGATCTCGATGCTGCAAAAAAATCCCTCTATGCTGCTTACCTACAAAATGGTGAGTGTGAAACTTCAGCTCAACTTTTAGTCAATAAAGCTTTTCTTAAAAATCCACTCAAGGCTTTGGTTGAGGAAAAATACGGAATCGAGTACGAAGAATTTACTAATCCTTGGCATGCTGCTATTTCTAGCTTCATCGCTTTTGTTCTTGGTAGTTTACCACCAATGCTTTCCGTTACAATCTTTCCAAGTGACTACCGAATCCCTGCTACTGTTTTTATCGTTGCGATTTCTCTATTGATTACAGGTTACACCAGTGCCAAACTCGGGAAAGCACCAATAAAAACAGCCATGATCCGTAACCTTTGTATCGGTTTGTTGACTATGGGAGTTACCTATCTATTGGGTCAGTTGTTTAGTATTTAAGAGAAAAAATGATGCTGGATAAAAACTAGCTTTAAAATAAAACCACACAGTGATTTCAGTCTTGAATTCCATCAAGAAGAAAGAAATACTGTGTGGTTTTTTGAATAATAGATATTTTAGAGGCTGGATTCTTGACTAATTTTGTGAGATTCATAGTCATGAAGGTGAATCCTATCTCTGTTTCGACTGCTTGTTTGTTCCTAACACGCACTCTTCTAAAGCAACAAATAATCTATGCTATACCATTTTCAGGGTTCGTTTGAGCGATTTTATGTCCAGAGAACACTTAAAGAGCATAAGCGAACAGTGCATTTTCATAAACATAGCTGAAAAAAATCAGGGCAACCAGTATGAGAGTTTTCCTATAGAAACATTTGACCTGGGATACTGTCAACAGATAAACTAATCATTTAATATTCATGAGTTGTTAGAATATAACAGAACAGAATTACTTCCAAACTCAACCGATTTATGTTATAACCTGTAAACATTATCAGGATTTTCTATGTGTTCTTTGTTACTGTAATTATAAAGCATGACATGAGAAAGTGATTCTTTCATAAAATACTGGTACTGAACCTCTGAAATATCAAATGAAGCAACAACTGCTCAATTATTGATAAACATAAATTGATGGTGCTATGAACCTAACTTTGTATACACACGATGCAAATAAGTAAACTGAATGTCATTGTCTTCTTCAGGACTATTTGTAAGTTTTATCAACTAAAAAGCGCGATCATCAAGATAAGATACTAGGATTAAAAATTGACTTTTTTCGATCAAAACAGGCAAATAAATCGCAATCACTTACTTTTTTCTTTAAAAGATTCATATAATTTTTTATAGAACTCTTTTATATCTTTTTTCTGAGAATTCAACTCTTCTTTACCGTAGTCAAAATTTGCTACTACGAATCCCTCGTCATCAGTAGAAAAAGTAAAAAATTCTATTTCAATGAGTTTATTATGCTTAGAGTCCTCAATAGTATCTCCTAAATTATTATTAAATTGCTTTACCTCTTCTTCACGAACTCCGAACCCAAAAGCAGCACCATTTGCAATAATGTTTGAAAATACTTCTTCTGAAGACGCTACTTCTTTCACAGTTATGAAGTATGTAGCTTCTTCCGTTTCTACTTGTTTCACTTTATTCCATTTTTCTGTATCACTAGAAGAAACCGTAAAAACGGTTAACTCCAGTGTTGGTTTATTGGTATTTTCTTTTATGATCATTTGTTTTCCAAAAAAGAAGAAGGCAAGTAACCCAGCTACAAAGATCAAAGCAATATAAATTATCTTTTTCATACATTATCCCCTATATCTTTCATATCAATGATCACATCAACTTTGTTATAGACAGCTGGATCATGCGTCGCTATTATAACATATTTGTCTTCATCTCTTTCATTTAATAATAAACGAATAATTTCTTTTCCAATCTCACCATCTAAAGCTCCTGTGGGTTCATCTGCTAAGATAATTTTACGTGGTTTCATTAACATTCTGGCAATAGCTACACGTTGAGCCTGCCCTCCAGACAATTCATATATTTTTTGATGTAAATAGTCGCTCGAAAGTCCTACTTTTTCAAGTACATCAGTTATTATTTTTTTGTCTTTAGTGATAAGTTTCAAATTATCATATACTGTTTTGTTCTCTATTAAAGAATAATTCTGAAATACATATCCAACAGTATTTTTAAAGAAGGTTCTTTCTTTTATCTTCCAAATATCCTGTTCATCAACTAAAACGTTCCCACTATCAATTTTTTCTAATCTTCCTATAATATTAAGAAGAGTACTCTTACCAGAGCCAGAACCTCCAATCAATGCATAGCTTTTTCCAGATTCAAATCTTAAATTTAAGTCTGTAAAGATCTTTTTTGAGCCGAAACTTTTTGAAACGTTCAAAAGGTCAATTGTCATGTTTCATCTCCTTTTAAAATTTTAGTGTAGCTTTCAGATAATTTTCTAAAACTCATTATGATTGACAACATCAAAACCAGCAGAGAAGCAAGACCAATATATAGCAGCTCTATTTGCCCTGTCATAAGAAATGTAAATAGAATAACCATTGTAATAATCATCATAAAGTACTTGAGACTTGAAAGTGCTATATATGTTTTTGACAGACCCAAAATGATTTTTTTCACATATTCATTCTGTTTTAGGGCAATATAAAGTTGGACATATTGATAAATGAGTATAAAGACAATACTGTAAATTATCTTCTGCAAGATTTGTGACAGTAGAATTTGGTGCTCTAAAGATTGGATCTTCAACTTCACAATTTGGTAAACATCTACTGGATTCATTGAAACATTCAACTGGGTAGCCATCTCATTTATTTTCTTTACCGCCTCAGGACTAAAAAGAGACTTATTAGTTATATTACTAGCCAAAGTAAACTTGTTGTTTTCGATCATTTTGTCTGTATCTAACACAACAACAATGTTATCTTTGCTATCTGCTACACTTGGCATTGGTAAAATATCTTTATTTTTATGATCGATATCAGCATCCTCATTGAAATAAAAAATCTTATTACCATCAGGAATTATTTGTACTGCAAGCTCTTCTTTTGTATAGTTTGTTCCAATAAATTGTTCTGCTACAACTGTGTTCTCAATAGATTTCTGGTTTTCTTTCCATTTCTCAGGAATATAGATGGTTGCTATCTTATTATCTAAAAGATGATAGTTTGTTCCATTCACTTTATTTTGTAGATTAGCACCTGTTTGATTGATATAAATCAGATCTTTATTTATTTCTGGATTCATTATTCCATCATTTTCTAATTGTTTAGAAAAGTCTTCTAAAGCATGAGACGTTTTCATAAAATCTGGAACATAGGCCGAGGATCGTTCTATATATAAATAATCTAAGTTTTTTAAGGAAGCAGCTATCTGTAGATACTGACCATCCGAATCACTTACTTCTCCATTTTTAGCAGAGTTATTTTCAATTCCAAGGAACTCAATCCTTCGCCAGTCTTTTACTGTGTCCCATGGTACTAAATTCTGTATCTGTATGTTAATACTGGATTGGCTACTCTTTGTTTCTTGTAAAAAAATTCCTGATACAACGATAATAATCGAAATAATGGCAAGCCATACGACAAAAATAAGCTTGTTTTTCGCCTTGTTTTTGATAATTTCAATGGGCTTTTCAATCTGAATCGTCAACCAAAATAAAACAAAGGTGATGAGATCAATGATTTGAAATAGTATAAAATTCGTTAAAAGCAGAGAGAAAAATAACTTAGAACTATAAGTGAAGAAACCATTTCCAAAAAAAGAACTGTAAGAAATCATCAATAAAGCCATCATAATCAGTTCAAAAATAAGAGAAATGACATACTCTCTTCTTAGATCGTATACAGGCAATCCCAAAGAACGTCGTATCACTCCTTCTTTAATCTGCCTCGTTCTAACTACAAATAACACAACTAATAAAGTTAAGTAAATGGAACCCATTAACAGTATTCTTAAAGTTCCAGTGAATTGTAACATTCCTCCTATATACCAAGGATAAGCCATATATACAGTTTGCAGTCCTGTCATCGTAAGTGGTTTCAAACTGTCTACATCCATTTCCCCAAGAGTGTAATACATCCCTATTATCGGTACTGACTTTAATTGTTCATTGTTTGCATCATCGAAATTTACATATTTCAACTGTCCCGAACTCTGAACAATCGGCTTGTAAATAGTAACTTTTTCCGTTTTTGATAGGTCACGAATCATTTCGTAAATTTCGTTATTGGAAAGATTGCTTTTTCCTTGAATAGAAAAAGCACCATCAATTGGTAAAGGTATGGGCGTTTCGGTATCGCTAATAGTGACCAGACCAATTGCAGCAATCAAACAAAAGAAAAATCCAATGATACATAATTTTAATTTCATAAGCACTTACCCTATTACAAAAGACCCTAACTTATAATCGGGTCTCTTGTTTTCATAAATTATTTTTAAAATCTATAATAATCCCAATATGCTTTTAATTGAATATCGCTCCAAGATTTTGTTGCACCTGAATATGCCCATCCATAATCTTTTTTATCGTAAGATTTAACTGTTCCCCAATAATTCGTTACTGAAGATTTTGAACCAATATTATCTGGAGACTTAACAAAGTAATTCGAATAACCATAGTTATCACTTACACCATACTCCCATACATCAATAATCGGATATGGAGCAGGATGTGCTGTAGTTGCACTAACAATACTAGCTGTAGAAGCAAAGCTAAAACTTAAAACACTTGCAGCTAGAAAAACAAAGATTTTCTTATTAATTCTTTTTTTTCATTTTACTTCTCCTTGAATTAAAATATTTGATAAAAACTCCGTACTAATCCTCTTTTAGTAACTCCGTATTACTTTAATATGAATTGATAATATTTAGGTTTTTAATCACCGTTATGGTATCTAGAATCGTTATAATATTTCATAACTATCCCTCCTTTTTGAAATTGAACACATTTTGGTGTAAGTGTTTACATTTTTTATTTTAGTACTTTTTTTGAGGATTGTCAAGTGTTTTTAAATATATTTTTTTGGAAAATAGGGATATCTATAAAGTAAGAATTTGTAAAACAAACTCATATCCCCCATGTTCTTCAGTAAATGAATATGGTTATGGTACAATTAAAAATGAGCATTCAATCGTAATTATTTCTATATTAAGATCCTTAAAATACATCTTATACCTCTTTCTTATTGGAATAAGAGATTGTCTCTAACAGAAAATGTAACTAACAAATTGTATTTTTGAAATACAAAACCTAAGATTCCACAAGGAAAACTTGTTACCTCTTATTTTTTATGGTAGTTGTGTTTATTCCATTTAGAAAGAGCTGACATCGAGTTGATTTGTCAAGAATGACAAGAATATTGAGTACTGTTGATTTAGCATAACCAAACTTACCCATGATGGCAAGGTAGTAACCTTTTTCTACAGTCAATAGATGTTTTTCAGAGATTCTACTTGATTGTTTTGAAAACGAGTTTTAGAAATCCTTTGAACGTATTTTAAATCCAAAAGGTCATGATAGACACCTTCTTTATATCCTGTTAATTGATATCGATCTTGCATAATGGTACTATCAAGCTTAAAACGTTCGGTCTCTTTTGAAGTTGGTTTACTGATTTTCTTTATTTACAATTTTTTTTAATATTTTTCTCCCTTATCTTACTGTTATAAGTGTACTCTAAAAAATGAGACCATTCCATAACATAACTTTACAAAAGAGGCTTTTAATCTTACATTTTTGTAAGATTGACATATTTTTTTAAAATTTTACTACTATTAATTTGTCATAATTGTTTAAGAAAAACAAAACCCCTTGATACTACAAGGGATTAATTCTCTAATGATCAATAAAATGATTTACCAAAACCAACCTTCGTCATCATTGATAGGCTGGGCTTCTTTAATCTTGCGTGGGCCTGTTCCATACATTTCAGCTTCGATATCTTCTTTTGTTGGTAGGATCGAAGCTAGGATAATGTAGATAATAATTCCGAGTCCAAAGTTTGCGATTGTAAAGATTGCAAAAAGGAAACGAACTAGGGTTACATCAAGATTCCACTTATCAGATAAACCTGCAAGAACACCTGATATCATGCGATTTCTTCTCATTTTATAAAATTTTGTATTCATAATTTATTCCTCTTTCGGATTTCTTAATCTTAGTATAGCACTAAGCTAGATTTGCTACATCAGTCCTTAGGCGGATTTTGTAAAATGAGTTTGCCACGACAGAGACCACAACGATAGCGTTTGGTATCAATTCGTCGCTTTCGTTGATAGGTTTGGTGACAAGTCTGACAAGTATAGACTAGAACTGGTGTTTGACTGACACTTGATAAGGGAGGAACAAAGCGGAGCCCGTCTACTTCTTTTAACAGTTTCTTAAAGGCTACATCTTTATGTTTATACCCCTTGCCCTCATAGTATAGATGATAATGACAGAGTTCGTGACGGACAATTTTCCGAAAAACCTCTAAACCTAGTTCTTGATAGACTTTGGGATTAAAATCCAAATGCCCATCCTTTGGAAAGAATCGCCCACCTGTCGACCGTAGGCGAGTATTCCATTGAGCTTGGTGATTGAAAGGTTTCCCAAAGTCTTCTAAAGAAACTTGTCGAACGTAATTAGTTAGATTCATCTGGTGCAAGGAGCGACAGATTTACTTTTTCTCGTTGGACATCGATTTTCTTTACCCAAACGGTTACCAAATCACCAACTGAAACGACTTGACTCGGATGTTTGATGAATTTCTTGCTCATGTGAGAGATATGAATCAGGCCATCCTCGTGAATACCAATGTCAACAAAGGCACCGAAGTCAACGACGTTACGAACAACGCCCTCAAGCTTCTGGCCAACTTTTAAGTCTTTGATATCCAAGACATCCTGACGAAGGACTGGAGCATCAAAAGAATCACGGAAATCACGTCCTGGTTTTAAAAGATCTGCAATAATATCTTTAAGGGTTTCTTGACCGAGGTCTAGCTCTTGAGCCATTTCATTAACTGAAACAGATTTGAGTTTTGCTTGCGCTTCTTCATTTAGGTCTTTAACGTCCAAACGTTTGAAGAGTTCCTTGACTGCAGCATAATTTTCTGGGTGAACACCAGTATTATCAAGGATATTGCTACTTTCAGGGATACGGAGGAAACCTGCTGCCTGTTCAAATGCTTTGGCACCTAGACGAGGGACTTTCTTGATTTGAGCTCGTGAGGTGATTTTTCCTTCTTCTTCACGATACTTAACAATATTTTCTGAAATAGTTTTGTTAAGCCCTGCGACATGAGATAGCAAGGCTGGACTAGCTGTATTGATATTGACACCGACTTGGTTAACTACTGTATCTACCACGAAATCAAGACTTTCAGATAGTTTCTTTTGGCTAACATCGTGCTGATACTGGCCAACACCGATGGATTTAGGGTCAATTTTAACCAATTCAGCAAGTGGGTCTTGCAAACGACGAGCAATTGAGATTGCCGAACGTTTTTCAACGGTTAGTTCTGGAAACTCCTGACGGGCAAGTTCACTAGCTGAGTAGACAGACGCACCACTCTCATTGACAATGACATAGCTAACTTCTGGAAACTCTTTCAGAACTTCTGCCACAAAGGCTTCACTCTCACGACTAGCAGTTCCATTTCCGATAGCAATTATTTCAACACCATATTGGCCAATCAAATCTGCCAAATCACGCTTAGCTTCTTCAATCTGACGAGCTGAAGCTGGTTTGACTGGATAAATGACTTGCGTTGTCAGCATCTTGCCGGTCGCATCAACGACTGCGAGCTTGGCACCTGTACGAAAGGCAGGGTCAAATCCAAGAACCACGCGCCCTTTAAGAGGTGCAACTAGCAGGAGATTGCGCAGATTATCAGAAAATAGTTGAATGGCTCCTTCTTCTGCCTTCTCAGTTAGTTCAGTACGAATACGGCGCTCAATAGCTGGCAATACTTTTTTCTTAACAGATTGCTGAATAACTTCGTCAATATAGGCATTCCTAACCTTGAAACGAGTTCCGAAAAATGCTAGGATTCGGTCAGTATCGTGTTCAAAGCCAACTTTTAATACACCTAGTTTTTCTCCACGATTGAGAGCCAAGGTCCGATAGCCCTGCATGTTTGCAACTGTTTCTGAGAAATCGTAATAAATCTGAAATACTTGTTTTTCATCAAGACTCTCATCTTTGACTTGAGAAGTAATCTTAGAGTGTCTAAGTACCTCTTGATAGGCCATTGAACGTAAATGAACATCCTCAGATAGTGCTTCAACCAAGATGTCTACAGCCCCAGCCAAAGCTTCTTGAGGAGTTTCGAAACCTTCACAGACAAATGTTTCTGCTTCTTTTTCTAGATCAGAAACATTTTGTAAAATTAAACGAGCAAGTGGAAAAAGTCCAGCCTCACGCGCAATCGTTGCCTTGGTTCGACGTTTCTCTTTATAAGGAAGATAAAGTTCTTCGACATCAGCTAGTTTTTCAGCTGCTAGGATAGCTTCTTCCAATTCTTTAGTTAGCTTGCCTTGCTCTTTGATTTTGGCTAAGACAGCTTCCTTACGATCATTGAGAGCAGTTAGACTTTTATCAAGGTCGATAATTGCCTTAATAGCAACTTCATCCAGGCTACCAGTCATGTCTTTCCGATAACGAGCGATAAAAGGAATTGTCGCTCCTTCTGCTGTCAAACTAAGTACAGTATCAATTTGCTTTAAGGTTACACCCAAATCTTGGGAAATTTTTTCATATTTTTTATCCATGAAACTATTATACCATAAGCAGGAAAGCTTGTTTTCATTAATTTGTTGCTTTCATTCAACTTTATAAAGAGAAGAGCCATGTTTGTTTTAAATTTCAACCATTTCCCAGAAATAATAGTATAATAGAGATAACACAAAGAATCGAGGTATGCCGTATGGCTGTTAAATTTACAAAAACTGATGACTTAGATAAGATGTTCGAAGAATTCGCTAAACTTCCTGATTTGAAACAAGTAACATTTCCAGACGACAAAAAAAAGAAAGATAAGGCAGAAAAGAAAAAATAGATGACACTCTTTCAAAACCTGCCTTCAAGTGTTTTACAAGCTGGTGCTATCTTTCTATCAATCATTATTGAAGCCCTGCCTTTTGTCTTAATTGGCAGCATCATCTCTGGTGCCATTGAAGTCTATGTGACTCCTGAAAAAGTATATAGATTTCTCCCTAAAAATCGTTTGGGGAGAATCTTTTTTGGTACCTTCATAGGGTTTCTCTTTCCTTCTTGTGAGTGTGGCATTGTTCCGATCATCAATCGCTTCTTGGAGAAGAAAGTACCAAGCTATACGGCTGTTCCCTTTCTAGTAACGGCTCCCATCATTAACCCAATCGTCCTATTTGCCACTTATTCAGCTTTTAGTCATTCATTTAAAATGGTGTTGCTCCGCGCTTTGGGTTCAATTCTTGTAGCTACCATATTGGGTATTTTCCTTGGATTTTACTGGGAGGGACCTATCCAAAAAGAAAATAGATTGGCTTGCCATGAGCATGATTTTTCTCACTTCACAAGAGCTCAAAAACTGCTTCAGGTCCTCATCCAAGCTATTGATGAATTCTTTGATATGGGGCGTTATTTGGTTTTTGGCTGTCTGTTTGCCAGCATTGTCCAGGTCTATGTACCAACTCGGATCCTGACTTCTATCAGTGCAACACCACTCCTTGCTATCGTTCTCTTGATGGTCCTATCCTTCCTTCTATCACTCTGTAGTGAAGCTGATGCCTTTATTGGCTCTTCGCTTCTCTCTAGTTTTGGCTTTGATCCAGTTCTTGCCTTTCTGGTAATTGGCCCTATGCTTGATGTCAAGAACCTTCTTATGATGAAGAATTATCTTAAAACGCGATTTATTTGGCAGTTCATGACCATTGTGACTCTTGTTGTTCTTGTCTATTCCTATCTAGTCGGGGTGATACTATGATACGATTTATCATTTTGTTTAGCTATTTTGTCTTAACCATCTATCTGCATTTATCAGGTAAGCTCAATCAGTATCTAAACCTCCACTATTCTTATCTGGCTTATATCACAATGGTGTTATCTTTCTTGCTAGCCATTGTTCAAGTCTATATTTGCTTCAAGCGTTTGAAAGAACGTAGCCACTTACATACTATTTCAGCCAAGCTTGCTAGTTTTGTTCTCTTAAGTTTACCCTTGTTAGTTGGATTTACCTTTCCAACTGTCACTCTGGATTCACAAACAGTATCGGCAAAAGGCTATTATTTCCCTCTGTCAGAAGGAACGGACAAGGCAATACAAGCAAGTGAAGGTACGAGCAGTCAGTATCTCAAACCGGATACCAGTCGCTTTTATTCACAAACAGCTCATGAAAATATTATTCGGAAAAGTGCTGATAAGTATTTAGCTCAATCAAGTATTGTCGTAAATGATGTGAATTTTTTGGAAGTCATGGAAGCTATTTATGATTATCCAAATGAATTTGAAGGTAAGGAAATTGAATTTATTGGTTTTGTCTATAACGATCCTAATCACGCAAATAGTCAATTTGTCTTTCGCTTTGGTATCATGCACTGTATCGCTGATTCAGGAGTTTTTGGACTCTTGACCACAGGAAACTCCAATCACTACGAAAATAACACCTGGGTGAAAGTCAAAGGTAAGATTCGCAATCACTATCACAAAGAACTCAACCAAGTCCTTCCAACACTCGAGCTTCAATCCTTTGTAAAAGTCGATAAACCAGAGAATCCATATGTTTATAAAGAATTTTAAAAAAGTAGCCTAAATGGGCTACTTTTTCTTGTTTAGTAAGCTTTTAGCTTCTTGTGTTCCGATCTGATCACCAGCTTTTTCAAAAAGTTCGATAGCTTGTAAAAAATTCTCTTGCGATTTATCTGAATTTTCAGCAGAATAAATCTCTCCCAATCCTCTATAAGCGCAGGCCTGAGCGATAAGATCATCTGTCTTTAAGGCTGAGTCTAGCGACTGCTGCATATAAAACTCTGCTTCAACTAGTTGACCTAACTTTAATCGTAAATAACCTTGCTCATAGTCATTAACAGAATATTTGAGAGAATCCCCTGAAAAATCTTGTTCAATAACTTCTCGCTCTTTTTCTATATAGCTAAGAGCCGTTTGATAGTCATTCATTTCACGATAGACCATGGCTAATTGATGATAGGCGATATGTTCATTCTCACGATCCTTTTCTGTAATAGCCAAGTGGAGATAACGTTGGTAAACCTCTAAACAGTCTTCATACTTTCTTTCGTACAAATAGATATAGCCCATCAAGTTTAAAAGACTGTAATCTTTACAAGTTGCTAGGCAAAAATCTGCCTGAACCAATTGCTTCGCTTCATTAATCTTTCCCTCAAATAATAATTCCCAAGCTTGATTCATTAAAAGAACTCCTATCTATTCTAGAACGATAATTATCTAAACGAAAAATACAAACGATCATCTCACAATATCTTTATACATATCTGGTCTTCTATCTCTAAATAAGCCCCAGTTTAGGCGCTCATTTGCTCCTTTGTCGAGGTCATAGGTAGTCAACAAAATTGCTTCGCCTTGTCTATCTGCTTGAGTCAAGATAGCTCCTGTTTCATCGGTCATAAAGGATGAACCGTAGAAATTAAGACTTGAACTTTGTCCACCATTTTCATCGCAAGGTTGAACTTCTTCCAAACCATAGCGATTGGCTGCAATAACTGGAACAATATTTGCTGCTGAGTGTCCTTGCATGGTACGTTGCCAATGACCACAACTATCTGTATCCAAAAT
>CAUSCX010000012.1:0-33528 GCA_963530385.1 uncultured Streptococcus sp. | reverse complement strand
CTGAGTGTCCTTGCATGGTACGTTGCCAATGACCACAACTATCTGTATCCAAAATAGGCTCTGATCCAATAGCTGTTGGATAAAAGAGCAATTCTGCACCATTTAAGGCAAGACAACGGGCGGTTTCAGGAAACCACTGATCCCAACAGATGCCAATACCAATCTTGGCATAGCGAGTATCCCAAACCTTGAAGCCTGTGTTTCCAGGAGTAAAGAAGAATTTTTCTTGATAATAATGGTCATCAGGAATGTGAGTCTTCCGATAAACGCCAAGCACTTCTCCATCTGCATCAATGACAGCAATAGAATTGTACAAGACATTGCCATCCTTTTCGTAGAAACTGATTGGTAAAACGACCTTTAGTTCCTTAGCAATTGATTTAAAATGCTGAATAGCAGTATTTTCTGTCACCGACTGGGCATACTGGTAGTAGTCATACTGACGTTCCTGACAGAAATAGGGTCGTTCAAATAATTCAGGCAAGAGAATAATTTGCGCACCTTGCTCAGCAGCTTGTCGAACTAAACGTTCAGCTGTTTGGATATTCGTTTCCACATCCTTAGCGCATTGCATCTGAATAGCTGCAACCGTTACATTTCTCATCTTTTTCTCCTATTCTGGAATTTGTTGGGTAATACAGTGGATATTCCCACCCCCTAAAAGAATATCTCTAGCTGGGATTCCTACGACTTCACGGTCTGGGAAACACTGACTGAGGATATCCAAGGCCACTTGGTCGTTTTCGTCCTGAAATTGTGGCACCAAGACAGACTTATTGGCAATATAGAAGTTCACATAGGAAGCTGCTAAACGTTCTCCTGCATAGCGTTCTTCTTCACCTTCTTCATATGAATAGCCTGGCAAATCTTCTTCCGTCACTACTTGATGAATAGCTGGAATCGGAAGTTTATGAATGGTAAAGGAACGCCCCTTTGCATCTGTTTCCGTCTCTAAAAGAGCTAGATCCGCCGCAGACATAGCATACTGAGGATCATCCTGATCATCTGTCCAAGCTAAAACAACTTCCGCTGGGCCAACAAAGGCTGCTACATTGTCAACGTGTTCATTTGTCTCGTCCTGATAAATACCATAAGGAAGCCAGATAACTTTTTCAGCACCAAGACACTCTAGTAAGGTCTCTTCAACCTCCTCTTTAGTCATGTGAGGATTGCGACCCGGACTGAGAAGGCAACTTTCTGTCACGAGAATAGTTCCTTGGCCGTCACTGTGAATAGCTCCACCTTCTAGTACAAAAGGTTTGGCATCGTAAACAGGTATCTCTAAAACTTCTGCAAAGCGACTAGCGACTTGGTCATCTGCTTCATAGTCTTGGTAGAGACCATCCACAGCACCACCCCAGGCATTGAAAGACCAGTCTACCGCTAACTTTTCCCTTTTATCATTAAGGAGAATGGTCGGACCTGTATCACGAGCCCAGGCATCATTGGTTGGGATATCTAGATAAACGACCTGGTCTCCAAGAAAGGATTGGGCTTCAGACAAATAATTCTGGTCTACTAAAAGGTAGACTGTTTCCCCTTGGGCAATGGTTTTGATAATCTGGCTAAAAGCTGTTTTTGCAGCCTTACCCTGAAATGGCCAAGACCCTGGTCGAGTAGGCCAGATCATGAGAGTCCCATGATGGGGTTCATACTCTGCAGGCATACGATAACCTAATTTCTTTGGACTGTCCATCATGATAATCTCTCCTTAAAGTCTTGGTAACCAAAGGCCTTGACTAGACTGCACTCACCCTCTTTATCAATCACATACAAACTTGGAAGTCCAATCCCGTTAAAGGTATTATTTTTGACAAAGGAGTAGATTGCCATATCTTCAAAGTAAAGTCTATCTCCAATCTCAACTGGATTTTCAAAGCTATAGTCACCAATGATATCACCTGTTAGGCAGGTATTAGAAGATAGTCTATAAGTATAGGCTTTTTCTTGCGCTTCAAAACCGTCTCTCAATGGGGGGCGATAAGGCATCTCAAGGACATCTGGCATATGACAACTTGCTGAAGCATCTAAGACTAATGTCTCAATGCCATTCTCAACAATATCTAAGACTTCCGTAGCCAAATAACCCGCATTAAGCGCAATGGCTTCCCCAGGTTCGATATAGACGTCTAGGTTATAGGTTTCTCGAATTCGTTTAATCTCAGAAATCAGTAAATCCACATCATAGTCATCTCTTGTAATGTGATGTCCACCGCCCATATTAAGCCATTTAACGTGATGCAAATAGGCACCAAACTGGTCTTCTACTGCTTTCAAGGTTGTCTCTAAATCATCTGCCCCTTGCTCACAAAGAGTATGAAAATGAAGACCATCCACCAAATCCAGCAAATCACTCGGTATCTTGTCTTGAGTCACTCCAAAACGAGATCCAGGAGCACAAGGGTCATAGAGCGCGTGATCTCCTTGGGTAGAACACTGAGGATTGAGGCGTAGACCTACACTAATACCAGCCTCCCGACAAATTTGACCGTATTTTCGTAGTTGTCTCTCCGAATTAAAAACAATGTGATCAGATATTTGAAGCAACTCTTCCATATCAGCTTCCTTAAAAGCAGGCGCAAATACATGGACTTCCCCTGTGAACTCTTCTCTAGCTAACTTAGCTTCATAGAGACCACTAGCTGTCGTACCTGACAGATACTGGCTAATCAAGGGATAGGTTTTATAGAGGGAATAAGCCTTCTGAGCCAGTAAAACCTTACAGCCTGCCTTTTCTTGAACCTCTTGTAGAATGCGACAATTTTCTTCTAGTTTTGCTAAGTCAATGATATAAGAAGGTGTTGGTACTTGTTCTAACTTCATTAGTCCACCATTTGTGGATTTTCAACCACGACCCATGGCAAACCGTATTTATTCAAAGCTTCCATGAATGGATCTGGATCCAACTCTTCAAGGTTATAAACTCCTGGTTGTTTCCAAGTACCATCCATCACTAATTTTGTTCCAATCATGGCAGGAACTCCTGTTGTGTATGAAATTGCCTGTGAACCAACTTCTGCGTAGCATTCCTGGTGGTCACAAACATTGTAGATGTAGATAGTCTTTTCAACACCATCTTTGACACCTGTAAAGATACAACCGATATTGGTTTTTCCAACTGTACGTGGGCCAAGGCTTGCAGGATCTGGAAGTAAGGCTTTCAAGAATTGGATTGGCACAATTTCTTGACCGTTAAAGTTAATAGTATCTGTACGAAGGAGCCCAACGTTTTCCAAGCATTTCATGTGCGTTAGATAAGATTGGCCAAAAGTCATAAAGAAACGAATACGTTTAACTCCTGGGATGTTTTTAGCAAGTGATTCAATTTCTTCATGGTGAAGAAGATACATGTCTTTTTGCCCAACTTGAGGGAAATCATACTCACGCTTGATAGACATAGCTTCTACTTCTACCCATTTTCCATCTTCCCAGTAAGAACCTGGTGCAGAAACCTCGCGAAGGTTGATTTCTGGATTAAAGTTAGTAGCAAATGGATAACCGTGGTCCCCACCATTACAGTCTAAAATGTCGATATAGTGGATTTCATCAAAATAGTGCTTGAGGGCGTACGCTGAAAAGACGCTGGTTACCCCTGGGTCAAAACCAGATCCAAGTAGAGCTGTCAAGCCTGCTTCCTTGAATTTTTCTTGATAAGCCCATTGCCATGAGTAGTCAAAGTAAGCTGTAAAACCAAGTTCCTTACAACGTTTCTCATAAATAGCACGCCATTCAGGGTCTTCTGTGTCCTCAGCCTCGTAGTTAGCTGTGTCAATATAGTGGACACCTGTTGCCAAACAAGCATCCATAATAGTCAAATCTTGGTATGGTAGAGCTACGTTCAAAACAGCTTCTGGTTTGTAGCTTTCAATCAAGGCAATCACTTCTTCTACCTTGTCAGCATCAAGAGTAGCTGTCTCAATCTTAGTATTTGTTTTGCCTTCTAATTTAGCCTTCAAGTCATCACATTTTGACTTGGTACGGCTAGCAATCATAATCTCTTTAAAAGTTTCACTATCTTGGCAAATCTTTGAAATAGCAACTTGGGCAACTCCCCCACATCCGATAACTAATAAACGACTCATTTTTTTCCTTCCTCTTCTTCTAAAATGTCTTCTACATACTTAGGCAACATAAAAGCACCCACATGTAAGTTTGCAGTATAGTATTCTGTGAATAGCTGGCGCTTTTTCCAGCCTTCCTTGTCAAAATCTTTGACAGGGTGATATTTTTTCGATGCAAATCCAAACAACCAATAGCCAGCAGGACTAGTTGGGATATGTGCTTGATAAACCCGGCTGATTGGAAAGGCTTGATTGACCTTGCGGTGCATGCTTCGGCATGCTGACTCATCTTCGTCAAAGAAGGGACTACCATGCTGATAAATCATGATTCCGTCTTCTTTCAAGGCTCTATAGCTATTGCCGTAAAATTCCTTGGTAAAGAGCCCTTCCGTATGACCAAATGGATCTGTCGCATCATTGATAATGATATCGTAATCATCTTCGCAGTTTCGTAAAAAGCGAAGCCCATTTTGGTAGTAGATGGTAACACGAGGATCATCAAGACCAGCAGCAAAGTCGGGGAAGTATTCTCGGCAAACCTCTACCAACATCTCATCAGGTTCCACGATATCGATTTGTTCCAATTCTGGATAGAGGGTTAATACCTGGGCAACACCACCGTCGCCACCCCCAATAACCAAGACTTTCTTAGGATTAGGATGGACAGCCATTGGAACATGAACTGTCATTTCATTGTAGACAAAATCATCTGCATCTGAAAACAAGACATGCCCATTTAAAATCAAAATCTTACCAAAAGCTGGTGTATCTAAGACTTCAATATCCTGCCATTCACTTTTACCAGCGTAAAGTTGTTTGGCTGTTCTCAGGGATAATTTCACATCTGGAGTATGAACTTCAGAAAACCATAAATCCATCTAGTTCTCCTTTCTCTCAATGACATTGATGTGATTGACCTCTGGATCTTCCGTTCCTTGGAGGGAACAACCACGTTCTTTGGCAAATTGTATATAGTCGACAATTTCTCGTGTAATCCGTTCACCTGGCGCTAGGATTGGAATACCTGGAGGATAGCACATGACGAATTCACCGCAGACCTGGCCAACGGATTCGTCTAAGGTTAAACTTCTTCTCTCTGCATAGAAGGCTTCCTGAGGAGATAGCACCAACTCAGGCTGGATATATTCTCCAGCAATCAAGTCCTTCCCATCTCGTGAGTATAGTCTCTTGATATCAGCTAAAGCACCAACCAAACGCTCAATATCTTGGATACGGTCACCAATCGAAATGTAGGCTAAGATATTCCCGATATCACCAAACTCAATTTGAATGTCATATTCATCCCGTAAGAGATCATAAACTTCAATCCCTGTTAGACCAATCCCCTGAGTGTAAACTGACAGCTTGGTTACATCAAAATCACAAACTGATACACCATCTACTAGTTCTTTTGAGTAGGCATAGTAGCCACCGATGGCATTGATTTCACGACGAGCATACTCAGATAGCTCAATAACTTTCTCAAAGGACTCTTTACCACGAAGGGCCAAATTGCGGCGTGAAATATCCAAACTAGACATTAACAAATAGGATGCTGATGTTGATTGGGTCAGGTTAATGATTTGACGCACGTACTCAGGATTCATCTGATCCCCAACTAAAAGAAGTGAACTTTGTGTCAAGCTACCACCAGACTTATGCATAGATACGGCTGACATATCTGCTCCTGCATCCATAGCAGATAGAGGAAGTTTATCTGTAAAGTGGAGATGAGCACCGTGTGCCTCGTCTACTAAGACTTTCATTCCTGCAGCGTGAGCCATCTCTGTTAAACCCTTAAGATCTGAACAAATCCCATAGTAGGTTGGATTGTTTATTAGGATAGCCTTGGCATCCGGATGGTCCTTAATAGCTTGCGCCACACGATCATTTTCAAGCCCCAAAGCAATACCGATTTTTGGATCCACACTCATCTCGATATAGATAGGAATAGCACCACACAAAACGAGAGCATTAATAGCTGATTTATGTACGTTGCGCGGAAGAATAATCTTATCTCCAGTTTTACAAGTGGAGAGAATCATGGTTTGAACAGATGATGTGGTCCCCCCAATCATTAAAAAGGCATGAGCAGCACCAAAAGCCTCAGCCGCTAGTTCCTCTGCTTCTCTGATAATCGAAATGGGATGCCCTAGATTATCCAAAGGCTTCATAGAATTGACATCAATACCAACGCATTTTTCCCCTAAAAGTTCCACTAATTCCGGGTTCCCACGACCACGCTTATGACCTGGTACATCGAAAGGTACAATTCTTTTTTTTCGTAACTTGACCAATCCCTCATAAATTGGAGCTTGGTTTTGATTTAACATTATAGAGACATACTCCTTTATCATAGTTTTTTTCACCTTATGTAAGGCTCTAAAAGATACTTATGAAAAAAAGAGCAGGTTGGCACCTGCTCTACAATCTACTGACGTGTTTATGTTTGTTTCTTTTGAGTATGTCTGTTCCTGATGTTTCCTAACTCTCTAGTAGCAAATATTACGTACTTTATTGATCGTTTCACAAGATGACGTGTGCTTTCACCACACTAACAAATGTATACGAATTAGAACTAATGTCCTAACATCAACTTATAAAAGTAGGCTTTTAACCCTATCAATAATGTGGCTTTTCAACCACGCTTCGGCATTCAACCCTGCCTGTCCGTAGGCATTTTTTACTCGGGTTTATATTTGCTAGAAAACATCATCTCATTTTCTAAGCTTCATTACTATATCATGTTTTCAGAGACTTGTAAAGTATTTTTAGAACTTTTTTAAAATAATTTAATATTTAGTTCGTGTAATTTATTCAACCCAGAAATAGAAATCGTTTTAAATTTAAATCAAAAACAAAAACAGGAACTAAATAAATTAATTCCCTTAGATAGGCATAAGCAAATTCAACTATTCAAAATCGTATTTACTCATCACGCGCTACTTTGGCAGCTAGTTCAAAATCAGTCATCAAATAATTTTCATCTAGACGGATAAGACTATAATACTCATTCCAAAATAGAGAGTCACTGTTACTTGACCACTGTAATCCATACCACAATTGAGTGACATCATTTGTATTTGATGGGGGGATTGACCATAGATGCTTTTTGAAAGTTTCTTGAACAAGTGGAAGGTCCAGTCGACTAGTCAAGTCGAGTTCATCCAATTTCAAAGTGATGGAATGTTTCTTTGCTGCTTCAATACTGTCCTTGTTAAATCGAACCTGAATAACCTTAGAATCTTCTAGAACCACGTCCTTATCTTCTGCCCCGTAAAAGGAAATACTCCCAAGAACTATGCCATCTTTTGCAAAGAGATAGGGAGCGTAGGGAACAGCGTTGCTATCAAGTCTGAAGCCTTTTTCGATAGTGACTGATTTATCACCTGAATACTTTTGGAAATTGCCATCTGTCAGGAGGTCTTCGTAGTCGCTAGCACCATCTTCCTGTTTTACATAGATATCAAATCCAGCTTCCATCAGATCACTTGCTTTGTTTTCTGCTAACGTGATTTTACTTTCATTAATCTGCAAAATCGGTGCTTGAGGTGGCAAACCAATCGTGAGATTAAACATGACTCCTACCAGAAAGACCATAAAGGTTATAAGGAGGGCAAGTAAAGACTTTCCAGTCCTTTTTCTTGCATTGAAAAGAGCCATTATAGCTGGGAGGAAGATCATTTTGGCTAAAATAGAATTCCCAACACCACCTCTATTTAAGGCCTGAAAAGCAAAGATCCCTGCAATAGCAATCAACGTCAGGTAGACTAAAATCTCGCCTAAACCCAGTTTTTCTGTTCGAGTTTGTTGATTTACAGGGGTTTCGTACAATGACTGCCCGTTCTCTTTCCTCTTTTTTAGAAAGAGATAAAAGCCCAGACCGAGAAGCAGATTAAAGATTGCAAAAACTATTAAAGTACCTATTATCGCCGTTCTAGCCATGGCTCTCTACTCCTTTATGTTCTCTCTCAAATCTTATCTTTCTCTTTAGCACCCAATTCCCAATCAATAAGACTAGCAAGAAGAAGGGGCAACCTTCTATGACCACAATGGGCAAAGCCAGTAGAGCAATCATCAAAAAACTAGCTTTCTTTTGACGCCAACTACCGCCCCATTCTCCGTTTATCAGTCCACCTAAATAGTCGACGTAATCAGTAAACCAAGTCAATAAGGGATTTTGAAAATCACTAGCCCTAAGGTAAATGAACAAAGCCGAATTTAGCAAAACATAAAGAATTCCAAGGACTAGAATAATCTTTTGACTAGTTCGAGTAGCCTCTAGAAGGATTTTTTCTCTCTTCTCTGACTCTATTTCCTTGAGACTTGGGTCCTTACAAGAGAGTTTTTCAAATCTATAGACCAGAAATCGGTAGAGATAATACTTTTTTATATTACGCTTCATAAAAACCTCAATCTAGGAAGGACACTCAAATATAAATCATGGTCTAAACATCTAATTTCAAGGAATTGCCTTCCAAATAGACAGCTTTTGACTCAGTGATTTTGATTTTTTGATCTTCTGAAAAGCCAATGGTTTCACCGTCCTTTAAGGTGACATCACTGCCTAAAACATACTGAAGAATAGACAAGAGGAAATAATATAAGTCATCGCTATCCATGACAGAATCAATGATTTCGATCTCAGTTTTTCCAAACTCTTTCAAACCATAAGTGTAAATACTAGTTTTATCTCCCTGGTTGATAATTCCCATATAAATCCAGAGTTGAAGAGGAAGCAGTTCTTCTTTCAAAAGATCAGCTAAGTCCAGATAAAGATCTTTGGGCAAGAGCAAGGTGGTAGAACCCTGATAAATACCAATAGCTGATTGACTAGTTTTTAGGATAGAGGCATTGACTTTAGTTAATAAGGAATAAGTTTCTACTGGCGAAAGATTGTCAGACAAAATAGAAACAATGGCGTGTTGTGTGTGCTCCTGTGTTTCCTTCTCAACATCCTGCCAGAGGTAAGAATAGGCATACAATTCTTCAAATTCTTGACTTGGGATAGGAAGATCCATCAATGCCAAAGCAACGAGAGCACCATCAATCACAAAGGTTGCACTAGAATCATCCCCAGAAACTTCAGAAATTTCAAGCCCCCAATGAGATTTCAATTCCTGAACAACTTGGTCTAAAGAATAGGCCTGCTTGCCTTTGAAGAGGGGCATGGACAAGGTAAGGGTCTTTTTCTTCTCTGTATTCTCTTTTTTACCAGTAAATAGTTTTTTCAAAAATTTCATAGGACTTCTCCTTTTTTACATATCAGTTGGGAAGCAAAGCTATCTTGGTCAAAGTGAGTCGAGATACCAAGTTTCCTCATCCTCAAAACCGTAGAATTTCTTATCAAGTAGCCAATCTCCATCCACCAATCTAAGTACAAACTGATGCTTCATTTCTAAAGCTTCTTGATAATGGGTGATGACTCTTGCTTCTTCAGCTTTTGTCATGATAAAATCTACAGAAAAATCATTCGTTTGAACATAGTTATACTCACTTGGAGAGCCATAAGAATTTCGAACTCCTCCTTCCAAGCATTTTTGAGTCACTCGTCCAGTTAGAAGTTGCATTTGCCTCTGAAAATAGTCATCCATAAGTTCATTCCACTTGGGATGAACTTGATTGGCTGGGATGGCAAGGGCTTCTTTTTCCTTATCCAGTGCTCTGTTACGCTCAAAAATTTCCTCTTCTAACAAGGTTAAACTTTTGAGTAAATCAAGCAAGGGTGGGATGATTATTTCCGCCAGAGTTTGATAGTTTTCAGGGGTATTTTTATAGTTCACTCTCATGATTACTCTCTTAACCCTCCTGGATTAATTGCTTTACTTCTAGGTCTGAAAGAAAGCCTTCCATGTAGAGTTTCCTAAGTAAATCTTTATCTACGGTAATTTCATAATAGTCAGTCACAAACTCATGAAATCTCTCAAAGCTATCAAAAAGGTAAGAAAGCAACCATTCTCCACCATCCTGATCTTGGTAAGTCTGTTGATGCGCATGACCATCATACCAGATAAAGAAGGTTGTTTCATCTTTTTGGTCTTCTGAATAAAGTGAGACATACTTTTCGTCCAGTCCTTTATAAAAACTATCGATGATATCTTGATTCCACTCGTCAGCAGCAAACTGGCTTAAACTACTTTCATGATCAAAGCCTTTTATAAGGATCAGTTTATCAGTCAAGATCACATCTAAAGAATCACCAGAGCCATTGTCAATAAGGTAGCGGAGTCCATAGTCTTCCTCAGTCTTAATCACGAGTCTGAGCCAATCCTCACTCGGGTCTGTTAGATACTCATCAATGACCAGCAAGGCATCTAAGCGAGTCTTTATCTTGTCCCAATCAATCTTTCTCATCTCTAAAAACCTCCATCTTATTCTTGCAATTTATCAAGATCACAAGCCCTATAACGAGCTGTTAGATAGCCTGAAAAGCTAATCTGAGGGATATTCCACTCATTAGGCAAATAAATCGAACAATCTACCTGATCACCTAGAGGGGAACTTGCTGAGAAGACATATCTTCCCAAATCCTCATTATTAGGATTTCTTTCAACTTGACCCAATCTGCTAGTATTGAACCAGTCTTTAAACAGTAACCAGATTTGCTCGGCATCTTCGTTTAATAGGGAGACTTTCAAGTTGTAGCTGATTCCGACCCTACATCTTTTTTTGAATCCTGACTCATCAGCCTTACAAACTTTTATCGATCCCTTGTCATACTGCCAGTTATCACTATCTAATAGGGGAAATTGAACAGATAGATTCTCTTTAAATCCCTGCATAGTATTAAATAAATCTTTGGAGGCAGCTTCGAATAATTCTAGTTCTTCCATAGTCTTCTCTTTAATTTTCATAGCTATTCACATTTCGATTTAATCTGCATCAACCCAGATCTGGTATTTTTGACAATGTAGACATCTAAACAAATAACCACAGATAGGCCCGTCTTTGACCAAGTAGTCTTCTACCTCTTGATATTCTTCACGCGCTTCATAGTCTGCCAAGACTTGCTCAGCGATTCCCATATCCTTCAATTCTCGAGTTCCAACTGTACCCAAGTAAGCACAATAATCTTGGCAACAAGAAAGCCAATGTTCTCCCTGCCAACTAGAGTAGCCTGGGGTCTGACAAAAAAGCAGCTGATTCTTTTCTGGATCCAATTCACCCTGCCACTCGGCATCTTGGATAAATTCTGCATCGAATTTTTTAGCTGCTTGACCGTTTGCAATGCACATTGGGCAAAGGTATTCTATATTCTCGATACTATAAGGTATCAAGGCATAATAAACATTGCTTTCTTTCCCACAAGATGGACAAAGCTTGGCTTCTCCTTCAACAAATGAACCTGTAGCCAAGGGATCTGGATGATAGATAAAATGTGGCAAAGACTGTAATAGCTTCTGTCTTTGCTTCTTCTCTTCTTTTCTTAGAGGACGAGGAAGGGCAAAACGATCGCCATGACTCTGACTCATTTCTTGTAAACGGGTCAGTTTCTTTATCTGTTTTCGATCAGGTTTGTCTAAGATTTCGATAAATAAGCTATAGGCATTAGTGTAGAGACCCAATTGTTCATAGAGGTCAACTAAGACTTTTTTAGTTTCTAAATCCTCAGACTTAGCTAATTCATCAGCCAAATCATAGAGTGCCGCAACACTGGAAGGATTTCCATCTTGTTCCAGGTATTGCTTTTTTAAAGTAATATACTTTTCTAGAAATGGATTCATGGGACTACCTTTCTAATGGAATATAAAAACCTTAACAAATAGTGACCAGGACATTTCCATTGAGCTCCAGAATCTTTTTGTAAAACTCTTTCATATTTACAAAACTGATTCGAATATCATCCTTGATTTCTTCCTCTTCCTCAAGATAATCCCAAATATCAGGATATAAGTCGGCTTTTTTACAAGCTTCCATACTAAAGTTTTTCAAAGCCTTGTCCATATCAAATTCTTCTAAAGCTTGACTGATAGCTGCAATTCTTGATTTTTCAGTATAGGCAATATATTCAGAGACATCCTCTAGAGGTGTCACCCCTAAAACAGCTTCTCTCAAGGGATTGTTATCCAAAAATTCTGAACTACTAAATCCTGTCATCACAAAAACCAAGGCATCCCACATTTTGTCAATATCTAGTAAGATATCATGACTATCAGCGGAATCCTCTGCAAAATCTAACAAATCATCTTCTTGATTGGAAAGACCTTTTATTTGTTCTAATTCATCGTCTGGTAAATATTGATAATTGGCAATCATTCCCATGATTTTACTCCTTTGAATCTTGTAGGATAATACTGATGTTTTTAGCTCTATTTTATAGAAAATGCTATAATGGAGCTAAGAAATTGTTTTATTGAATGTTAAATAGGGGGAAATAGTAATGTTCACTAGTATTGTTTTGGGTTTTTATGCTCTTTTCTTTCTATCCTTGTCCTTTACTATCTATCTCTATATCAGACTTCTAGTTGCGGTTAAAAAAGGCAAAGACATTCCCAAATGGATTTATAAACTCGGCCATGCCATTCAAGGAAGAATTCACGTTGACTATGAAGAAATCACTGATGCTAATGCCCTTAAAGAGATTCATTGGTTCTTGCTAATCTATTTAATCGTAAATCTACTCGTATTGGCTGTCTTCTACTATCATGGCAATAGCTTTCCTCAAGCCATTTATGAATGTTTGAAAAAACAATTTTTTATCGTACTTGTTAGTATGGTTTTAAAAAGTATTGGTAAATTTGTTGTACTGGCTATAAGAAAAAACTTTCATAATAGTCATGTCTATGCATCAACCAACGCTTTTATAGGAACAGCTTTTTTAACGAGCTATGTGTTTATGTTTTGCATGATGATGAGTGGTCTTCCAGCTCAACCTGTTCCAGTAAGCATTCAAGATACCACTGTCATTATCGGGGAAACCAAGGCTTCCGAGCTTTTAGACCAAGGCTTTACCTTTGGAGATAAAGGCGCAGAGAGCTCCATCACCAATCCCAAAAACGACCACTTCTACTACGGTCAGCTTCTCGAAGTCAAGCGGGATAATCAGTCCTTTGGCTTTATGAGCCTCACTCCCACAGGTAAAGATACTGATCAGCTCAAAAACTGCGTCATCACCTATTACAGAACACCTAAGGATAACAATCAACTAGAAGAAATTTCCATCAATCATGTCAAGCTAGCAAATCTCAAGCTCCAAGACTTTCAAACACGAAAATTAATCGATATCTTTGAAGTCAATCCAGCTGATTATAACGTCTCTGATAAAGATACCAACTTTATCCTAACCATCCAAACAGCAGATTACGACCTCTGGAAAAGATACCGGATTGAAGCCAAGTTCAATTCAGATGGTTCGATTGATAGCTATGGAGTCAGAGCCCAGCACAGCATGTGGGAATGATTGACCATTTTCCCCTTTATCACATAAGCATTAAACTGAAAAAATATCATCGACAAGTTTATAGGTTTCGATGAATCGAAGACCAGAAGAGCCCTTATCTCTAGTGATTTCTTCATAAATATCTTCTAAATTTTGGGCAGGTGCCAGCATCCAAAAACTAAAACGTCTAGGTTTCACCTGTCCAATTTTTTCAATATTATCTAATAATTGCCCTAAATCTTTGTGATTGAACCAGCAATCTGTAACCAGAGCAAACTTTGTATTGTCCATCTTACAGGAGATATGACTGGTCAAAAAATCATCGATAGTGGGCTTTTTTGTTTGTAAGAGGCGCGTGCAAGCCAAATGGTACTCAAGCTTTCTAGGACTCTGATCAACCATAGATACAAAGACAAGACCATACTCATCTTGGAACTTAACAGCAAGGATATCCCCTTCTTCAAAGTAAGGTTTGCGTTTAGCTTTTGCTTTAGGAACCTTTAGAGATCTAGGATTTTCAGTTTGCAACTGAACTGCAAGTTTTTCCAAGACCTTCTGCCTTTGCTTCAAAGCCTTTGGATCTATTTCCAACCAAAATGGATCAGCCCCTTTTTTGATAAGCTCCAAGGTTTTATCTCTGATGTCGTCTGTCAGGTGACCAATCTTCCACAGTGAGTAGGCAAGAGCTGTCCAATAAATTTCTGTAAAAAAGTCTGTTTGACAGTAATCATTCTCCGCATCGAGAATATCCTTGATGATATTGGCCACATGATCACCGTCTCTATAGCGACCAACTACCTCAT
Organism: uncultured Streptococcus sp.; assembly: GCA_963530385.1. Taxonomy (GTDB): domain Bacteria; phylum Bacillota; class Bacilli; order Lactobacillales; family Streptococcaceae; genus Streptococcus. The sequence continues at coordinate 19,285 of CAUSCX010000012.1, read as the reverse complement.
TGTAAATGTCATACCCTTGATCACTGTCAATGATTTTAACGCCATCAATAGCCATACTCAACTCCTAATGCACAATCGACATCTTATTCTAAATCTCAACGCTTATTTAATCTTATGCTTGTTCATTTTCTCTTGGAAAATATCTGTAAGAATTTGTCGCAATTCTTGAGCTTCCTTTTCAGGAAGTTGTCCTTCTTGTTCAGCTACTGCATACAACTCTGGATACTCGAGCGAGATTCTCTTAACAGTACGTGTAATGGCATGTTTTCTAACAAAAAATGGAATCCGTTTAATCATATCTTGAGGAATTAAAGCGATAATCTTATCAGCAGTTTCCTTATCGTTCAGCTTAGAGAAAGTTAGGCCCTTTTTAATCATCTCTTGTTCTTTTTCTGTAAAATCTTTGATATCCATTGTGTCTCCTTATGAGTATTTTATTTACTACTATTATACTATTTTTTAATTGGTCGAATGAAAAATCTCTATAAATCCTCTCTTGCCCAAGAACGGAATCTGTTGTAACAGGTATTTTTTTCAGCAACTCTTGGATATCAATATCTTTGGGAAGAGGATTAAATTCTCCCAGACTATTTTCCTGAAGGTGTGCTGCAAAGATAAACTCTCCCTTTTCCCAATCCATAGCACAATCATTGATAACATCTACTGGCGACAGGTCCAGCAGTTCTTGCTCTTGCGCTATAAAAGTCTCGTAGAGCAGCTCAAAAATAGCTTCCTTATCAATTTTTACAACTCTTAATGTATGTTCATCCATGCTTGATGTTTCTTTCTGTCACTTGCCAAACTTCTGATTTGTAGAGATTTTCCTTTAAACAACACTTCCATTAATCAAAACCGGTTAATAGACTATTTCCTACTATTCCTAGTGTTACAATAATAATTCCCAAAAGACCTAGAAGATTTGGAAAGCTATCACCAAGGAAAAAGCAACCACCCAAAAGAGTAAAAAGTACTTCCCCTGCCTGAGTTGCTTCTACGACTGCCAGTTGCTTATGATTGTGCTTGACTAAGTTTGTCGCTTCAAAAAAAAGTAAAGTTGCAATAACACCTGAAAAAATTGCAACAATGAGAGATTGCAACATTTGGGAACTGGATGGCAATCCTGTATCAACCCCAGCATATAGGGAGACGCATAGCCAAAAAGGAGTACTCATCAGGGTCATACCAAAAACACGCTGACTAGTAGTTAAACTATCTTGCTGACAATGTTCCAACATTTTTCTATTCCCCAAAGGATAAGAAAAAGCTGCAAGTAAAATCAATAGACTAGCAATAAGAACTCCATTTCCCATACCACTATGAAAATAAGGGATCTGAATGAGAATAATCCCCAACAATATAAAGAAAGTCATACCTAACTGCTTTCCTGGAATTTTTTTACCAAAAAGAGGAGTCAAGAGTAAGCCTGCTAAAATAGTGATCTGCCATGTAGCCGCAACAAACCATGATTCACCATAAACAGAAGCCATGGAAAGTGGACCATAAAAAAGTCCAAAACCAACTGTACTCCAGAGAAACCAAGTCCATGGTGACTGATGAATATCTGCTAATACCGTAGATAATTCTTTCTTACGCCAAACAAAAAAAGTAAGTATTGGCAAAGTAAATAAATAACGGAGGCTTGCGCTCCACAACCAAGACCCACCTTCTAGGTTCATACTACGGTTAAAAATAAAAGTAAAAGCAAAAAAGAGAGCACCCAAAATACCATACCAGAGTGCTCTATAAAATTGTGATTGTTTCATAAATATACCTCCTCATATAAAACTATTATATCTAATTGACTTGAACATGTCGATAAAGTCTATAACTTTTATTTTTCCCCATATAAACGTCTATCAATTATACTACTTTAAGTATATAATTTTTTAAAATTAGACCCATTTATCATTGTCCATAATAAATGGTTTCGCTAGACCTTCACCTGTATAGTTTTCATATTTTGTATCTAGATATTTGTAACAATCTTCCTTGGTCGCAAATTTAATGGCTTGATAAGGTTCCTCAAAGGTTAACTTTTCGACAAAGAGATAGCCATCCTCGCTTGGTACAAGAATACCAACATGGCCGATAAAGAGGGATTGCCCATCCAGATCATCATGAACGACTACGGATAGCATTCTTGCATGTTCATTAAACTTGAATTGAGAAAGGAAGTTTTCCATCTTAGCAGCATGGACCTTGACATCAGTTGTTGCTTCTGTCTTGACTCTTGAGAATAGAATATCAAAGGCATCCTTGTCTTCTGCACCAAAGACTTTTCCCTTATCAATAGCATCATTATCGACAAACAAAAGGGAATCATCTTTCTCTAACTTAGGAATTTCGATGGAATTTTTCAATAAACAATAACTGTTGATACGACAGTTGGTACCTACAAAATCACCTTTTTGGGAAGTCCAAAGATTGCTTATCTTTTCTACGTCATACTCGGTTTTGGTAAATGTAGAAAAATCTCCAGTTAAGCCAACCGAACCAACAGTATTGTTATAATCGTTGACAAGATTGAAAAATGCATTCACACTTTCTTTATCCAAATATGCAGCCAAGGCTTTTCTGACTTCTTCTTCACTGGGATTACTGTTCATATTGCTATAAGTAGCTTTCCAGGAAACTTGACCAGACTGTGTTTGAGTTACTGAGTTTTCCGTAGTAGCATCGCTTGCCTTTTGTGGTTGACTGCAAGCTACTAAGGTCAAAAGAAGCGTTGAGAAAAGGCCAATTTTTATCAGTCGATTGTTTTTTTTCATCAATTTATCTTTCTAAATATGTTTGGAGTTGCAAACACTTTTGGCGAGCAACTATTTTAGCAGCTCTTAGATAAAGTTAAGGTCATACAGGATCTTGCATCAATCTATTTTCACTCATTTCTATGGTCTTACACATAGGTCTTTTTTGTGGGTTCTAATACTGTAGCATTAGCTAACATTTCATCTCGCAGGATCTTGGAGTAAACTACCGGATTTTCAGTGATCTTGCGACAGTGGTCATATCCTTGCCAAATGTGAAATGTGGCATGAGGATACTTTTTTGGAAGAACTTTTTTAGCAGCTATCAAGTCGAATTCTTTTGAACCATAAAAGAAAACACAGCTTTTTTGTTCCTCTGGCGTAAGGTTAGGCAAATCCACAAATGCACAATCACGGGAAATATGTCTGATACTTTCTTCATCCATAGCAATGAAAGAATCCGCCATCATCTCTCCTTTTTCTCCATAAAGTGAAACCATCTTATGAACAACTATATCTCTATTTCGCAAGGCTTTTCTATGCTTTATTAACAATAAATACCTAGTAAATACATCTAGCAAAGGCGCATTTGTCCATAAACTAACCCCTTCAAAAACAAGTTTCCCAAACCTGATATCCTTATGATTCAACAATTGCAGTAACACAACTCCACCCAAGGACGCTCCAAAGGCTAAACTCAAGTCTTTTATCTGGTGTTCCTTTAGATAATCGTAGATCATCTGGCTTTCCTTAAGAGCTGACTCGTAAGTATCCGAAGCTGATTGCCCATGGGCAGACAAATCCGGAATAATATATCTAAACTCTTGCCCCATCTGATCTGCAATCAGGGACTTCATCCCTTGAGCCGATGATAACATCGGGTGGATTAACAATATCGTATCTTTCTGATTAGAATTAAGATCAAGAATGTTCATTATCTATCACCAGATTTCTTTCCATTACTCGCCTTCTTAAGTTTCCTCTAGATAAATTTTAACTGCTAAATATTCCTCTTCTTTAGCATAGGCAAATACTTCTGAATTTCTAATGTAGTCAAAAATATTTTCCTCTAAATCCTCATCCCAGATCGATTCACTAAAGATTTGATTCTCACGACTAGCTTCATAGAAAATATCCAGGTGAACTTGATAAAATTCTTCGTCCTCATTCGGGGCTTGCCTTACTAAGGATATTTGAAACAAGGGGTTATCTGATATACTGGTAAATGTTCCTGTTTCAAATAAAATCATTTCATCCTCAACAGGCTCACAACACAAATCTTCAAAGATAGCTGCCATATCCTCCAAGGACATTCTATCAGTGATTCTTTCTTTTAAAAACTCAAGTGATTGCTTCATGTTTCTCCTCTTTCTAATTGGAGCTTCGTTCTTAGAATAATCCTATTAAAAAATAGAATCCTTACACCATTCATTATACTACATAAATAGAAAAAAAGACTGAACTAGTGAGCTTTTACCTTGGTTTCAGTCTAGTTTTTTAATAATCAAAAAAGTCTCTATGATGGCTCAATTTCATATACAATTCCATAAACTTAAAATTGATAGATTAGGTCTAAGCAAAATTTAAAACTCACAGATACAACTTTCATCTCTCATTCTTTAGAAATTCTCATGAGCAACTTCTTCAAAATAGTCATCCAGATGATGATATACTTGCATATCTTCATCTGAGCCGTCTCGTAAAACTATAATGACCTTTACATTCTCCTGATTCTTAAAAAGAAAATTATGCTCACCAAAATAAGCTTGATAACCCTTGTCGACTAAGGTCCATAGTTCATCTTTTTTAAAACTGAATATATCTTTTTTACTAGATAGGCTTTCCCGTTTTCCATTTTCATGATAGACCTTCTTTAAAATACTATAAATACCTTTTCTCTGACAGCAAGGATACTACTTCCACATAATAGTATCAATTATTTCTTACTTTCCATCCCAGGAAGGATCATCTGATATTTTATATCACCTATAAACCATCGCTTCATCTTCTTTTTATCCTTATAGGGATTGGGGTGGACAACGGTAAAAGCATGAATACTTGCATCTGGAAAATACAGTTCGATATTTAAGGACTGCTTGGGATTATCATTGACATAGGCTGAAAAGTAAATATGATAATGACCACCCATATCTCCACTATCATCATAGCGTCCTCGAGCAGTATTAGGCAAAAGCTTTACAGAGTCTACGGACTGCCCCTCATCTTTCAAATGGGTAGCAATCTCACTCTTAATAGACTCTTCATGATCAAGGATAAACTTAGTACTATCACTATATATTAGATTGCCATTTCGTATATTCCCATTGATAAAAAAAGGTAAACTCACAAGCACAAAAGGCAACAAGATAGCGATATACAACCACTTTTTCGATTGTAGCATCAAACTTCCTCTCTAGTTTTTTACTCATTCCTCGTAATTCATTTTCATTGTAAGACAATAAATAGTTCCACGAATTATAAAACACCGTTAACTTATGTGAATTTCAGTTTCCCAACGTCTGAGGACATCCTTTAAGGGCTCATCAAGATAGGTATAAGCCTTTTCCTTAATCCAATCAGGAATTCCATAAGCTGCCTCTGCGATACTTCCTGTGATGGCAGCTAAGGTATCACTATCCCCACCGAGGGAAATGGCATTTCGAATCGCATCTTCAAAATCTGTACTTTCTAGAAAGGCAACGATGGCCTGAGGAACGGTATCCTGACACGTTTCATTGAATCGATACGTAGGTCGAATTTCATCTAACGTTTTAGAAAGGTCATATCCATACTCTTTCTCGATATGTTCCTTGATCCGTCTTTTAATCTCCGCAGGGTTATCGCTACTATCATCACCAAAAAAATAACGGCACATAAAAATTGCATCCGCTGTAGCCATCGCCCCTTTGATTCCTTCTGGATGGTTATGCGTCACCTCTGCGGAAAGTCGAGCAAGAGCTCTGCTAGTTGGCCAGGTACCTGTTCGTGCACAATAGCAACAAGCCATGACCCAAGCACAGGGAGAAACACGCATGGCAGAGCCATTGCCAAAGCTATTATAAGGGGCGCGGTCATTGCTATGAATCCATGCGTCAAACCTAGCACCATAACCAGCATCAGGATACATCCTACCATACTTCTTCATGGCATCAATAAAGTCATCCTCCAGACCACCATTCATGATGGCTTCTGCCACAGCACAGGTCATAACCGTATCATCCGTGAAAAAACAATCCTCACGAAATAAAGGAAAATCCTTAGTTTTGATATTGTTCCATTCGTAAACTGAACCTACAATATCACCAATAATTGCTCCTAGCATAGTATTCCTCCTTGTGAACTCTTGGTTTAGACTGATATTTCTACTTCCTATACTCGTTTATTCTATCAGCATATTCGGTCAAAAGATTCTTTGAATAAATTTTTTCATTACTTGAATTTCTAACTTCTTTCCAAAGAATAGAAGCTACTTTTAACTTGTTTGAGTAGTTACGACTATTTTCGTCTGCACAGAAGTCCTTTAAAAATTGGTTCCATTGACAAATTGAATGGTCATACTTGGCATAATCTGAATTTCCATAATAAACTTTTAGCATATCTTGGATTGTAAAACTCAAATCATTTTCTCTTTTTACTTTTCTCCAAGCTGTCGCCATATCAGCAGTAAATTTAAAGGGCGAAACATCTGTTAAAGTTGAGAAATATTCTCTAAAGTCTGCATTAAAGGAGAATCCGCATTCAAGTAAGGGCGTATCTAAGGCAACGGCTTCTACTTGTTTCTTTTTCCTTTTTATTGATGATTTTTTAATCAAATTACCCTTAAAGTACTGCTCAATAATATCATTGAGTTCCTGTTTGGTACCTCTATATTCAAGTCCCAATGACTTGCATATCTGTGAAAGTTCATCCCGATACCAATAGTATTTATTAAATTCATCAAAGGATGTGATTTTTTCAAACTCAGGTCTGCTTTCTATCAATATAACACCTCCTTAAAAACAGTTTAGGTTTTCATTTCTAAATAATGGAGTTTTAGTTTCTTTATTCTAAGGATTAGCTACGTTTCGCTAACAAGCTTACACATTCAGCGGTTCGGACTTATTGTATCATCCGTGAAAAAACAATCCTTCCCAAATAAAGGAAAGTCCTTCGTTTTAATATTGTTCCATTCGTAAACAGAACCGACAATATCTCCAATAATTGCTCCGAGCATATGATTCCTCCTTACATCATTTCAGTTTCATCACCCATTTTAAATGAATCATTCTTTAAAAATGGTACCACCAAATCAACCCACTCTTGAGGCAGGTAAGCTGATAAATAGCCATGATTATATCCCTTTGCTTCATACAAAATCGTATTTGGATGTAGCTGCTGAAATAATTTCGCCGATTCTTTCACACAGTTTAATTCTTTTTCACCATAGATATACAAAACCTGAGCTTTGCTAGCAGAAATCATATCTTTCAGCTTGTAACGCCCCATATAGTTTTTGTAAATGGTCACCATTGTTTTGACAGGCGTCCTTGGCAGATCCTCCAAATAATAAGCTTTTATTTCCTCTGGATAAGCCAGTTTAGGATAGAGTTTGTTCATCATGCTTAACTGGAGTTTACAAGAGAATTTACTGAACATAAGTTTACCAAATAGTGATACTAGAAAGATGTTGATTTTAGCTAACCTTGGTTGAGGAATACAGAGACTTCCGTCTATGAAGGCCTTCTCAGCAATTTCGCTGTCTAAAGACAAAAGCTCCATGGCAATTTGACCACCAAGTGAAACACCACCGATTGCAAACAATTTCCCACCACAGTTTGCTTTGATATAGTCTAGAATTTCCAAAGCAGAATCTTCAGTAGAAACATAATCAAGTTGATATTCCTCGCCGTGGCCATTCAAAGTTGGTAGAATAACACGGTATTCTTCTGACAAGATTCGTGCTTGACGAAGATAATTCCACCAAGAACTGCCACCGCCATGTATCAGTAAGATAGAAGGCAAATTCTTATCACCAAATTCATGAAATTTCATGTTTAAACTCCTTACTTTAGGACTTTCACTAACTACATCCTTGTTTAATCAGCTCGTACAAGCAATCCTACACACTCAACATGGTGCGTTTGCGGAAACAGATCCACCGGCTGTACTTTCTTCAATTCATAGCCCAATTCTTGGTAGAGTTTGATATCCCGTGCCATAGTCGCGACATTACAAGAGATATAGGCGATGCGGTCAGCTCCTGTTTGGGCACTTGCTTTGATAAAGCTTTCAGTCAAGCCCTTGCGTGGTGGGTCGACCAGGATGGCAGTTGGTTGGATGCCTTCCTTGAGCCAATTCTTCATGGCATTTTCTGCTGTATCACAAACATAATGAGCATTGGTGATTCCATTTATACTAGCATTCTTCTGGCTATTTTCTACTGCTTCTGGGATGACTTCGACACCATAAACTTCCTTAACATGCTTAGCGACAGATAATCCAATAGTTCCGATTCCTGAATAGGCATCGATAACCACATCGTCTTCTCTTAACTCCGCAAAGTCAATGGCTGTCTGATAAAGCTTCTCTGCCATTTCTGTATTGACCTGGTAAAAGGCTGGTCCAGAAATTTGGAAGCTATTCCCCAACATTTGGTCCGTAATGTAATCTTGACCATGGAGAACTCGCCATTCTTTTCCAAAAATGGCATTGGTATTCTGATCATTGATATTTTGCATAACAGACACAATCTCTGGGAATTGCTTGATGACTTGTTCAATCAACTGTTCAACTCGGAAAATTTTAGGACGAGTGGTCACCAAAACAACCATGATTTGACCTGAATGATGCCCACGACGAACAACAAGATTACGAATCAAGCCAGACTGTTCCTTCTCATCATAGGGTTTTAAGTCATAGCGACGAAGCAAATCACGTAAAGCCACAATAACTTGGTCAATCACTGGATCCTGGATATAAAAATCTTCCAACGGCATAAGATCATGAGAATTCTTACGGAAGAAACCAGTCTCTAGAACACCATTAACGCGACGAACAGGAACCTGAGCCTTGTTACGATACTTGATAGGATTTTTCATGCCAAGTGTATCTGCGACCTCTATATCCGTGATTCCAGCAATCTTATAAAGGCTGTCTTTTACTTGCTTGGTTTTAAACTTGAGTTGCTCTGGATAAGCTAGATGTCCCAAGTCAGCAATGCCTGAACGTAGGTAAGCCAAATCTAAGTCTTGATTACGATGTGGAGATTGCGTCAGGTATTCCTCGACTTTACCAAAACCAATCTTCTTGTTGACTTTAAGGACACGCATAAGGATTCTTTCAGTTGGAAGAGCATTCTCAACAAAAAAGACCAAGCCATCGACCTTGGCAACACCTGCTCCTTCATGGGTCAAATCGACAATCTCAACTTCTACAATATCATTTTTCTTTAACATAATTTTCACTTTCTATGTGCCGAAAAAAAGACGGCAACCGTTCTGTTACCATCTATTATACCATGAATTAACCTAAGCACCAAAACTCTTGAAAAAGTTTACAATTGCTTGCCAAATAGAGCTGAGGATATTTCCACCATCTTGAATAGCTTTATTAGCATCAAAGTTAAGGTCAACATTGCTGAAACTATCCCCTGCTTGTGCAACGATACTTTGTTTCAAATCTTTTAGGGTCTTTGTGAAGTCTTCGTTATTCAGAATATCACTCTTTGAAAGATTAAAGGCAAAGTTGATGATGATATTGATCTGATTTCCTGTTATAACCTGATCTAGCTTATAATTTTTCAATGTATCTTCTACAATCTTACGAACATCATCTTCAGTAAGCTCACCCTTGGACTCTTTAGCCTTAGCGATAGCAGATTTGATATCGGCAAGGGCTACATTGAGTTTATTGACATCATAGCCTGATTTATCCTTGTTTTCATCGTTGATGTCTGACAAAGCTTTTAGCTCTTCCTGAGCTAGGTCTTTATTTTCTTGAGGAAGTTGAACACCATTAGCTTCTAATGAATAGTAAATACCTGCTAGGGCACTTTCACCTGTTACAGGGATTGGTGCCGCAACGGTGATACGCGCGTGCTCCACACCCAAGGTAACAGCCGCATTACGGTACATGTCTTGGGTCACTTTAGTGATATTTTCAGGGGTTTCAATCTTCACTTCAAGTGGTGATTTTTCACCTAATTTTTGAATTTTTGCAGACGAATAGAGCTGAAGACTAGAGTCATTGGCGACATTCATAATCTTTGAGTAGACATCGGGTGTCATAGTCTTCAGTTCTTTGGTATCTGTAGAGGCATTATAGCCGAGTTTTTTTAAGGTTTGATTTTTTTGATCCTCTGTTAATGATGAACCCAAGACGTACTCAGGTTGAACATAAGTTTCATCAATTACTTTTTGAACATCAGTGGCTGCCTGGGCGCTTTGCAAAGTTGCAACTGCTAAAAGAACTGCAGCACTAGTCAGAAAGAATTTCTTTCGCATGAGACGTTCCTCCTTTTTCTATCTAGGATAGTCGATTAGCCTTAAAGAAAGCTTATAAAAGCACCTAGATTCTTCTAAGTGCTTAAAAATAGATTAAAAAATTTAATAATGTAGAGATTTAGTTGAACCTGTCTAGAGTAATAATAGTTTCCACCATCCACATAGAGTTCTCCACCTTGAAAGATGGAAATTGGATTGACGTAGCGATAGGTTTTCCCTGTTGTATTTCCTAAAGTTGGCGCAACTGTATCTCTCGAATATTGCTTGGCTAGGGCAAGTGTATTCTCTTTCCCGTTTTGGGCGATAAAATCGATATAAGCTGGACCAAAGTTATAAGCCTGTACAGCAGTCCAAACATCTACTCCTTTTTTTTGCGCTAAGTAAAGATTTTCAGTCAAGGTTTGAATTCCCTGACGAATACTACTCCTATTGTCAGAGATCGTATTTGTAGTACCGCTAGCAGACTCACTAGACTGCATGACGTCACTTTCTTTACCTTTGGTTTCGGTATAAATCATGGCCAGGACCAGTTCTTCATTTGCAGGTGTATCTTGCTCACTTAAAACCTCTCGTACCAAGGATTGATAGGTCATGACCTGCTTAACATCCTGATACATGTGAAAAAGTTTATAGCCAGTAAATAATACAAGAACCAGTACCAAGACCCTTCTTATAAATTTAAACATTATTTGCTTTGTATATCCTCGATGTTTTTGATTAAGATAGAGTAGGTTCCATTATCATTTTGGATAAATTCGACCGACTCGGCATCTTGGTAAATATTATTGGGTACAATTAACTCAATCCCATTTGACAGAGAAAGCTTTTGGTTTTCAAATTTCTTTAATTGGCGACTAGCATCGATTTCATCAAACTGAACTGGCTCTGGTACTGCTTCCTTGACTTGATCAATAAAGCTAAGACGTGCAGTGAGATTGTTGTCAAAAAGGTCATTTGCCAATTTTTCAGGAGACAATTCATTACTTTCTTCAAGGTTGTTGAAAATAGCAGACTTGACCTTAGATTGAAATTGAAAATCATCTGTGTTGAAAGTCTCTGCAATTCTCTGAGCTGTTTTTTCCAGTTCCTTGATTGACTTCTTAGGTGAAATCTTTGGCTGAGCCTGAATCAAATTCTCAGAAAAATAGTTCAAAAAAGTTCCATTATATTTGATTCGTTTCTCAATCAGGTGATATTTTCGGCTTTGAAGATTAACCACCAAAGCTTCGTCAGCACCTGTACCAAATCCAGGAAGATTGTTTTGAGTCAGCTTGATTGGATTATCAACCTCTCCTCCAAGGTGAGTCAAGGTCTCACGCAGGGCAATTCGCAAGAAAGCGAAATGCTCTACTCCTTCTTTAGAAAATTGCACAAAAATCAAGTCATTGGTCTTAAGATTTTCGGAAATGCTGAATTCCTCTTTCCAGAGGTTAGCCAGTGTCACCGATGTCTCCAATAAATCGTCTGTAATGTGATTGAAGAAGGGATTTTCTTCTTCGAAAATCCCAGACTTGGCTTCATCTGAATACACACGTTCGATTTTCTTGCGTAGGTATTCTTCGATTTTTGGAGTGATATTGAGAAATTTATCCGCTAGAAACAAGTCCGTGTCATCTGGGCTGAACTGATGGATAATGGCTTTCTTAATATAAATGTCCATAAAAATTTTAGTCCTCGTATAATGGGAAGGCATCTGTCAAGGCTTTGACTTCGCTTCTCACTTCTTCTAAAACAGCCTCATTTTCTGCATTTTTAAGGGTTTTAATGATAAGTTCAGCCACTTTACGGCTCTCTGCTTCACCAAAACCACGTGCAGTTGTTGCTGCTGCTCCGATACGAATACCACTTGTCTTAAATGGTGACAAAGTTTCGTAAGGGATTGAGTTTTTATTTAGGGTAATATTGACCTCATCTAGCAAGTTTTGAGCAACTTTTCCGTTTTCTACAACCTTAGTTACATCAACTAGAAAGAGGTGATTTTCTGTCCCACCAGAGATAATACGGAAATCAGGGTCTTGCAAGAAGACTTGAGCCATAGCCTTGCTGTTCTTAATAACATTTGCTGCATATTCTTTGAAAGCTGGATCCAATACCTCTTTGAAGGCAACAGCCTTAGCAGCAACAACGTGCTCTAATGGCCCACCTTGGATACCTGGGAAAATAGCAGAATTAATCTTCTTAGCAAGATCTTCGTCATTAGTCAAAATCAAACCACCACGTGGTCCACGAAGGGTTTTGTGGGTCGTTGTAGTTGTAATATGTGCATAAGGGACTGGACTTGGATGAAGACCTGCAGCAACCAAACCAGCAATGTGCGCCATATCGACCATAAGTTTAGCACCAACAGCATCTGCAATTTCACGGAATTTTGAAAAATCAATAATTTGAGAATAAGCTGAAGCTCCTGCTACGATTAATTTTGGTTTCACTTCTTGTGCTTGTTTCAAGATAGCATCAAAGTCCAAGAGTTCAGTCTCAGGATCAACACTATAAGAAACAAAGTTGTAGGTTTGACCAGAGAAGCTTACAGGAGCTCCGTGGGTCAAGTGACCACCTGCTGCCAAATCCATTCCCATTACCGTATCACCTGGCTCAACCAAAGCCATGTATGCTGCACAGTTGGCTTGACTTCCTGAGTGAGGTTGGACATTGGCAAACTTGGCACCGAAGATTTCTTTTGCACGTTCAATAGCTAGACTTTCAACGATATCTACTACATCAGTACCACCATAATAGCGACGTCCTGGGTAACCTTCGGCGTATTTATTGGTCAAGATAGACCCTTGAGCCACCATAACTGCTTTAGAAACGACATTTTCAGACGCGATTAACTCAATATTGTTTTGTTGGCGCTTCTCTTCTTTGGCAATGGCATTCCAAAGATCTGCATCATAAGCTTTAAAATCATCTTTGTCAAAAATCATAGGTCTTCTCCTTTATAGTGTGACAGGTCTTTAGTTTGTTTTTACAACAAAAATATAAAATCAAACTAAAAAATGCGAATAAACCGTTTCTGCACTTTATCGCAAGTATAACCAACTTTTTCGTAAAATGCATGGGCACCCAGACGATGGTCTGCAGAATTTAAGCGAATAAAGTTATAGCCTCGGTTTTTTGCTTCTTGTTCCAATCCTTGGAGCAAAGTTTTTCCGATACCCTGACCCTGTGTTTGAGGCAAAACAGCTAAAGCTAGAATATTAAAACCTGGTTTTGAATAAAGGGATTCATAAACCTCGGCATGAACATAACCAAGTAAGTCATGGCTGGTCGAATCCTCGAAACCCAGTAGGTAGTGATGGGAGTCTTGAGATAACTTAGCTAGTTGACTAGCCGTTTCCTCTAAACTAAACGAATAACCTAAAGCTTTTTTGTTAATCTCACAAATAGCTGCAACATCTGTTGTTTTCAAATCACGTAGCATATTATACCTCCTCAAAAGGAATTGTTGGTATCTTGGCAAGGATATCTTCTCGAGTAATCGCTCCTTGGCGTAGAATCTTCACCTTGTCACCAGATAGGTCTAAAATAGTCGAATCCTGACCTGTTAAAAAAGCATCGTCTTCTAGTCCCAAGACCTCTTGGTCAAAATCTTGAAGAATCTTGTGAAAATCTACTCCACTTGATTGCCCTGAGATATTGGCAGAAGGTCCGATTAAGGGGCCAAACTCACGAATCAAGTCCAGAGTTACTGGATGACTCGGCATGCGAAATCCAACAGTCATCAAATCTGAATTGACCCAGTAAGGAACCTTGTCATTAGCTTCTAAGATAATGGTCAAAGGGCCTGGCAAAAAACTTTCAACCAGTTTATTGAGATAAGGTGGTTGATTCTTAGAAAAGTTCAAGATATCGTCTAAACTTGCGACATTGAGATTGAGCGCCTTATCTCTAGGGCGACGTTTAAGCTGATAAACATGGTCAACAGCCTTTTTATCCAAAGCTTTTGCAAAGAGACCATAAACAGTCTCTGTTGGCAAAACTACAGCTCCACCTTTTTCCAACTCTCGCTTAATTTTCTCCATCATCAACAACAACCATCCTATCTTGACCAAATTGGTCTTTCAGAGTACGAACTCGCTTTTCGGGAAAATTCTCCTTGAAAAGAGCTGGAACCCTTTGTCCTTGTTTGTAGCCAATTTCAAGATAAATCTTACCACCATCATTTAGATAGTCCTTTGATTCTTCCGCAATTCTGCGATAGATTGCTAGACCATCCTCATCTGCAAAGAGGGCTAAATGCGGCTCTGAATGGAGAACATTCAAACCTACTTCTGCCTCATCTACTCGAGATATGTAAGGTGGATTGGATACAATTATATCATATTTTGAAGAAATTTCGGAGAAACAGTCAGATTTAATAAAAGATAATGTTAGACCTTGATTATTAGCGTTTTCCATCGCCAAATCCAAAGCATCCTGAGAAATATCGGCAGCTGTGATTGTCCAATCAGGTCTATTTTTAGCTAAGGCAAGAGCAATAGCACCACTCCCTGTTCCGATATCCAGAACTTTGAGATTTTCCTTTGGATTCTCAGCCAGGGTGAGCTCCACCAACTCTTCTGTCTCTGGTCGAGGAATCAAGACCCGCTCATCTACTTTTAACTGCATCTCAAAAAATTCAGCATGACCGACAATGTACTGGGCGGGTATATGATTTGCTAGTTTCGTGTAAATCTCCTCTAAAAACTTGCTTTCCTCCACTGAAGCTTCATGCTGAAGAGCAAAGACGAAGTCTGTAAAAGATAGATTTTTCTGGCTACGATAGACAAAGGAGAGGCTTTCTGCTTCCTCTCCCTGTGCTATTAACTTTTCCTCAAAATCCTTAAAAATTTGAGCTAATTTCATTATTTGTTTAATTCTTCCAATTTTTGCGTTTGATCATAAAGAACCAAGGCATCCACAACTTCATCGAGTTTACCAGACAAAATCGTATCTAGTTTTTGAAGGGTTAAGCCGATACGGTGGTCTGTCACACGGTTTTGTGGGAAGTTATAAGTACGGATACGTTCTGAACGGTCACCAGTACCGATAGTAGACTTACGCTCTGCGTCCTGCTCATCCTGGGCAATTTGAGCAAAGTGGTCTGCCACACGCGCACGGATGATCTTCATAGCTTTTTCACGGTTTTTCTGCTGGGTACGTTCTTCCTGCATTTCAACCTTGATATTGGTTGGCAAGTGAACGATACGAACGGCAGTCGCAACCTTGTTGACGTTCTGTCCACCAGCACCAGAAGCGTGGTAGATATCCACACGAAGGTCTTTGGGATCAATATCGTATTCTACTTCTTCGACTTCAGGCATGACAAGGACAGTTGCTGTTGAGGTATGGACACGCCCTTGGCTTTCTGTCACAGGGACGCGCTGTACACGGTGAGCACCAGACTCATACTTGAGTTTAGAGTAAACAGATTGACCAGATACCATAGCAACTACTTCTTTGAAACCACCGACACCGTTCATAGATGCTTCCATGACTTCAAAGCGCCAGCCTTGAGCTTCAGCATATTTTTGGTACATAGTTAACAAATCGCCAGCAAAGAGGGCTGCTTCATCACCACCTGCAGCTCCACGTATTTCAAGGATGATGTTCTTGTCATCGTTTGGATCTTTAGGAAGGAGCAAGATCTTCAGTTTTTCTTCGTATTCTTCTTTTTCAGCCTTAGCGTCTTTCAATTCTTGTTTGGCCATTTCTTCCAAGTCCGCATCTCCGCCTGATTCTTTAATCATCTCTTCGGCATCAATGATATTTTGAAGGACTTGTTTGTATTCGCGGTAGGCTGTTACGGTATCACGAGTAGAAGCTTCTTCTTTTGAAAGCTCCATGAAACGTTTGGTATCAGAGACCACATCCGGGTCACTCAGCAATTCTCCCAACTCTTCATAACGGTCTTCTACAGCTTGTAGTTGATCATAGATGTTCATTTTTTCTCCTTATTTCTCAATTGTTAAATCATAGATTGCTACTACTTCGTTCTCAAATATTTCCCCAGTTTCTTTAAATCCATAACTGAGGTAACAAGATCTTGCATGTTCATTTTCTGGTTCATAAGACAACCAAAGTTTATTGGATAAACCTGCTGGCGCTGTCCGAACATAGTCTAGCACCTTATCCATAATTGGTTTAAAATATCCTTGATCTTGAAAATGCTTATCAATCATGAAACGAAAAAGTAAATAATTTCCATTACTAATTCCGATTTTTTTATCATAAGCTAACATCACAAAACCTATGATTGCATCATTATCATAAACTGCCAATGGAGCCACAAAATCTCCATTTTTTGTGTAGACATATGCTTCAGCTAAACTAATTGCGTTGGTAGCAATAAATTGTTTTTGATATTCCTTAACATCCAAATTCAGAACATCAAAATAATTTTCCATTGTAACATCTCTTAGTTCAATTGTCATAGTCTTGTTCCTTTTTGGATGTTATCAGTGGTGCAAAATAATGTTTACGGCAAACCGAGATATAGGTTTCATTGCCACCTATCTGGATCTGCTCACCATCATAAACTGGCAGACCATTCTGCGTACGCAAGACCATGGTCGCTTTTTTCTTGCAATACTGGCAAATGGTCTTGATTTCGTCAATCTTATCTGCTAAGAGCAGAAGATATTTTGAACCTTCGAATAGTTCATTACGAAAGTCATTTTTTAAACCAAATGCCATGACAGGTATATCTAACTCGTCCACAACACGAGCTAGGTCGTAAACATGGTGACGCTTTAAAAACTGGGCTTCATCAACAAGTACACAGTAAGGCTTTTCAGGTAAATCTCGGATAAATCCAAAGATATCCGTTGTTTCCTCAATAGCAACTGCTGGTCTCTTCATCCCAATCCGACTTGAAACATAGCCAACACCGTCACGCGTATCCAGAGCCGAAGTCATAATCACAACTCCCTTTCCTTGCTCCTCATAGTTATAGGCTACTTTGAGAATCTCAATCGTTTTTCCTGAGTTCATAGTCCCATAACGATAATACAACTGTGCCATGCTTCTATTTCACGTCCATTTCTAAATTTTTGCTACATTCTAGTATACCATATTTTCTCAAAGCTTTAAACGGCAAATTGTGGTAAAATAGAAGAAATCAAATAACTAGTGGAGGACGCAATTATGCCATTTGTACGCATCGATTTATTTGAAGGACGCACGCTAGAGCAAAAGAAAGCCCTAGCTAAGGAAGTAACGGAAGCTGTGGTTCGCAACACTGGTGCACCTCAATCTGCTGTTCATGTCATTATCAACGATATGCCTGAAGGAACCTATTTCCCACAAGGCGAAATGCGCACTAAGTAAAGCTTAAGCAATCTGCTTAGGCTTTTCTTTATAAGTGCCATTCGTTGAATAAAACACTATATTTTGTTACAATTTTAAGAGATATTAGTCTATACAAACAAATAAACTATAAAGGAATTGAAATGATTACACGGGAATTTGATACCATTGCAGCAATCTCCACTCCACTTGGTGAAGGTGCTATTGGGATTGTTCGTTTAAGCGGAACAGATAGCTTTGCTATCGCCCAGAAAATTTTTAAAGGTAAAGACTTGAGCAAGGTTGACAGCCATACACTTAACTACGGCCACATTGTTGATCCTGTGACAGGGAAAGTCATGGACGAGGTCATGGTTGGAGCTATGAAGTCTCCAAAGACCTTCACTCGTGAAGACATTATCGAGATTAACACCCATGGTGGAATCGCCGTAACCAATGAAATTCTCCAGCTGGCTATCCGTGAAGGGGCTCGCATGGCAGAACCTGGAGAATTTACCAAGCGTGCCTTCCTTAACGGTCGTGTAGACTTGACTCAGGCCGAGGCTGTTATGGATATCATCCGTGCCAAGACAGACAAGGCCATGAATATTGCAGTCAAGCAACTAGACGGTTCTTTATCTGACCTCATTAACAATACGCGCCAGGAAATTCTCAATACACTGGCACAAGTAGAGGTTAATATTGACTATCCTGAATACGACGATGTTGAAGAAGCCACTACTGCTGTTGTCCGAGAGAAAACATTGGAATTTGAGCAATTACTAATCAACCTCCTTAGAACAGCTCGTCGTGGTAAAATCCTACGTGAAGGGATTTCAACGGCTATCATTGGTCGTCCCAACGTTGGAAAATCTAGCCTACTCAACAACCTACTACGTGAAGACAAGGCTATTGTAACGGATATTGCAGGTACTACCCGAGATGTCATTGAAGAATACGTCAACATCAACGGTGTTCCTCTGAAATTGATTGATACTGCAGGTATTCGTGAGACGGATGATATCGTCGAGCAGATCGGGGTTGAGCGCTCCAAAAAAGCCCTCAAGGAAGCTGACTTGGTACTACTTGTCTTAAACGCCAGCGAACCTCTAACTGCCCAAGACCGACAACTTCTTGAAATCAGCCAAGATACCAACCGTATTATTCTTCTTAACAAGACAGATTTACCAAAAGCTATTGAAACTCAGGAACTTCCTGAAGATGTCATCCGTATTTCGGTCCTCAAAAATCAAAACATTGATAAGATTGAAGAACGGATTAACAACCTCTTCTTTGAAAACGCAGGCTTGGTCGAACAAGATGCTACCTATCTATCCAACGCCCGTCATATTTCATTAATTGAAAAGGCAGTCGAAAGCTTACAAGCAGTTAACGAAGGTCTTGAGCTGGGCATGCCAGTTGATCTGCTTCAAGTTGATTTAACTCGAACCTGGGAAATTCTTGGAGAAATTACAGGAGATGCTGCACCAGATGAACTCATTACACAGTTGTTCAGCCAATTTTGTCTGGGTAAATAACATAAAAACTAGGTCAAAAAAATGCTAGTCACCTAAAAAGAGGTTGGGACAAAAAGATCCCGACCTCACTTTTTATTATCAATCATAATTTGACGCGGTAGCTGATTGAACTTTTTGTTCGTCTTTTAGACTCCAAAAAGCTCCTAATCATCCTCGCGGCGCTGGGACTACGAAATCAAGACTTTGTCTATCGATTTCTTATACGAAAACTCAAAAGAGCGCAAAAAGACTCCCCTTGTGATATAATGAAGGT